>CAXSHS010000069.1:0-17602 GCA_964237325.1 uncultured Acidobacteriaceae bacterium | reverse complement strand
ATGTTCGAGTACCTGATGCCGAACCTGTGGATGCGCACCTACCCGGACACGCTGATGGCGCGCACCCTGAGCAGCGTGGTTGAAGTGCAGCGTGCGTACGGCAAAAAACTGGGGATTCCATGGGGCATTTCAGAGTCAGGCTACGCCGAGCTCGACGACGGCGGCCACTACCACTACAAGGCTTTCGGCATCCCGCAGATCGCGCTCAAATGGGACGCGACTGCAGGCCCGGTGGTGGCACCGTACGCCAGCTATCTGGCCCTTGGCATTGATCGCGAAGCGGCCCTGCGAAATCTGCACACCATGGCCAAATCCGGCTGGGGCGGTGCGTACGGCCTGTATGAAGCAGTGGACTACACACAAGGCCGCGAGCGCCCCCGCCTCGTCCGCGAGTGGATGGCGCACCACCAGGGCATGTCCCTGATGGCGCTGCTGAACCTGCTGCACAACGATGCCTGCAAGCGCTGGTTCCATGCAAACCCGCACCTGCAAGCCACTGAGCTGCTGCTGCATGAAAAGCCCATTCGTGAAGCTGCGTTGCGGCAGGAAGTGAAGCAGTCCCCGATCAGGACCGAGCCGCAACCTGCCTAAGCAACCAGAACCTGCGAGCCGGCAAAGTGCTCATGGAACACGCTCAACACTTTGGCCGCCCGCTGCGGGTCAGTCGACCACCGTTGTGAGACAGCCGTCACAAACTGTTCCCCTGTTTGCGCGGCCAGCGCCGCGTGGTACTGCGGAAACTCGCCCGCAAGCCGTTGCAGCACCGCCATCCGCTCCGCAAAGCAGCTTTGCCAGTCGGCAAAAATCATCCACTCGGCGGGCACGGTCACCCAGGCTCCATGTAGAAACTCATGGGTAGGCATGGACAGCGACGTACCGCGCGGCGGATGCGCCTGCTTTTGCCCGAAAAGATTGTTGGCTCGCACGGCTAGCGCGGAGCCGCCCCAGGCCGACTCCAGCGCAGCCTCGCACGCGGCATGCTCGGGAAAGATGTGACCTGCGGCACGCGCGGCTGCTGCGGCTTTCGGTAAAAACTCTTCCGGTGTCATCGGCTTGTCCCCCCAAATGGAAAAGGCACACCGTCAGGTGTGCCTTCCATTCAGTATTCCAGCCGAAGCCGTAACTACCTGCCAACCTGCTTACAACACGGGCTCTACCGGGTCCACCACCCAGATCGCCAGCTCTCCGTCAAGCAGCGGCTCCATGGCCTCACCCGCCTGCTTGAAGTGGTCCGAACTCTTATGCATTTCAAATTCTTCGTTGCCTGCATACTCTTCGTTGAATAAGAACTCGCCGCCGTCTGTGGTCTCGAACAGCTCGTAGAAAACGACGCCTTCCTCAATCCTGCTTGCTTTTACCAGGTCCAGCAGTACCTCGCGCAGCTTTTGCTCCTGGCTGGCCTTGGCCTTGGCCCGCGCAAATACCCGTACATTCGCCATGCTCAATCCTCCGTCTTGTGGGATGCCGCAAATGGAAAACGGCGACCCGCAGGCCACCGTCCTTCAATATTCCAGCCTTTACTTCGCCGAATCGGCTCCGGCAGCAGTGGTGCCGGGCAGGCCCACGTTCGCCACCAGCATGTCTTCCTTACGCATCAGCAGGCTGGTTGCGTTGAAAGTTGCCAGTTCAAAGCCGTGTCCATGCGTAATGGCATCCGTGGGGCAAGCCTCAACACAGTAGCCGCAAAAGATGCAGCGGTTGTAGTCGATGTTATAGACCTTGGCATACCGCTCCGCGCTTGAAATACGTTTCTCTTCCGTATTCTCTGCAGCCTCGATGTAAATGCAGTTAGCCGGGCAAGCCGCTGCGCATAGATAGCAGGCCACGCACTTTTCAAGACCGTTTTCGTCGCGCTGCAGTACGTGCGCGCCGCGAAACCGCTCCTGGAACACAGCACCGCGCAACGGTCCAGGACCGTCCGGGTAATTTTCCACTTCCGTCGGCTGGAACATCTCCCCGAAGGTGATGCTCATACCCTTGGCAACGCCTTTGATATTGCGAACGATCGACATGAGGAAAGTATACGATGGGGCTGTTCAGAATGGTTCACAGGATTGGAACTGATATTTCCCATGCGAAACGTAGCCGCTTTTCTTGCTTTTGCTCTTCTCACCGGTTCAACCTATGCGCAAAGCACTTCACTATCTGTTGCCGGCGCGCAGGGGCAGCTTTCTTTCTCACCGGAGGCACTGAAGGCACTGCACCATGTACCGCTTACTGTGACAGACGGCCACTCGCACGCGAAGCAAACCTACTCCGGCGTTCCATTAATTGAGTTGATGGAGAAGGTCGGCGCACCGGTGCCCGAAGCCGTAAAAGGCAAGGCGCTTACAGAGTATGTGGTGGCTACCGGCAGCGACGGCTACAAAGCCGTGTTGTCCCTGGCCGAGACCGAACCCGGTTTCCATCCAGGTACCGTCATTGTGGCTGACACGCTTGACGGCAAACCGCTCGATGCAAAGGGAGGGCCTTTCAAGCTGGTTGTTGAAGAGGATGAGAAACCGGCTCGCTGGGTGCATAACCTGGTCAAGCTGGAGCTGAAGCAGGCTGAGTAAGTTAACTCAACATGCAACCGACAAAAAACAAGTGTCATCCTGAGCGGAGCGCAGCGGAGTCGAAGGACCTGCTTATCTCGGGTGCAGGAATAAAAATAAAAGGCAAAAGCAGATCCTTCGCTACGCTCAGGACAACACTTTATCTTACGTACCTGTCTTTATGTATCTGTCTTGCTTAAAGGATGTGCAAGGTTCGCAACCATTTAAAATGGGTCATCCTGAGCGTAGCGAAGGATCTGCTTTTGCCTTATTACGGCAGCGATGCGCTCCATCAAGCGTAACTAGCAACCGCAATGTCGCGCGCCGTACACTGAGCATGCCATGCGCAACCTTCTTACCGTTCTACATATGCGCCGCCCAGCCTGGCTCCTCACCACTCTGCTGCTGTGCCTCGCATGCCTTCCCGGCATCGCAAGCGCCCCTGCCGCGCAGCCCGTCGTCACCGTCATCCATCTCGACAGCACCATCCAGCCGGTTAGCGCCATGTACCTACAGCGCGGTCTCGATCAAGCGAACAAAGATCACGCAGCCGCTGTACTGATCCTGATGAACACACCCGGCGGCCTGCTTGAATCCATGCGCGAGATGGTTCACAGCATCCTCGCCTCACCCGTTCCGGTCATCGTCTACGTGGACCCCGCAGGCAGCCGCGCCGGTTCCGCAGGCTTCTTCCTGCTTGAAGCCGCAGACGTAGCCGCGATGGCACCGGGCACCAACGCCGGTGCCGCGCACCCCGTCATCGAAGGCAAGACGCTTGACCCGATCATGAAGCAGAAGCTCGAAAACGACGCAACCGCGTTCCTGCGCTCTTTTGTCACGCTGCGCAAGCGCAACATCGCCGCCGCGCAGGATGCTGTGCTGAACTCGAAGTCCTACTCGGAAGCGGAAGCCATGCAACTCGGCTTACTCACGCTGGTCTCGCCCGATGTGCCGTCTCTGTTTCGCTCCCTCGACGGTCAGACCGTCACCCGCATCGACGGCAAACAAACCGTCCTGCACCTGCACAATGCGCAGCTCCAAACCATTGAGCCTTCACCGCGAGAGCACATCCTGGGCGCGCTCACGGACCCGAACATCGCCGTGCTGATCCTGGTCGCAGGCGTCCTGCTCATCTACCTTGAATTCAACGTGCCCGGCACCATCATCCCCGGTGCGATCGGCACCTTGCTGGTGGTCACGGCACTATTCGCGCTCAACCTGCTCCCGCTGCGCTACACCGCTATCATGCTGCTCATTGCGGCACTTACGTTGTTGCTGCTTGAAGTCAAAGCACCCAGCCACGGCATCCTGGCAACCGCCGGGGTCGCCTGCCTGGTCACAGGGCTGCTGACTCTGGTTGCGGGGCCTATCCCGGAGCTGCAGGTGCGGCTGGCCACGGCGCTCGGCGTAGGCACAGGCTTCGGTCTTATCACGCTGTTCCTGGTTCGCATCGCCTTGCACGCGCGTCACAATAAGGTACTCACCGGCCCCGCAGCGATGATCGGGGCAGTCGCTGTAGCGCAGGAGCCCCTGGGCGCATCCGCCACACTGGGGCAGCTTGCGCGCGGGCAGGTGCTGGTACGCGGCGAACTCTGGTTTGCGGAGGCACCCGGCCCCGTACCGACCGGCGCACATCTCAAGGTACTGGGCGTGCGCGGTCTCACTTTGCTGGTGGAACCCGTTCCCGCGTTCGACCGGTAATCCTGAAACGAAACTTGAGTTTACCGTCAAGATGCATCGTGAACCGGAAACGGTTTGAACTGCTATACACTTCTGATCGAACGAGAGGCTTTACCATGAGCATTTTCGGCATCGCGGCATTGCTGATCGTCGCGTTCTACCTGTTTACCTCCGTCATCATCCTGCGTGAGTACGAGCGCGGCGTCATCTTCCGCCTCGGCCGCGCGCTGGTGCCGCCCAAAGGTCCCGGCGTTATCTTCGTTTTCCGCCCCTTTGACCAGATCGTGCGCATCTCGCTCCGGCAGGAGGTGCTGGAGGTGCCGCCGCAAGACGTCATCACCCGTGACAATGTGACGCTGAAGGTCAACGCAGTCATCACCCTGCGCGTGCTTGATCCGGCACGGGCGGTCATTGAAGTAGCGAATTACGTCTACCAGACGTCGCAATTCGCGCAGACCACGCTGCGCTCCGTGCTCGGCGAAGTGGATCTCGACGGACTGCTGTCGCACCGTGATGCTTTGAACCAGCGCATCCAGACCATCATCGACGCCCGCACCGAGCCGTGGGGCGTCAAGGTTGTCAGCGTCGAGGTCAAGCAGGTAGACCTTCCTGAGTCGATGCTGCGCGCCATGGCCCGGCAGGCGGAAGCCGAGCGTGACAAGCGCGGCAAAATCATCAACTCCGAAGGTGAGTACGAAGCCGCGCAACGCCTCGTCGATGCCGCCAAGCTGCTCGCCGAGCAACCCACCACTATGCAGCTGCGCTACCTGCAAACCCTGCGCGATATCGGCACGGAAAAGAACACGACCATCATCTTTCCACTGCCGATTGAAATGCTGTCCCTGCTGCAGCACACCGTAAGCTCGATCACCAACAAGACCAGTAACATCGTCCATCCTGAAGATGTAAAAGACGGAATGAAGGATGAACCTAGATGAGGCGCGCGCTGGAGCCGGACCAGGATTTATACCCGAGCGAAGCACCGGCTGACCTGGTGCTGGGTGCCCCGGCACTACTTGGCATCTTTTTCGCTATTGCCGTAGTGTGCGCGGTCTGCTTCGGTTTCGGCTATTCCGTCCATAGCAGCCCGCCGCAGGCCAGGGTGACACCGGCACCAACAGCCACCCACGTTCCACGGCCGCTGGGCCCATCCCCATCAGCGGCGAGGCAGAATGCGGCCGAGGAAAAGGAGGACCTGGAGGCTCCCGGCGAGCTGAGTGGTCTACCGCCTGAGCCGGACCATACCGGTGGAATGCCGCTGACGCAAGCGAAGCCAAAGCCCGCCCCGGCTATTCGCTTCATGACGCAGCCGGTGACTGGGCAGCCTGACATATCTGGGAAGGCATATACCGATCAGGCAACCGCATCAAGCGTGAAACCTTACCCCGGTTCCCCAGTTCCTTTCCACGCTCCTCTGACCACGTCTCCCGCTGCGAATGTGCCGGAACCGGCAGAGTCTGCGCCGTTTGAAGGCTTAATGGTTCAGATCGCCGCCGTCTCTCGTGCAGCTGACGCGCAAACACTGGCCGCTGCGCTGCGGCATGATGGCTTTGCCGCGATCGTACGTACCTCAATCGGAGATCCGTTGTTTCATGTGCAGGTAGGGCCGTTTGCCACGCGGGAAGCCGCAAAAGCCATGCGAGTTAAGCTATCCGACACTGGCTACAACGCCTTTATTAAGAACTAATTACCGCTGTTCCTCAGGAAGTGCCGACCCGATCGCGGTACGTACGGCAGCCATCAGTGCCTCGCGTCGGGCGAAGGCAGCAGGTAGCAACGGCGCATGCACTATTACCTCCACTACACCGGGCCTTAGACGTAGTGCGCCTTTAGGCATAAGCCCCCCTGTACCCACTAACGTGACAGGAATTACAGGCACTCCACAGGCCATTGCAAGAAAGAATGGCCCTTTTTTGAAAGGCAGTAGTTTGCCTGTCGTAGAGCGCGTTCCTTCCACAAATACCGTCATCGACAGCCCCGAGCGAATCGACGCAGCCGCCTGATCGAGCGAGCGCCGGGCATCCTCAACACTGCCCGAGCGCGCCACCGGCACAAAGCCGGCCAGGCTCATGCCCCAGCCCAGGATCGGAATTTTTAGCAGCTCCTGCTTGATGAGCATCGCCGTGCGTCGCGGCAGCAGCACCGACGCCAGTAACGGCGGATCTAGATTGGAAGCATGATTGACCAGAAACAGGCACGGACCTTCAGGCAGCGAAGCCTCAAAACGCACGCGCGGCTTGACCCCGGCTGCCCGCAAGCCCATCTTGCCGATCCACACGCCCCAGCGATACATGGGCGTCGCATTGCCTGTCAGCAAGGTCCATGGCACTGTCACCAGGCCGACTGGAATCGCGAGCAGCGCCCACACTGCTAGTAGAACAAAAGCTCGCAGCACCGGCTACTGCCCCGACAACGCGAGGAGGCGCGCCGGCAGCTTCTCGTAAATGCCGTCAAAACCGCCGTTCGACAGAATGGCGACCACATCGCCCTCGGCCAGCTCCGGCGCAATTGCGTCCACGATGTCGTCGGCGTGGGCATAGAGCGCAGCTTCGTGGCCCCCTTCGGCAAGCGCCAGCATGACCTGCTCGGGGTGCAATCGCTCATGTTCGGGAATACTATCCCCCTTAAACACGCCGGCAAGCACAATGCGATCCGCCAGCGACAGGCTTTCGACCAGCTCACGCTCGAAGATGTTGCGGCGTAGCGTATTCGACCTGGGCTCCAGCACTGCCCATATACGGCTTCCCGGATATGTCGACCGCAGGGCGCGCAAGGTTTCGCGGATAGCGGTGGGATGGTGCGCGAAGTCGTCGATGACCGTGATGCCGTTTACCACTGCACGAATTTCAAGCCGTCGCTTGACGCTTTGAAACGTAGCGAGTGCTTCCTCAATCGCGTCCAGCGACACTCCCTGACCTGCTGCAAGCGCGGCGGCGGCGGTCGCGTTCAGCGCGTTGTGCTCGCCCGCCATGGGCAGGCGCAGCCGTGCCCAGGGCTCACCGGCTCGCAGAACCGTCCAGTGCGTTACACCTTCCTGATGTTCCATGCCGTTCACGCTCCAGTGCGAACCCGGCGCGAAGCCGTAGAACTCCACCGGGCATAACGCCTTGGCTACACACTCGTGTACGTTCGGCGCGCCGTCAAACGCAACGATGCGGCCTCGTCTCGGCAGTAGGTTGACCAACCGCTTGAACGCGGTCTTGACAGCATCGAGATCCTTGTAGATGTCGGCATGATCGAACTCGACATGAGTCAGGATCAGTGCGTCCGGAAAGTAGTGCATGAACTTCGGACCCTTGTCGAAGAATGCCGTGTCGTACTCATCGCCTTCCATCAGGAAAGGCCTGCCTGTGCCGAGCTGAAAGCTGGTCCCGAAGTTCTCCGCTACGCCGCCGATCAGGAATGAAGGCGTCAGCTCGGGTTGCAAGCGCGAAGCTGTCTGGTAAATCCATGCCAGCATGCTTGTTGTAGTGGTCTTACCGTGCGTGCCTGCGACCACCAGCGATTCATGCCCGCGCAAGAACTCTTCCCCCATGAGCCGTGCCATCGAGGTAAACGGAATGCGCGTGTCGAGCACGTACTCCAGCTCCGGGTTGCCGCGCGAAAGGGCATTACCGATAACGACAAGGTCGGGATGCGGCTGCAGGTTGCTCTCGCTGAACGGTTCTGCAACTGGAATGCCGAGCGAGTGCAACAGGTCCGACATCGGCGGGTACGCGGCCTGGTCCGAGCCTGTAATGAGGTGGCCCTTGGCCTGCAGCAGCCCGGCGAGCGAGGCCATGGCGGTCCCGCAAATGCCAATCAGGTGGAAGTGTTTCGGGGTGCTGATTGCGTCTGTCACAAGGGGGCTCGCTTCATAGCTTCGCACATCAGGCGGGGCCCATGGGGGTTCGCACACCGGCGCATGGGAGGACGGCCGGCTCCAGCAGCTCAAGCCAAGCTTCGCCCCCCAGTGCAACCAAGCGTGCGTTCACACCTAACGGAAGCGTCACATTGCGGCGCGACACATGCCCGGAGCGTAATCCGATGGCAATGGGTCCGGGGAATGACGACAGAGCATGCAAAATGCTCCGTTCCAGTAGCCCGGCAGGCGCACCGGGCGAAACGCAATCCAGCATTTCGCCAAAAACAATGCCTGAAACACCTTCAAACTTGCCTGCGAGCACCAAATGTCGCAGCATGCGGTCCAGCTGGTACGGCTTAATACCCACATCCTCAAGAAACAGCAGCGTGCCTTCGGTCGCAGGCGCATACGGCGTGCCCAGGGCGGCGGTAAGAAGCGACAGGCATCCGCCGTAGAGCCTGCCTTGCACTCTACCCGGCTGCAATATGCGCATGCCTTCTGCCGTCCCATAGCTGTGCATGCGTCCGCCCAGGACAGCCGCAAGACTCGCCTCATCTATGCCATCGGCCCGGTCGAAGTCCGCAGCCAGCATCGGTGCGTGGAACGCGGGCAACCCGGTTTGGTCCAGCAGCTGGCTTTGCAGCGCGGTCAGGTCACTGTAACCCAGCAGCGGCTTGGGATTGGCACGGATCAGGCCGAGATCGAGCCCGGCTAGCAGGTAGCTGCTGCCGTAGCCGCCGCGCGTGCACAGGATCGCGTCTACTTGAGGATCGGCAAATGCGGCATGGAGATCCGCAAGTCTTTCTTCGGCAGTGGCGCTGAAATACGGCGAGCTCCTGCCCTGCGCATGCCTGCCGAAGCGCACCTGCCAGCCGCGCGCGGCCAGGGCGGCTGCACCTGCATCGATACGTGCCTGCTGTGCGCTGCTTGCCGGGGCCACGATGGCAATCAAAGGATTGGCGGGTAGTGCAGACGGCCTGAGATTCACGCAGGCTGCCCTGAAGCTGATAACGGTAACAAGGCCTCGCCGGTAGCGATCAGCTCGGCAGGCCCGGTTAGCTCCATCTCTTCCGCATTGCCCGGCCAGCTGACACGCTGCGTGCCTCCCGGCGCATGCACCTGCAGTACCCGCTCGCACCCGTACAGCTGCATGGCTGCCGCGGCGCAAGCGCAGGTGCCGGTACCCGATGAGCTTGTGGGTCCGGCACCACGCTCAAAGATACGAATTGCGATCTCGCCCGGCCCCAGTACGTGAACAAACTCAACATTTGTCTGTGCCGGGAACTGCGGGTGAAAGCAGACCGCGCGGCCCAGCGTCTGCCAGTCCATGCCGCTGACCTTAAAACTCTCATCGGGCACACGGATGACGAAGTGCGGGTTTCCGGTGGAAACCACCGCACCTTCCACCAGCACTGCATCCTCATCGAGCGCGACCGATGCGGAAGCCACTGTAGGAACCCCCATGCCGCTGCGTAGCTGCATGCGCGCGCCTTCACGTATCTCCAGCACACAACGGCGTTCGCCCGCGCCGGTCTGTAGGGCAAACTGCTCGCCAACTTGTGCGTTTGCTTTGTGCGCCATCCAGGCCGCCACGCAGCGCGTGCCGTTGCCGCTGATCTCCGCGACGCCGCCGTCAGCATTGCGCAGGTGGATGGTCCCGGCGCGCTCGCCGGTCCACTCCAGAAACTCGACACCGTCCGCACCCACGCCCGTGGTGCGCGCGCACAGCGCAATCGACAGTGCGCGCTGCCCGTCATCAGAAAGCTGTAATGGCCTTTCAATGATGAGAAAGTCATTGCCGCAGGCATGCGCCTTTACAAAATGCACGGTCTGGCTCCTTGAGCTAAAAAGTTCAAAAACTGCGCCGCACCGTGGACTCGTAAATCCGGGCACACGGCTGCCCGGTAGAGCAGATCACTTGGAGCAGCTGCAACCCGTCAGCGTGCGTCTGCACTGCCGCAGCCACCGCATCCCCATCGAGCGCAACGACAAACCGTGCGGAGTGGGCAGGATCAGAAAGCCCATGTCGCCACAGCAGCCAATCGGAGTCGTTGATGGTCCGCGCCAGCGGGATACCCGCCCGCTGCAATGCGCCGACATGGTCTGAGGTGTACATCAGGATGATGCCCACGGGCGGAAGCTCATCAAGGGCGCGCGCCAGGCCTGCCTCAAACGGAATGCGTGTGCGAGAGTTTACGGTGGCCTCACCCAGTACCAGCGGGCGGGCACGCATCAGCACGGCATCATTCAGCACAATCAGAAATGCAACCGTCACAGTGGCAAATGCGGCTGCGCGCGGTCTGCGTACCCGCAGCCACCCGGCACCTTCCGCAGCCAGGCAGGCCAACCCCAGCGCAAACACCGGCAGCAGCTCCAGCCCGTAGCGCGTGTTGTACCAGCCGTGCGGGTACCATCCCGGAATGAAAATCGGCACCGATCCATACGCGACGGAGTACATGTAGAACGGCAACGGAATCCAAAGCAGCAGGAACGTCCCGCGCAGGTACCGCCCGCGAACAGAAAGGGCTGTACCGGCAAGTGCCGCAATTAGCAAAACATCCGCAAACCAGCGAGTGGTCGCGTTCAGCTCAGCAGCTTTGGCAAAGTACAGCGCGGCGACAGGTATGTTGTGCCAGCCGGGGTAATGCCCGGCACCATGCGCGCTGGTTTTGGCATCGATGGCTGCGGCGGAGTACGGCCCACGCATAAAGTCCAGCGGATCGCCGAACTGCTTGGCGTTGTAGGCAAGCCAGCCGAGCGGAGCGGCAAATAGGATCGCGGTACACAGCAGAAACGCGCCGCCTGAGCGGCCTTTGAAAAGCTGAAAGCGGTACGTGTGCCAGGCCAGCAGGCACCAGGCCAGTGCGGCAAACACCCAGCCGTCATAGCGCGTGTAGACGGCTGCGGCAAGCACCAGCGCGGCAGCCGTAAGCGTGCGGCTCAAAACGCGCTCGCGGGCTATGCTTGCAGGCCATTGTGCGGCACGGCCATGCTCAGCCACAAAAACAGCCGCCCAAACGACTTCCGTGAGAAAGATGGGCTCGGTCATGGCAGTGGTTTGCAGGTAGAGCAGGCCCGGATTCAGCGCGTAGAAAAGCGCGGCCAGCAACGCAAACTGTGCTGAAAGTGCTATGCGCGCCAGCCGGTACATCCCTGCCGCACCCAGGATGTAGGCAAGCATGGACGGCGGAGCGCCCGCCAGGCCGTTCTGCCACAGCTGCATGCTTTGCGCAAACGGGTACTCCAGCAGGTGCGGCAACGGCAGCCACACCGAACCTAACTGCCGAAAGCCCGGATAGAGGGAGTCTCCCAGCCGCCGTGCGATATGCAGGTGTGCCACCGCATCGCCGTACAGCAGCAGCATGCCGTGCCGGGTGCAGTACGCCAGGGCGATGAACGAGAAAATCGCGGCGGCACAACCTACAAGTACACACTCCTGCCGAAGACGGGCTGCAGGCGAAGGCGGCACTGTTGCCTGCGGTGTCAGGGGATGCATATGCATGCCGGGCTCAGTCCAGGTGCGAGAGAGTGCGCAGCTCGGCGAAGCGGCTGTCGATTTCCATGCGCGTAAGCGACTGCACCCGCTCCGTGCCGAAGCGCTCGCAGGCAAACGCCCCCATAGCGGCACCGTAGAACATGGCTCGCTTCCAGCTAGCGGGTGTGACCTCGCCGGACTCGGCAAGTGACCCGAAAAAACCGCCGGCAAATGAGTCGCCCGCTCCGGTCGGGTCTACAACCTCGGCCAGCGGCAGTGTGGGCGCGCGAAACGGTACCGACTGCATGCCCTGCTCACCGGGGAAAGAACGCTCGCTGAAGAATGCAGTAGCACCATGCTCACCGTGCTTCACGATCAGGCTTTTTGGGCCGAGCGTCAGGATTTTCTCAGCTGCTCGCCGCAGGTTTGCTTCCCCGGCGAGCAGCCGCGCTTCGCCGTCGTTAATCAACAGCGTGTCGAGGCCTTTGAGCACACGCAGCAGGTTCTCGCGCGCGCCGCTGATCCAGTAATTCATGGTATCGCCGCACACCATGCGCACATGCGGCAGCTGGGCGCGCACGCGCTCTTGTAGCACCGGGTCGATGTTGGCCAGGAACAGGTAGTCGGAGTCTGCATACGCGGCTGGAATCTTCGGGGCGAAGCTTTCGAAAACATTCAACTCCGTAGCAAGCGTTTGCGCGCTGTTCAGGTCGTCCACATACGAGCCGCGCCAGAAAAAGCTTTTGCCTGCCGCATGCTCAATGCCCTGCGTGTCTATCCCGCGGCCGGTCAGCACCGCTTCTTCTGTCGCGGTGAAGTCCTCGCCGACTACCGCAATTATGCGCACAGGTGTAAAGAACGAAGCCGCAAGTGCGAAGTGCGTCGCTGCTCCACCCAATACACGGTCACGCTTGCCGGAGGGGCTCTCGATGCCATCAAACGCGACACTGCCGACTACCAGGATGCTCATCGTATCTCTTTTCTTAACTGTTGCTGTGTTGAAAGCAGCCTATGCATCCAGGTACTTGCCGAACAGAAGCCGCAGCTTCTCGCGCGTCGCGGTGGGGATGGTCTCGGGCGCGGTCATGATCGCAAACTGCGCTGCCGTGGCACAGGCGCAAGCACGCTCACGAGGCAGCGCGCTTACCGCAGCCCGCACTACTCGCGCTGCATTGGCCGTGTTCTGATGCATGACTGCAATTACCTGGTCTACTGTCACATCGGCGTGCCCCTCATGCCAGCAGTCATAGTCCGTCACCATGGCGAGCGTGGCATAGCAGATCTCGGCTTCGCGGGCCAGCTTGGCCTCCTGCAGGTTGGTCATGCCGATAATGTCTGCGCCCCACGACCGATACAGCTTTGACTCGGCGCGCGTGGAAAACTGCGGGCCTTCCATGCAGACGTAGGTGCCGCCCAGTTTGCCTGTGACCTCAGCGGTTGTGCAGGCTGCCTGCAACACCTTGGCAGCTACTCCGCATACAGGATCACCGAAGGCGACGTGGCCCACAATACCTTCGCCGAAGAACGTGCCGATACGGTTGAAGGTCCGATCGATGAACTGATCGGGAATTACGAAGTCCGTCGGTTTGTGTTCTTCCTTGAGCGAGCCGACCGCGGAAACGGACAGAATCTGCTCCACACCTACCGATTTGAGCGCGTAGATGTTGGCGCGGAACGGCAGCTCGCTCGGCAGCAGCCGATGGCCCTTGCCGTGGCGCGCTAAAAACGCAACGCGGCGTCCATCGAGTGTACCCAGCACCAGCGGATCACTCGGCTCGCCCCAAGGAGTGGAAACAGATTGCTCATGTACATCGGTAAGTCCCGGCATGGCGTACAGGCCGCTGCCTCCAATAATGCCGATCTCTGCCTGCGCCACGCGTTCTCCCTTGCCCGGCTCAGTATACCCGCCGCAGCGCCGCGCGCATCATGCCGGTTTGCGCCAGCATGTGCCGCAGCGATGCGGTCAGTTCCGGCTGCAACGGGGCAAGCGCGGCGCTTGCTGTCGGTTCCTGGGCGGCGAGCATGGCGGACATCACGGTTTCTGCCGGCGGCACCGGCAGGCTGTGGCTAATGAATACGTAGCGCCCCTGCTGCCGCACCAGTACCGGACCTTCTTCCGTCATCTGCGCCCCACTCTCACCGGCTTCCACATGCTTGTAGCGCTTCGGCAGGCTCGTGCAGTACAGGCTTGCGAAGCCCGCGGCAGCATCCGCCGTTTTCCATCGTGACAGGTAGACCAGCGCGATGGAGGCCGTGTCATTTTTCGCGGCGTCTGTAGTTGCGGTACGGGCCTGCGCGGCATAGTACAGGCCGCCGTCCCATGCCAGTGCGGCGTCGGCACCGGCACCTTTATCGGCCAGCGCTTCGGCAAGCATGCGCACGTCCAACGCGCCCATTACGCCTACGTCATACGGAGTCCACTGCTTATCGAGCAGCGGGTGCAAATTCGGCATGGCAAGCAGCGGCGCGATGCCCCCCTGCTCATAGAAATGAGGGTGCAGAATCTCATAACTTGTACCGGGCGGCTTGCTCAGGACTGATGCAAACGCCCCAGCCGTGCCGCGGTCCTTGAGCAGCCGCTGCTCAAACATCAGCCCTTCCTGGTACGGAAACAGCAAGGAGTCGCGCAGAACAGGCGGCGCACTATCAAGCACCGGAGATTCGGAAGCTTTATCGGAATTTTTAGCAACCGCGTCTGACAATGCGGCCGGCACAATGTCAGGCAGCGTGCGCAAGGTTCGCCCTTTGCCTTCCAGGCTCAGATCGTAGTCGTAGTAAGCCACCATGGCCTGGCCTTCGAGCACGGCTTCACGCGCGGTACCGGTTTCGTCAAAGCGCAGGTGCTCGCGATCTTCGGCCACGTTGCGCGGTGTGCCGTCCGGCCCGGCGTTCTCCCACTTGTCGAGCGTGATGCCGTGCGCGGTCTGGTACTGGTCCTGCAAGGCATGTGTCAGCTCATGCGCCAGCACGGGCTTTTGGGTGTCGGCGTCAATCCAGTTCAGCAGGTTGACGGTTTTGGTTTTGCTGTCGTAAAAGCCCGCTACCTGCTCGCCCAGCAGCTTCAGCAGAAAAGGGCGCAAGGCAAAGTGCTGCGGCAGCAGTCCGAATTTTTCAAGCACGATAGCCGATCGCTCAATGCGTGCGGTGTCTTTATCCTCGTCCATTTTCTGCTTCAAAACGGCGACGACCTGTTCGCGCGTCAGCAGCTTACGCTTGACACTTTCACGCACGGTAAGGCCCGTATCGCTCGCGTCAAAACGCAGGATGGTGTCTACGGATTGAAACAACTCTTTTGCCTGCGCGTCACTGATAGGAGCGTGATTGTTCCCCTGCGCGCGCCCGCTGCCATCGAGCATCAGCAGCGCGGCAAGGACAAAGTCAAGCACGGCCGGCTGCCGGGCGCGTCGTCGGTTCTGCTTCCAGCAAAAGCTCATCTTCTAAGGATGGTAGCGCGGCCGGGTCACGCATGCAGACGCCTATACTCAGGTATGGCCTCGCAGCTTCCCGTTATGGATGCCACCATCCTTTCCGATATTGAACTGGAACAAACGCCCTTGGCTGCCGCCTTCGGCAGCAATTTTGTGCAGTCTACTTTTTGCGGAGTTCGCACGCCTGCCGTTTTCAGCACGGTGGATGAGGAGCTGCACGCGCTGCGAAGCGCAGCAGGGGTGTACGACGCAGGCTGGCTCGCGCGCTTCCGCATCACCGGCCAAGATCGGGTTCGCTGGTTGAACGGCATGGTTACCAATACTGTCAAGGACCTACAGCCCGGCCACCTGAACTACACCTTCCTGCTCAACGCGCAGGGTCGCATCCAGGGCGACGGTGAAGTGTACGCGCAGCCCAACACGTTGCTGTTTGCCACCGATCGCGCTCAGGCTGCGCGTGTCATGGAGCAGCTGGACCGCTTCATCATCATGGACGATGTCGAGCTTGCACCGGAGCCGGAGATTACCGCGATCGGTATCGCAGGCCCGCAAGCCGCCGCGATTCTCAGCACCACCCTTGAACCGGGCCAGTTTACGCAAACTCCGGAAGGCCTGCTGGCATGCGAGTCCGGCGACCGGTATACCCTATGGCTTGCGCAGGCAGACGCTCCGGCAGTCTGGCAGCGGCTACTTGCCGCAGGTGCAACTCCCTGCGGGATTGAGGCGGTGGAGGCCCTGCGCATTCTTTCGGGAACGCCTCGCTACGGGGCAGACATCCACGACAAGAGCCTTGCGCAGGAGACCGGCCAAATCCGCGCGCTCAATTTCAACAAGGGCTGCTACCTCGGCCAGGAGATTGTTGAGCGCATCCGCTCACGGGCGACCGTGCATCGCGGCTTGCGTGTTTTCCGGCTCCACGGTGCCGTGCCTGTGCCGGGAGCCGCCTTATTCGCTCCTGAAAAGCCGGAGACGCCGGTGGGCGAGCTCACCAGCATCACAACTTTGGCAAACACGCCACAGGCTGATATGGCCGGCGTTTACGCCCTGGGTACCGTGCGCACGGAAGCAGCAGCCGGTACGCTGCGCTACGATGGCGGCGAGGCTACAGCGCTGCCTCACGCACCACTTCAAAGTGTTTGAAAGGATTTTCTAACGATATGGCAGAACAACCGCCCGCTTTTGTAGTTGTCGACAAACGCAAGTACACCTCCGACGGAGCTATCCGCGAGGGGTATATCCAGCCTGAGCCGGAGCAGCCCAGGATTCCGGTCGAAACCCTGCCGCCGGCGCCTCCCGTTGAGCCGGAGTTTTCCTCGGCAAAGGTCGTGACCATGCCGGCGCGCACTCCTGAAGCGGTTGAGGCTGCCGACGATCTCGCAGACGAGGAGATGGGCGGCACGCTCCATCCTCTCGATTCCATGACTACCGGCGGCCGCGATACATATGCTGCCGGAGCTCCGGGCTTCGACGCTGACCTTACCGATATTGAAAATGCCGATCCCATCGGCCAGCCGCGCAGCAAGGCTGAAACAGCCGCGCAGGACTCTGCTTACCGCCAGAGCAGCAAGGATCTCGATGCCATGCTGCAGCAGGCCAACCCCGGCATGCAGGCGCCCGGCGCAGTCACATTTGAGCATGTGATTCAGAGCTTCTACCTGTCCGCGATCATGGCCATGGGCGCGGGTGCCGAACCCGGCCAGAAGCCTCGCATCGACATCCTGGGTGCGCGGCAGTCCATCGACATGCTGGCCGTGCTTGAGGAAAAAACACGCGGCAACCTCCTGCCGCAGGAGCAGCAACTGCTGCAAGGCGTGACCTTCGAGATGCGCATGATGTTCCTTGAACTCACCAATGCCATCAGCAAGCAGGCTCTTCAGGGTGCTCCGGCAGGTCCCGGCATGAAACGCGGCCCGGTACCGCCCGGCATCCGCTAGCATGCCCCAGGCAACCATTACAGTGCTGGGCAGCGGCACCAGTATGGGAATTCCCATGCTGGGCTGCTCCTGCACGGTTTGCACTTCGACGGACCCGCGCGATAACCGCACCCGGCCCTCTATTGCCGTTGCATGGGATAAGCATTGCGTACTCATCGATACCGGCCCGGAGTTCCGTCTCCAGGCTCTGCGCGAGCGCATTACAAGCGTTGATGCAGTTTTCTACACACATTCCCATGCCGACCACGTGCTTGGCCTCGACGACCTGCGCCCGCTTACGTTTCGCAATAAGAACAGGCCGCTCCCCTTGTATGCCGATGCCATCACAGCCGACCACCTGGAGCGCATCTTCGACTACACCTTCTCGCCCGGCTCAACCTACCCGAACAAGGCGCGCGTAGCCCTGCACCGTATCGGTGGCTCTGACGAGGTAGCCGTCGCAGATGCGGTCTTCCAGCGTATCCCGCTCATGCACGGCAGGCTACCCATCGCGGGCTACCGCTTCGGTTCCGCTGCATACCTCACAGACATGAGCCTGATCCCAGGCGAAAGCCTTGCCTTGCTGCGCGATCTCGATATTGTGATCCTGGACGCCCTGCGCTGGCAGCCGCATCCCAGCCACGCCAATGTAGAGGAGGCCCTCGGCTGGGTTGAGCGCATCGGTGCGCGCCGCGCCTTCTTTACCCATATGTCCCATGAGCTTGGCC
>CAXSHS010000068.1:0-17680 GCA_964237325.1 uncultured Acidobacteriaceae bacterium | reverse complement strand
AGTCGGAAGGCCTCACCGGCCATGCGGAAGCCATTCGTGTGCGCCTGCAAGGGTCGCGTCCGAATTTAGGAGTGCGCCCATGACACCCCAGCCGCGCGCCGTCATCCGCGCCATGAAGGAGTACCACCCGCCGCTCGGCAATCGTGACGGCTTACGCCTCGACTTTAACGAGAACACCTACGCCTGCTCGCCGCGCGTCAAGCAAGCCCTGGATGCGGTCACCGCAGGCACGCTCACCCGCTACCCGGAGCGCGCGCCGGTGGAAGCCATAGTCGCCGCGCACCTGCAACTGCAACCGTCCCAGCTGCTGCTGACCAACGGCGTCGATGAAGCCATCCATGTTCTGTGCCAGACCTACCTCGACGAGCACGCGGAGATCCTGCTGCCGGTCCCGACCTACTCTATGTATGAGGTCTACGCCTCGGCCACCGGGGCCACCGTCGTACCTGTGCAGTCACAGCGGGCCGACTTCGCCTTCCCCTACGAGCAGGTGCTTGCCGCCATCACGCCGCGCACCCGCATCATCGCGCTTGCCAACCCCAACAGCCCTACCGGCTCCATCCTTCGTCGTGAGCAAATCCTGGCGCTCGCAAAACGGGCCCCGCATGCCATTGTGCTTGCCGATGAAGCCTACTTCCACTTCTTCGGCGAGACGGTTTTCGACTGCGTCGGGAGCAGCGAGTACCCAAACCTCGTGGTCGCGCGCACGTTTTCAAAAGCCTACGGCCTCGCCGGTCTACGCCTGGGCGCGCTCGCAGCGCCTGGGGAAACGATGCACTGGTTGCGCCGCGTCATCTCGCCCTACAGCGTCAACGCGCTCGCACTCGCCTGCCTGCCGCCCGCGCTTGAGGACACAGCGTATCTAAATTGGTATGTGGACGAGGTGAAGGGCGCGCGCGCCGCATTCTACGCGGTCTGCAATGAGCTTGGAGTCCGCACCTGGCCATCCGAAGCCAACTTCGTCCTTCTTGAAATCGGCGCAAACCACCGTGAGTTTACCCGCGCCATGCAGTCGCACGGTGTGCTGGTGCGCGACCGTTCCGCAGACCCCGGCTGCGACGGCTGCGTACGCATCACTATCGGCACGCGCGAGCAGATGAGCGTGAGCCATGACGCTCTGCGCTCCGTGCTGCAATCCGTGGCAATACAGCATGAAGGAGAAGCCCTTGAGCGAGCCCGAGCCTGAGAACCTGCAATCAAAACGGACTGCGGCATTCGACCGCAACACCACGGAAACGAAAATCTCGCTATGCCTCACCCTCGAAGGTACAGGCCGTTACCAGATCGCAACCGGTATCCGCTTCTTCGACCACATGCTGGAGCTGTTCACACGGCACGGCGCCTTCGATCTCGAACTCACCTGCAAGGGCGACCTTGATGTAGACCAGCACCATACGGTGGAAGACGTGGGCATCGCGCTTGGCGAAGCCTTTGATAAGGCAGTGGGTGACAAGAAGGGCATCCACCGTGCCGGTTATTTTCTGATGCCGATGGATGAAACCCTGGGCATTGCCGCCGTGGATCTTAGCGGCCGTGTCGCCTGCAAGGTCAAAACCAAGGTACGCACCAAGCTGGTCGGCGACCTGCAAAGCGAACTGGTCGAAGATTTTTTCGAAGGCTTTGCACGCGGCGCACGCGCCAATGTTCACCTGAAAACCATGTACGGCCGCTCGAACCACCACAAGCTGGAAGCCTTGTTTAAAGCCTTTGCCCGCGCGCTGCGCGTGGCCTGCTCGCGCGACCCGCAGCTGGGCGAAATGCTGCCCTCTACAAAAGGGCTTTTGTGATCGCGGTCATCGACTACAAGGCAGGCAATCTCACCAGCGTGCTCAAGGCGATCTCTGCCACCGGTATAATGCCGGTTACAGTCACTGATGATCCTGCCGTCGTGGCGAAAGCCGACAAAATCATCCTGCCCGGTGTCGGCCATTTTGCCGCGACGCAGCTCCTGCACGAGCGCGGCCTCCCCCATGCCATCCGCGAGCGCACTGCTGCGGGTGTTCCCTTCCTCGGCATCTGCGTCGGACTACAGTGGTTGTTTGAAGGCAGCACGGAAGCCCCCGGTACGCCCGGCCTCGGCATCTTTGCGGGGGAGTGTACCCGCTTCAACGACGCAACTCTTAAGTGCCCGCATGTCGGCTGGAACTCCCTGCACATCCCAACGCAAACCCCGCTCACAGCCGGTCTTCATCAAGGCGAGCACGTCTACTTCACACATTCCTACCGCGCGCCTGCGGTGCCCCAGACAACCGCAACCTGTACCTACGGCAGTGACTTCTCAGCCATCGTCGAGCGCGGCAACATCATGGGCGTGCAGTTCCACCCGGAAAAATCCGGCCCCGCCGGCCTGCAATTGCTCTCCAATTTCATGGCTCTATCATGCTGACGAAACGCATCATCGCCTGCCTCGACGTCCGCGCCGGTCGCGTGGTCAAAGGCGTGCAGTTTGAAGACATCATTGACGCCGGCGACCCGGCGGCACTTGCCGCGCGCCACGCGGAGGCAGGTGCTGACGAAATCGTACTGCTCGACATCACCGCCACGCATGAGGGTCGCGGCACCCTGCTCGACACCGTGCGCCGCACCGCCCAAAAACTTTTCGTCCCGTTCACGGTAGGCGGCGGCATCCGCTCGGGCGATGACGCAACAGCGGTCTTCGACGCCGGTGCCGACAAGGTTTCCATTAACTCCGCCGCGCTCGCTGACCCCACGCTGATCGATGCCATCGGTCGCCGCTTCGGCGCGCAAGCCGTCATCGTCGCCATCGACGCACGCCGCGGAAGCACGCTCCCCAGCCAGGCGGAGGTGTTCGTCTCCGGCGGTCGCAAGTCCGCCGACCGCAAAGCTATCGACTGGGCGCGTGAGGCGGAAGCGCGCGGCGCAGGCGAAATCCTGCTCACCAGCATGGACGCTGACGGCACCCGCTCCGGCTTCGACTGCACACTCACCGCCGCTGTTTCCGATGCAGTGCAAATCCCGGTCATTGCCTCCGGCGGCGCAGGCACGGCGCAGCATTTCGCCGACGTTCTGAAGCAAGGCCGCGCCGATGCCGCCCTCGCCGCAAGCATCTTCCACTTCGGCGTTTCCGACGCACGCGCCCTCAAGGTGGAGCTTGCCGCGCAAGGCATCGCGGTAAGGCTGCCATGCTGATTCCCGCCATCGATCTCATGGGCGGTCGCATTGTGCAGCTGGTGCAAGGTGAGGAGCTGCGTATCGCCTCAGACGATTTCGACTACTGGATCGACCGCTTTCGCGGTTATCCGCTGGTGCAGCTTATCGACCTCGATGCCGCAAAACGTGAGGGTGACAATCGCACACTCATCGAACGCATCGCCCGCGAACTGCCTGTGCAGGTCGGCGGCGGTGTCCGCACCGCACACCAGGCGCAAATCCTGCTCGACCTCGGCGTGCGCCGCGTCATTTTCAGCTCAGCCTTGTTTTCAAGTGAAGGGGTCAACACGAAGCTGGCCGCGCAAATCGCTCAAACCATCGGGCCGGAGCACTTCTTCGCCGGCGTCGACACCAAAAACGGACGTATCGCGGTACGCGGCTGGCGCGATCAAACTGCGCTCACGCCGGATGATGCCGTGCATTCACTGGAACCCTTCTGCGGCGGCTTCCTTTACACCCATGTCGATACGGAAGGCACCCTCAAGGGCTTCCCCTTGCCGATAGCCCAGCGGCTACGCGCGCTCACCGTTCGCAAGCTTATCGTCGCGGGCGGCATTCGGGAGCAGGAAGAGATCGATGCGCTTGACCGGCTAGGCGTGGACGCGGTAGCAGGCATGGCCGTCTACACCGGTCTTATTGCAACGTAGTCTCTTAACCCGCAGGCAGGCGCTTACGCACGATGTAGCCGACAATGGCAAACAGCAGCGCCATGACGTACATGGTGAACGCCCAGCGCCCCTTATGCACAATTGCAGCCGCGCTGGCCTGCAAAGCCCAGATCACCGCAAGCGCCGCCCATACCATCCAAAGCCGCATAGAAGTAGCCTAGCACCGGCTCTATGTATCCAAGGCAGTAGACATTGATGGAAAAAACATGAAACACGGTAGAGGGTGTTTCGTCGGTTCCGATCAGGCTGACAAGATGTTTCCCAAGCGTTGCACCCCAGTTCCGGCGCATGCTTCAAAGCAGCTTTCAATGTAGAAAAAAGCGTCTTGGAGGCAGTCAGTCACGTCCAAGCACACAGACGCACCCAACTCTTCCGGCTGCCATGCCCGGGGGCACACTCAACAAGGATCTTTGTGAATTCTACAAAACTGCTTTTCTGCCGCTCCGCTCGCGGTTTCCGCACATCGCTTACCCTGCCTGGGGTACTTCTTATGTGCTTCGCAGCTTCTACCGGCACCGCACAGACGCAGCGTGTCGATTCCTCAGAGGTGCCTGACGCGCCTTCTGCCTTGCTGGCCGCGCAGGCTCAGGGGGGGCAGCAAACCTCTTCAACACAGCAAAACGCAACCGGCGCACCCGATAAGCGAGACGCCGAGGGCCAACAAACCAAACGTATCCTCGGCATTTTCCCCAACTTTCGGGCTGTCTCCGCAGACACCAAACTTCCGCCGCAAAGTGTGGCCGAAAAGTTCAAAGCTACTGCCGCTCAAACATTCGACTACTCCGATATCCCTCTGATAATCGTTCTGGCGGGCATCGACCAGGCTGAAAATTCGACACCGGAGTTCCGCCAGGGTGCGGCCGGGTATGCTCGCTACTTCTGGCACAACGCCGCCGATCAGATTGATGAAAATTTCTGGGTGCAGGCCATCCTGCCTTCTGCTCTGCATGAAGACTCCCGCTACTACACACTCGGGAAGGGCGGTCTTGCACGCCGCACGGTGTATGCGTTCGGACGCACCTTCATCACACGCAGCGACAGCGGCAAGGAAACTTTCAATTTCTCTGAGATTATCGGCTCGGGAGCAGCTTCCGGCATTTCAGCGGCTTATTATCCGACCGTTGAGCAAACGTGGACAAAAGTCGGGCAGCGCTGGCTTCAGAATGGAATCATCGACGGTGCCACATATGTGATCCAGGAGTTCTGGCCCGACATCAACGACAAGCTGTTTCACACAAAGGATCAATAACAGTTTCATGCCAGCTAAAAAGCCGCTGCGCGTCGCTATCAGCACGTCGATTGAAGATGCCGTGCTGCGCCATCTCCCCGCCGGGGTCGAGGTGGTACGTTACACCGCGGACGACAATCAAGTTCTTGATGTGGACATGCTCGTCCCGGTTGTGGCTCCTAACTTCGGCATAAGTCCCGCAAAGGTGCTGGAACACATTCGACCCCGGTACATCCAGACTTCCTCGGCAGGCGTAGAAGCGATTCAGCCGCTGGTGCCGCCGGGCGCGGTGCTTTGCAATGCACGCGGCGTGCATGATGCTTCCACGGCAGAGTGGGCAGTAACCGCGATTCTTGCTTCCCTCAAGTGGCTGCCCTTCTATGGCGACCTGCGCCGTGACGGTCACTGGGCTAGCCGTGATGAAACTGACACTTACTGGGAACAATGCCACGGCGAATCGCGCGGAACCGGTATGCCCGTCTCTACCGAGGAGATAGCAGGGAAAACTGTGCTTATTGTCGGCTACGGCGCTATCGGTAAGGCGATTGAGGCACGTCTTCTGCCGTTTGAACCCGGCCGCATCGTGCGCGTGGCTCGCACTGCCAGGGAAGGTGTAGAGCCGGTTTCGGCTCTGGATACACTGCTGCCTGAAGCTGACATTGTTGTCCTGATTACCCCTTTGACCAGGGAAACGCACCATCTGATCGGAGCCAGGCAGCTTGCCCTCATGCGACGCGGCACGTTCCTGATCAATGCCGCGCGAGGCGCTATTGTCGACACGGATGCCTTGGTAGCTTCACTCAAAGCACACCATATCCGTGCTGCGCTCGACGTAACCGATCCCGAGCCGCTGCCTGATGGGCATCCGCTGTGGAGCGCACCCGGGCTGCTGCTCACACCACATATAGCCGGGTCCACGCCGCTATTTCTGGACCGCGTATTCCGCTTTGTCGGCAAACAGCTTCAGCACCTGCTGGACGGCGAGGATCCTGAAAACATCATCATCGGCTACTACTAGCAGTGGCTTTCCTCACACC
The DNA here is from genome assembly GCA_964237325.1 of uncultured Acidobacteriaceae bacterium. Taxonomy (GTDB): domain Bacteria; phylum Acidobacteriota; class Terriglobia; order Terriglobales; family Acidobacteriaceae; genus EB88. The sequence continues at coordinate 11,576 of CAXSHS010000068.1, read as the reverse complement.
GCATGCGCGGCCATAGTACTCTTGCCAAGAAAACAAATTGGCATCTAAAGTTAAGGATCACACTCTCTTCATGGCGAAGTTCACCGTCGGCGTAGATATGGGCGCTACAAACCTGAGGATCGCAGGCTACTCCACTGACTGGCAAAGGCTCGCTTCCGTAGCCGTTCTGACGCGAGTAAGCGAAGGGCCCCAAGCCGTGCTCGGCGACATGGCCGCAGCGATCCTCCATGTCATTGACCAGTGCGGCGGCACAGACGAGCTTGAGGGCATCGGCATCGGCAGCCCCGGACCCATTGAGCTGCCGGAAGGCCGTTTGCTTGAACCGCCCAACCTGCAGGGTTTTCATGGGCTGGAGCTCAAGACCGAGCTCGAAAAGCTGCTAGGTTTACAAGTCATCATTGAAAGCGATGCAAATGCTGCCGCCCTTGCCGAAACTCACGCCGGTGCAGGCGAACGCCACAATGCAGATTCGCTGTGCATGCTCACGCTGGGCACCGGTGTAGGCAGCGGCCTGATCTTCAACGGCAAAATCTGGCATGGTGCTCGCGGGATGGCCGGTGAGGCAGGCCACGTCGCCGTCTGGCCTGACGGTATCCTGTGCCCCTGCGGTAACCGCGGCTGCCTGGAACTGTTTGCTTCTGCCACCGGCATCGCCCGCATGGCACGCGAGACTGCCTATGAAGGCCGTTCCCCGCGTACGCGCGACCTGATCGATCGGGGCGCACCTGTCACTGCGCTCGACGTAGCCCGGTTTGCCGAGGATGGCGATGAGGGCGCGCTGATTGTCTATGACACCGTAGGTCGAGCCCTGGGGCTTAGCCTTGCCGGCCTGGTCAACACTCTCAACGTACCGCTGTATGTCATTGGAGGGGGTGCCTCCGCCGCCTGGCACTTGTTTGCGCCCGCCTTGTTCCATGAGCTTGAGCGCGCCAGCTATGTGTATCGCCTTACTATGCCCCCAGACAGAGGCCTGTTTGCCCCGGGCAAAAGCAACGTCATGCCGGCCATGCTCGGCAGCGACTCCGGCTTGCTGGGCGCGGCCATGGTGCCGCACTACATCCGCTAACTTAGAATTTAGCTTGGTGAAGCAGATCGCTTGAAGGGTGCATTATGCACGATGCTATACAGTGGGAACTCTGATCCTGGTCGGATTCGGTATCTTGATGAACTGCTATGACTACAACGCCCTGCGCAAGGGAATGCGTAGCGAGTTGCCGGATTACACAAGCAAATGGATGGCAAGTTCGAATCCTTGAGGAAGGAGGTGGAAGGTATTCGCGTCCAGATGTCGCGCAATACGGAAACTATTATGGGATTCCTGTTCAAGTATGAAGAGCGCCTTCTACGTGTCGAAACCAGGCTGGGCGACAAGTAATAAGCACTAGGCTCACCCTAAAGCAACCTGCGTCGCACTTGCTTTCTGACCCAACCGCCAGGGAAACGAATTTTTTATCTCGCCCGCTACGAATGCTTGACACTGCTCCAGTGCAAACCATAAATACTTACCGTAGACTTACCCTGCGTCAGAGCGTAATAAAAGGAGCATGCAGCGAAAACCCACCATGAACGATGTTGCCAGGGCAGCGGGCGTGGGCACCATGACTGTCTCGCGCGTGCTCAACGGGTCCGACCATGTCCTGGAAGATACTGCAGAGCGGGTACGCAAGGCGGTTGCGCAACTCGGCTATCACCCGAATGAAATGGCCCGTGCGCTGCGCAACTTCAAGTCGCGCACCATCGGACTGCTTCTGCCCAATCTCCACGACCCTTTCTTCGCCACCTGCGCCCATGCCTTGAACATGGTCGCCAAAGAGCACGACTATACCGTGCTACTGACCCTGACCAATGACGATTCCGACCATGAGTACCTTGAAGCGCAGCGCATGATGCAGCGCCATGTTGAAGGCCTCGTCATCATCCCGGCCAATTCTGATGTCTGCAAACTTGGCTTGCCGGAGTTCGGCGAGATTCCGGTCGTGACCATGGACCGTCCCATTGGCAAGGAGCCTGACGGCAGCTGGGAGGCCGGACAGGTGGACTCGGTAGTAACGGAAAATGAGCTCGGTGCACGCATGGCTACCGAGCACCTTATAAAGGTACACGGGCACCGGCGCATTCTGTTTCTGGGGCATAGGCCCGGCTTGTACACCATGGAGCGCCGCTGCGCAGGCTATGTCAATGCCATGCAGGAGGCGGGGCTCCCCATAGAAACCAATTTCTTCTGCACAAACCAGGCGACTGCCGTACAAATCCTGGACGAGGCTTTACACCGGGAGCAGCCGCCGCAAGCTATCTTCTCTGCCAACAACCTCACCACGCGCCATGTGCTCTATGCACTGCTTCGCCTGCGGTTGCGCGTACCGCAGGACGTTTCCCTAGTCGGCTTTGACGACCTGGAGCTTGGCGACCTGCTCCACCCTGCACTGACTGTAGTGCGGCAACCCATGGAGGGGCTGGGGCTTACCGCCGGTCGCATGCTATTTGCCAAGATGAGGAAAGAGAACCTGCACGGCCTGAACGGGTCTGTAACTCCGGCAACCCAGGTTGTGGTGCCGCTTGAATTTGTAGTGCGCCACTCTTGCGGCTGTCCCTACGAACTGGACGCAGTTGCTGCCGTTCAAGCCTTTTAAAGGCAAAGCTGGTGTCATCCTGAGCGAAGCGGAGCGAAGTCGAAGGACCTGCTTTTTTGGGTAGAGGCGTAAAGGTCAAAAGCAAAAGCAGGTCCTTCGACGCCTCTTGGCATTGTCTACTGCCCGGCAATACAGCAGCCGACGGCATCGGCCTGGGACTGCTCCATGGGCAGGCGCACCACAAACTCAGTATTACCCGGCTTCGTGGTAAAGCGGATGTCGCCATGGAAGTTGCCGGCCACGATACGATGCACAATATCGAGTCCCAAGCCTGTACCCACACCGGCGTCCTTGGTGGTATAAAACGGCTCAAAGATGTGCTCCCAGTGTTCCCGTGCAATGCCGGGACCATCGTCGCGGATACCGACGCAGACCCACTCACCGTCGGTCCACAACCGTACATGAACTGTGCCGTTTTCCGGGGCTGCGTCCACGGCATTGTCCAGCAGGTTCGTCCATACCTGGATAAGCCCAACCCCCATGCAGGAGATTTTCACTTCAGCCGCCGGCAGCTCTCGATGTACCTGAATGTTTTTTTCTCGAAATTTGTGGTCCAGGATAGTCAGCGTGCTTTGCAAACTGTCGCGCACGTCGATCCGTTGCTGACGGTTCTTGTCGTCATAGGCGTACTTTTTAACAGCTGTGACTAGGTCCGTCACGCGCGCGATGCTCTCTTCAATGGTGCCGACATGCTGCATGCTGCTGATCAGTGCGTCCAGGTAGTTCAGCGCGTCTGACAAAATGCCCGGCGGGAACGACTCGCGTGCACAGGCGACATCGTCGTGTGTCCATCCTGCGCTCACCAGCGTAGGTGCCAGCCGCCATGGATTTTCTACCTGCAGATCTTCAAGCCAGATGCTTAACTCCTCTTCGCGATCTGACTGTTCAATCGCTGAAAGATTTGCGGGCTTTTGCAGCTGTAGCACCTGCTCCTGCAAATCTCCCAGGCAGTTCAACTGCTGCGGGTTCAGCGATGCGCGGGTTACTCGCAGAGAGAGCTTCTGCAGCCGCGACATGTTCTCCCGGAGCTGGGCCGCTGCGCGGCGAGCTGCTGTACCGGGGTTATTCAGCTCGTGAATTAATCCTGCCGCGAGTGTTCCGAGAGAAATCAGTTTTTCCCGGTGTACAGTTTGCGCCTGGTAGATTTCAAAGCGGCGGGAATGATCTGCGAGCACAGCTTCCCGAACCGCGGGCGAGTGCGCCATCATCTTCCAGAAAGCATCGGCTCCGATGGAAAGAAGTCGGCTGGGCACTGTAGCCTTGCAATGTGCAGTGATTGTGCGCCAGCCAAGCAGAAGCGGATACTCCCCAAAGGTTTCTCCGGCATGCATTGTTATCAGGTGAACATCACCCTTGCCATCCTGCTTGTCAATGGAGATTTCTCCTTCAAGCAGAGCGTAAAACCGGGTCACCGGGTCACCCGGTGCAACCAGAACCGTCCCTTGTTTCAGCTCGGTTCGCTCAATTTCCTTTAGATCCGGCAGGTTCTCTACAGTGAGCGCCCGCAAGGTGCGGAACTGTTGAAGCTCGGCGAGCAGTGCATCCGGCTTCTCTGCTGCATGCTGCAGCGTCCCGTTTTCAGATTGCTTTGCCATAGCCCCTTGTCAACGGACAGCCGAGACTGCCGCGCCTTCCTTGCACTCTGGTCTAAAACTGCGCCAGATACTGGTGCATAAACTGCACCGCTATGGAACCCTCACCTACTGAGGACGCTACTCGCTTTACAGACCCGAACCGCACATCGCCTGCGACAAAAATTCCCGGCACGCTAGTCTCCAGCAAATACGGGTCCCGGTCTTCGCTCCAGTTGGGCGGCAGTTTGCCGTTTTTTCGGAGATCAGGCCCTGCCAGCACAAACCCTCGCTCATCACGCATAATGCCCGGCGGCAGCCATTCTGTCCTGGGAGCCGCACCGATAAAGATGAAGAGAGAGGATGCCTGCCGCTGCGTCACTTCGCCATCCCGCTGTACCATGATTGATTCCAGCTGCATGTCGCCTTGAAGCTCCTGCACTTCAGCTAAAAACTCCACTGAGATATTGGATGTGCCGGCTATTTGATCGATTAAGTATTTCGACATACTTTGTACCAGCGACGGCCCGCGCACCAGCATCGTGACTTTGCGGGCAAATTTCGCAAAATGGATAGCGGCCTGCCCGGCGGAATTAGCACCCCCCACCAGAAAAATTTCCTCATCGGTACAGGTTGAGGCTTCGCTGAGTGTCGCGCCGTAGTACAGGCCGGCATTGAGCAACCGCTCCGCGCCAGGCACCTGCAATCTGCGCCAATGCACACCGATGGAAACAAGCACAACACGGCAGTTCACCTCACGCCCATCTCCAAGCGCAACATGGTGGTATTGATCGCGGGTCGCAATCCCCGCGGCACACTGCGTGATGAACTCCGTGCCGAATCGGGTCGCCTGTGTTGCCGCGCGTCGGGCCAGGTCTTCGCCGGTAATGCCGGATGGAAAGCCGAGGTAGTTCTCAATACGGGAACTTGAACCCGCCTGCCCGCCGGGAGCTTCCGGCTCCACCAGCAATGTATTTAGCCCCTCGGAACTGCCGTACACAGCGGCTGCCAGCCCCGCAGGGCCGCCGCCGATCACAACCAAGTCATAGTAGTCGCTGCGTGCGGCTGTTTTTAGCCCTACACGGGTTGCCAGCTGCGGTATATCCGGCTGCGACAGCGAAGTTCCATCCGGAAACAGCACGGCCGGCAGCTTGGCATCGCCGATGCCGTACTGCTCCAGCATGGCTGCGGCTTGTCCGGTACGCTCCGGGTCCAGCCACTTGAAAGGAATCTGGTTCCGGCTTAGAAAGTCGCGGACCTGATGGTCACGTGCCGACCATCGCAGGCCTACTACCTGCAGCCCCTCATACCGAGGCTTGTGCCCGCTGCTCCAGGATTCCAGCAGGTCGTTCAGCACCGGGTACAGCCGCTCTTCGGGCGGGTCCCATGGCTTGGTGAGGTAGTAGTGGATACGCGCATTGTTGATGGCCTGGATGGCTGCTTCCGTATCGGTATAAGCAGTCAGCAGGGCTCGCTTTGCATCGGGGTAGATTGCTTGTACTTTCTCGAGCAGCGCCACACCAGTCATCCCCGGCATGCGTTGATCCGAAACAATCAAGGCAACGGCATCACCGCGTTGACTCAACTGCTCACAGGTATCAAGGGCAGCCTGCCCGGAGCCGGCACGTAGAATGCGGTACCGCTCTCCATACTCACGCCGTAAATCTTGGACAACAGTTTCCAGAACGCTGATGTCGTCGTCAACGGCGAGGATCACTGGTTTTGACATGCCAGATGATTGTACGATGATGTGCTACTGCAAAGCTTGCAGCAAAATATGTACAAAATACACTATGAAGCGGCTATGAAGTAGATGCTACATACCGGCAAGTGGAAAAAATGGATTCCACAAAGGTTGTAGGGGCAAAATATTATGAAAATTTTTCTTGCATACTATGCGAATCGCGATACTCTGTCGTCACGAATACAGACAACTTTTTCCGCATAGCAGAGTGGAAGCCGACAGGATCGGTAGCATGCGGCGAAGGGACACTACACTGAAACACTTCTAACCCTAGATTCTGTGAGCCGACATCTTTCACGAGCCAACTATTCGCTCAGGGAAGCGTGATATAGCGCGCCGGAGTTGAACGATGGCGCGGCAGAGTAAGACACTCAGGCCACAAGGATCAAGACAATGAACAAAGTCATACTCGCCGACAACCAGGCCATTTTTCGGACCGGCACCGCTAAAGTACTTTCCATGGAAGACGATTTCCGCATCATTGCGCAATGCCCGGATGCGGACCGGCTTCAGAATGCACTCGTCACCTTCCGCGGCGTCACTGTATTGTTTGGGTCCACGCTCAAGCAGGACCCCAGCCAGCTCATGCAGCAAATCTGTGCACTGGGTAGCCGGGGAGTTGCCATTCTTGAGAATGGCGAAGCGTCGCAGCCGTATCTTGCGGCCCATGTGCACGGACTCTTCTTCCGCTCCATTACCGGGCCTACCCTGGTCGACTGCGTCCGCCGGGTAGGCCGCGGCGAGCGCGCAATCCATTCCGCGGCAAATGCTTCTGCAATTCCCGATGAGGATCTGGTCGGCGCTCGCGTCCGCGACCGGCTTACGCCCAAGGAGATGAAGATTGTGGCGCTGATTGTGCAGGGTTGCAAGAACAGGGAAATTGCGTTGCGGCTCGGCACCACGGAGCAGGTCATCAAGAACTACCTGCGAGGCGTCTACGACAAAACCGGCGTATCGGACCGCCTGGAGCTGGCATTGTTTACGATTCACCACCGGTTACTGGCAGAAGCTGCTGCCGCGGCTGGAAGCGCGATCATGCAGGTGAACTGAAAGTAGCTTTTATCTTTCAAGTTCGTTCATGTACTAGGAAGCGGAACAGACTGAACCTGTTCCGCTTTTCTATGCGCTTTCACAAAAATGTCACTAGTCGGAATTTTCAAGCTTCTACCACTTCTGTGGGAATGCGTGGGACGCTAAGACAGGCACATTTTTATTTGAAAGCTGATATTTCAGAGTACTTGCTTCTAATTGGATTTGCTTTCTTTTGCGTTTTTCTGTTCCAAAGCTAGAGACAGTCTTTGCTCGAGATCAGCAATCTTTGTTGTCAGAAGAACTTCCGTCTTTGCTTGATTGCATGCAAATTTGAGCCTCCATAGCAGACATAATCATGCCGTACTTGGCCCGGATCGATACGCAGAGACTCTACCTTTTCCGTCAGCGTGCGCAGTTCCGGTGCGAGAAAATCCTGAAACAGCTTACGAGTATTGTTGAAGTTACTCATGCCCTCTCCTCAACTGCTTTCCTTGCCCCATGCAGGCGAACCGCGTCATCAAGGTGGTCCCTACATAGCTGCTTGTATGCCCAGGCTCATTACGGCTTCAATCGTTCGGCAATGCTCTTGCCCTGCGTAAAGTGCAGCAGGTAATCCGGCCCGCCTGCTTTTGAGTCCGTCCCGGACATATTGAAGCCTCCGAACGGGTGCGCACCGACCATGGCACCGGTGCATTTGCGGTTTAAATAGAGGTTGCCGACATGGAACTCCTGCTTGGCACGTCGCAGATTTTCAGGTGCTGTCGAGTACACCGCACCGGTTAGCCCGAACTCTGTGCCGTTGGCAATGCGCAAAGCATCGGTAAAGTTCGCGGCGCGCAGGATGGCCAGCACGGGGCCGAAAATTTCCTCCTGCGCCAGGCGCGACTCCGGCCGTACATCGGCGATCACCGTCGGCGCGACGTAGTACCCGCCCGCTTCAGTCTGTATAGCATTGCCGCCGGCGATGAGACGGCCTTCGGCTTTTGCGCCCTCGATATACGCGAGAACCCGGGTGCGCGCGGCCTCGTTGATGACCGGACCCATACGCGGGTTTTCCCGAGGGTCGGCGATGGAGATGGCCTCGATGCCCTCACGAATTTTCTCAAGGAACACATCGTAGATCGTGTCTTCCACGATGGCTCGTGAGCAGGCAGAACACTTTTGCCCGCTGAAGCCGAACGCCGAGGCCAGTACGCCTTCGACCGCCTCGTTCACGTCGGCATCCGCGGCGACAATCACAGCATCCTTGCCGCCGAGCTCGAGGATCGTCCGCTTGATCCAGATTTGACCGGGACACGGCTTGGCGGCTTTCTCATGGATCTCAAGCCCTACGGACCGCGAGCCGGTAAACGCGATGAAACGCACTCTGGGGTGCTCGATCAAGGCATTGCCGCAGACCGGGCCGTCGCCCTGCAGCAGGTTGACCACGCCGGGGGGCATACCTGCTTCCTCAAGCACGTCGAGGAACCGAGCTGCAATGGTCGGAGCGTCGGGCGAGGGCTTGAGCACGACCGTGTTGCCGGTCACGATGGCTGCTGCTGTCATACCGGCCGCAATGGCCAAAGGAAAGTTCCACGGCGGGATGACCGCGCCCACGCCAATCGCGATGTAGCGCAGCTCATCGTGCTCGCCGGGGTACTGAATGGGTGTTTGGCTACCGGCGAGGCGCAGGGCTTCGCGCGCGTAGAAGTCGAGAAAGTCGATGCACTCGGCAACATCCGCATCCGCCTCAGCCCAGTTCTTGCCGACTTCATAGGTGAGCCACGCGCAGAACTCGAACTTGCGCTCCTTGATGATCTCCGCGGTGCGGAGCAGAAGGGCCACGCGGTCTTCAACCGGGGCAAACTGCCAGCCTTCAAACGCTTTTTGCGCATTGGCTACTGCCGCATTCACTTCAGCAATACCTGCACTCTGGTGGATGCCGACCACCTGCGCCGGAAGGGCAGGGTTGCGCGATTCAAACTTGGCAGGCAGGGTGACGCGCTCTCCGCCGCTGATCAGCGGATACTCGCGGCCCAGCTGATCGCCGACCCAGTTGAGCGCAGCCTGCATGTCGTGCGCGTGCTTGCCGTGCGAGAAGTCGGTGAAAGGCTCATTCAGGAACTTGCCTTGCGGCATGCGGGGCAGGATTTGTGTGGTTTGTGTAGTCGCCATGTCAGGGTTAGTGTACCGCTGCTCTGGAATGGTTTACGGAGAGGGTGCATAGGTAATGCAGTAGGTCTCGTAACCCTAAGGGCAGGGTATCGGGCGCATGGGAAGGCGGGGACGGGTTTCATCGCGAGTGCCGAATCTATCAGGAACAAAATGCAGAGGTGATGCGTAGTAAGGTAATGCGGGAGGTTCGCGGATGCGGCAAGCGGTTGGGATTGCAATGGCTGCGCTACTGCTCACAGGGTGTTCAGTGCGAGTGAACAAGGATGGAAACGGGGAGGAGAAAGACGTACACCTGGGCGTGCCGTTCGCGCACCTGGACGTGCACAGGAATGCAACGGTTGCAACGTCGCTCGGCCTACCTGTGTACCCGGGCGCGGTGCCTGATCCGGACAAGGATAAAAAAACTGTGGATGTAAATCTGGGTTTTGGCGCATGGAAGATGCAAGTGCAGATTGCGCAGTACGTCTCACGAGATTCGTCGGAGAAAGTAAGCAATTTCTACCGGCAGAAGATGGCGAAGTACGGGGTTGTTCTAGCCTGCCACGGCGACTCACCCATGGCAGAGCCTACGCGGACAGCCGATGGGTTGACCTGCCGAGACGAAGGGAAGGCTGGTCCTGTTCAGTATCAAAGTGCCGACGGCGGACTGGAGCTGAAAGCAGGTTCACGGACCAGTCAGCATATCGTGGCGTTCAAGGAAAATGAGCAGCCTGGGACTCACTTCGCGCTGGTGGCGCTGGAATTGCCAAGGAAAGACGAAGGTGTGAAAGGCGAGGATTGATGCTTGCCTAGTAGGCGACCGGCTTGATTTTTAAGCGGTTGAACTTCAAAGAGATGGACCGCCGTCGGGTGGGGTGGCTAGTTTGAGGACAAGTTGCTCCAGCACCAGACGTTTGTCGACGGGGCTGGAGCGGACGTCGGCGTCAGCTTTGGCGACCAGCTGGATGGCGGCCATCAGGTCGTTGGGCGAGCGGTAGCGCCAAGCCTGGCGAATGACATCGTCGGCAGCGAAGGGGGGCAGGCGAAAGCCCTGCCATAGCGCACCCCAAATGGCGCGGCTGTCGCGGACGTTCTTTTCCAGGACAACCAGCATTTGCCGAAAGGTGCGGGCCAGCATGTAGAGGTGGCCGATAGCGGCGTCCTCGCCCCCGTCGCTGGCGTGCAGCAGGCCGTCGAGCAACAATAGCGCAGCCACGCGGTCGCGGCGGGAGATAGCATCCGTTAGCTCATAGAGCGAGCGCTGTTTGGCGCCGAGGACCATGGTTTCCACATCGGCATGGGTAATGGCCGCGCGGCCTGTGGTGTAGAGCAACAGCTTTTCCCACTCATTTGCGATAAGGAGCATGTCAGCCGCGAGCGCGTCGGCAAGCTCGCGGGCGGCGGCGGCATCAAGCTGCTTGCCTGCGCGCCCGGCTTCGGCGTTGAGCCAGCGGACGGCGTCATCTTCGTCGGCGCGTGCCAGTTCGACCGTACCGCACCACTCGCCGAGGGTTTCGCGGATGCGCTCGTACTTGGTTTTATCGTCCATGTCCATGCGGCGCACGTCGGCTGGGATGCGAATGTGGTCGGCGACAAACAGCAGCACGGCTTGCGGGTTGGGCGAGCGGAAGTAGGCATCCAGGGCAGCGAACTCGTCTTTTTTCGCGCCCCGCCCGTAGAGCCCCTTAAGCCCGCGCACAAAGAAGAGCTGAAACGGTGCCATCAGCGAGGGCGTCTGCGCCATGTCGAGCACCTCGAAAATGCTCGTCTCGGCAAGATCAAGGTCATGCAGGCAGAAGTCGCCTAAATCCTTTGGAACGTAGTGCTCAATAAGCGCGTGGCGGCAGCGCTCGTAATGGAAGGCTTCGTCACCCAGAAAAACGTAGCCGGGGCGTAGCTTGCCGCTTTGAACTTCGGCCAGGAAGCGTTCTGTCGAAGCGAAACCTGCGGTCTTAAAGCCTGTGGGCATGGCGCTAGAAGCTCTCTGTAACGTCGGCGACAAGGTTCTGAGCGAAATCCCGAGAAAGGCGCTGCAAGGCGGCGGGGTCTTCCTGGATGAACGACACCAGGTCCTGCGTGGACTCATACTGCTGGCGGAAGATGTAGCCCTTGTTCTGGTACAGCATGCGACCGTCCTTATCCTCCAGGCGCACACTCGCCGTCACCGTCACCTCATAGCTTGAGGACTGGTTCGTCGTCGAGTCATAGGTCAGCGCATAGACGGAGAAGCCGGTGATGTCGCCACGGAGCACGGCGTCGGCGTCCCCCGGGTCGTCGGTGGTAACGGTTTTAAAAGCGGTGCGAGTTTGGAACTCCTTGAGCACGGCCTGCGTCATGGTCTGCTCCAGGTGATAGGTCTGGGTGTGATTTTTGAAGATCGGAACGTCAAGAACGCGGGCGGTCACAGGCAGGTGCGTAGGCGCGCCCACAGTGCGGTAGCCGCAGCCGACGAGGGGCAGCAGGGCT
>CAXSHS010000067.1:0-17963 GCA_964237325.1 uncultured Acidobacteriaceae bacterium | reverse complement strand
AAGATGATAGAGACTTCGATGGCAAGCGGGAAGCGGTGTTGAACCGTGACGGACGGCGGTGCCGGGTTTGTCCTAAAACCGGGAGAAGAAAAAGAAGTGTGGCGGTGCACCACCGTGTGCCGGGGATCTCAGAAGAGGACTTGATGATCACGCTGTGCCTGGGTTGCCATGCAAAGGTGACGCGGACCCTGTTCATGGATAAATGCTGGCCGCCGCTGTTGATTGCACTTTGGCGCGAGCAGCATCCAGAGGCATATGAACAACTCCAGATGAACTTCACTGTGCCTGTTTTATCTCTAAAGCAGGTATCGCTATTTGAGTATGTAGAACAGGCCATGGAAATGCCGATTCGCGGAAAGCCCGAAAAACGAAAAGGCTGTTTCCCAACCTTCCCACCGCTCTTGGAAGCCCGGCGATGAAGCCGTCGCGCTCCCACATCCCACCGCCACGGATAGTTTGCGGTTGATGACACGAGTGTTGAGGTTGGCCCTTGTTCGGGTGTGCTATGAGCATTTGTTTGCGGACCGAGTTAGCAAGCATGGCCTTGGTGCGTGGTCCAATACGCACAGGCGAACCAGAAGGGCGAACTCGACAGCACACAAGAGAACAGCAGACCTGCCCGGAACATCCACTGCCTACGTCGCCGGGCAGTCACCGGATCGGACTTTCGCTCTAATAGTTCGATTATCCATCCCAGCGTATAACAGGGATTTGCCATGATGCCGTAGACCACAACACCTAGAACCAAAATCATCGGCTCAACGGCATTCTCGCCTAGCGGGATCACCTTATTCATCAGCCATTTCATACCCACGATTGCAGACACACCAACCAGGGCCAACCCCAACAATCGTGTCATCAGCCGCAAAGTAGGAACCTTCTAATGCAGTAAAGGATTCTCGAACGAGCGAAATCTATGGCTTCGGCAAGCCAGCAGGCATTCTGCTGTGAATGTAACCGGAAGTAAACTTGCTAAAGCTTGCAATCGCGATTTATCTGTCCCTGACATCCATCAATGAGGCTCTTAGCACTTTAACCATTGACAATGAAGCCCAAATTGGGCTTCTACTTTGCGGCTGATAACCCAATTGTTGGGTTTGGCCCTAATAGCTGGGACCTGGAGCGTTGCCCGTGCCAGTGGCCCATTACTTAATGCTAAAGCTCTTTGCAGTATCCGGAGAAATGTTTGTGTACTCAATAGCCGCATCTTCGTTTTGCGGCTTTTCGGTATCGATAAACTCTGGTTTCAAATAGGAGCCATGGCATTCAATCACCAGCTTACGCGGAGCTTGCCAATGTAAATCGAGGCAGTTGCTAGTGGCAGCAAATATCACAGCATCGCTGTGGTATGCATGCTTTAACTCCTCATGCGAAAGAAGATGACCTGCAGTAACAACGAAGAAAGTCAGGCCTCCCAATGCCTGATTATCAGAACGCTCTACTAATATGGCAAGTTTTCCTGAGGAAGACCGTTGCACCTGTTTGACACTAAAGTGACCAGGATCAAACTCCCCATGAAATAGCGCATAGACGCTCATTACGCACAATATCGCCACACCAGCCGCCAGTATCACCCATTTCCAGATGGCCCTCTTCATTCGTGGCACCCTGCAGCTCTCATCGCTTGTCCCACACGTATTTGCGCGTTATCAGACGGCGTGTCGAAGCCTGTTCTAAGGCTCCCTTTGAAGTTTGGGTTGAGCGCCAAGGTTTGCGCGAGACCTGCGAAGAATTGACAGACTCCCTGCCCGAATGGACAAGTAATTCCATAGCTGATGTTCCCTGCATCTACGTCAATTGGATTCTGAGGGCTATGTCCTGGCAGATCCTTAATGTCATTCGCCCCCCCAGTTTCCACCGTACCGGCATAGGCCGATAGATTGCTAAAAGGACCTAGTGAGTTCAGCATGGCGCCCACGGTGATGCGCCGCGAGCGGTCCTTCTGCTTCTCCTCCAGCATCAACAAGGCGGCATCGCGTTCGGCGAAGCCATCGGCCTGGGTCGCCATCGCCGCCGCGATCAGGCCGTTACGTTTCTCCACCAGCGCATGGCCCAGGTAGGCCAGCTTCGATTCCTTGCCGTAGCTCTTTTTATACAGCCGCGATTCCGGATCAGTGGTCGATTGATGGGTCTTGTTGGAGCGCTTCTGGCCGTGAAAGTTGGCTCCGTCGCCGTCGTCGGAACCGTCCTTCCTACGAAAACTCTTCTGCGACGCCCACGCCTGGATCAGTGTGCCGTCTACGGTGAGGTGCTCGTCGCTCATCAAGCGCTTCGACTGCTGAACCACCGCAGCGAAAAACTGCTGCGCCACCTCCGAAGTCAGCAGCCGGTCGCGGTTCTTCGAGAACACCGCATGGTTCCATGCCGCGTCGTCCATGCCAAAGCCTACAAACCATCGGAACAGCAGGTTATAGTTCAGTTGCTCGACCAGCTGACGCTCCGACCGAACCGAATAGAACGCCTGCAGCAACAACGCCCGCAGCACATACTCCGGGGCAATCGACGGCCGGCCTGAAGCCGAGTACAGGCTGTCGAACTCCTCACTCAACGACCGCAGCACAACATCCGTCAGCCTGCGGATCTCCCATAAAGGATGATCCCCAGGAACACGCTGCTCCAACGTCACATAACTGAACATCCCACCCTGAAGTCGCTCGTCTCCACGCATACGAAAGAGACGAAGCAACCTTCAAAAGAGCCTAAAGATTGGAACCTTTTTCAACAAGTTCCTAGAGCGTTCATGAGGTGTTCTTCGGTCTCGATGCCCTCGATCAGCACAGACATATCAAGTCCCGTTTCTAGGCATAGACTAGGTGTAAATCGTTCCTTAGGCTTTCTCTACACTTTGCGACTTCTTGCAGCATTGTGAAAACTTTGACAATAGACGCACAATCTATAGGTTCCAGGTTCAAGTTCTGGTGAGCCCACCAGGACCTGTACTCCTCAAGGCTCAATATGTTCACAATAGACAGACGCATGTTTCTTGCACTGCTCGGCGCTGCCGGAGTTGAAGCTACCCTACCCGCATCTGCACATGCCGCATCGACAGGCAAGTACCCTCCGGCTCGAATTGAGAATGAGTACAGCCGCCTGCTGCCCGGCGAGCGAGAGTCGCTTGCGGTAGCGCCGACGGTAACCGGCTTTGCAGGCGGCCACATCGCGGCAAGGCTGGGCGGCAACACAGCGACGCTCCTACCCGGGCAGGCACTGGACGGCTGGCAGTTGCTCACCTCTGTTGAGATCAACGGGGTGCGCACCGCCGTATTTGAGAAACATGCGACCTGTCGCGGCGCAATCGCATATGTCACTGAGCGGGCCGGGACCATCGCCCTCATCCCCAAAGGTATCGGCGAGCTCGCGCACATCCGCCCCCGGCCTTTTCCTGCTCCGGCGCGTCTTCAGCGCTCGCAGGTTCCCGGTCCCGACGTCGCGGGTGCCTACATCCTGAACTCGAACGAGGACCCCTGTTACGAGAACGTTGCCGCCTTAGGACCGGAGTACATCGGCTGGTCACTGGTTGCGAACGAACAAGCCGGGCCGTTGCGGTCGCTCTATCTCCAAGCCGACGGCACCAGTCGCCAACCCGCGCACAATCCGCAGAGCGAGTGGGCCCCGGACCTTGGAGGCGCATTGTTTGACCCGCAAACCTGGATTCCTTTCGACGATCCCGGTCGCTACCGCTACGAGCCCGGCTGGAGCAAGCGCACCCTGCTCGGCGGCTACCTGCCCGTTGCCGACACCGGCGTGTGGAACACTGAGCACAAGGCCGGCTATGAGGTCATGGTTCTGCTGCCGCCCGGCGCTGACGCGCAGCCCATGGCGCGGATACGCGTAACGCGCCTACCTGAGAAAAACGGTGTACGCGAGTCCGGCAACGGTGCCGCCAACGAAGCCGGCGGCTTTGCTGGCCCCATGTTCGATGAGCACTACTGGAACTGCAATGCCGGCAGCTTTTTCTCCGCGCTCGCCGGCATCTGGAATCACTGGCATGACTTTCATGAAAATGCAATGCCAGTTGAAATTCCCGATCCATGGCTGCTCGACGCTGCCCGCGCCGGGCTTACGCTTGCCCGCTGTTCCTATCGCGGCCTGGAGCCCACCTACCAGGTAGGCGAAGGCGGCTATACCAAAATCCCCGAGCGTAGCCACGCCCTGTTCCCGGTTGCGCATTATGAGTTCATCTGGGCGCACCAGCTATGGAACATGACCGCGGAAAGCGACCCCTACGCCGACAACTACCTGACGAAATACGTCCTGCCTGACGGAAACTTCCTCTACAACACGCAGGACCAGGTGGAGGCACCGCTGAACGTCGGGCTGTTCCTCTGGAACAATGCCCGTGCCTGGGACTACACACGCGACCTCCAGGCGTTTGAACGACGCCTGCCAGTGTTGGAACGCATGCTCGCCTACGTCCTTGTGCGATATGAGTTCGGCAAGGAGCGTTACCCCTTGCCCGACCGCCGTTACGGCCTCGTCTGGGGCTCGCCCGAGGCCGACCTGGGTGACCCGGCCAATGACTCCCCAGAGTCCCACCCCTTGTACTATCAAAACGCCGCGCATACCTGGCGAGGGCTTACCGAGCACGCACGGGTGCTAACTAACATTTCAAAAGTAAGTGGCAAGCCCGAACACGCGACGCTGGGCACCCGCTACAGGCAACTTGCTGAAGAGATGCGCACGAATATCGAGCGCTCCCTCGCCGCCACTATCGCGGCGGGCTCGCCTGCCATGCGCGCCGCAGGCATCCCGCCCTTTGAGCCCAATGACACCGCACATCGCCCTGCCGATCTTTCGAGCTACGAGAACCATCGCTTTATGGAAGACTGGTTTCTAGCCGATTGGGGTAGCCCGGCCATCGATGCAGGTCACCTGAAACATCGCGCGATTGCCGGGCTTGAAATCTGCGGCCTCAACACCGACGGCCCCAACGCCCGCGACAGCAATTTCACCATGCACGGCACGCTGGCCGCGCGTATCCGTCAAAAGGACTACAGGCCGTACCTGCTTTCACTGTACGCGCTGGTTTGCTTCGCCGCCGACTCCGGCAATCGCTACGCGCCCGAGGATGCCTACATCCCCGGCTCCTATCCGGGTGAGCAAAGTGAATACGGCTGGTCTGCCGTCATCAACAGCACCCTGCAGCCCACCCTCGGCTTGCGCTGGCTGCTTTGCTACGAGGAAAGCGATTACCCTGGCGTTCAGGTCGATGCGCAGGGAAGTACTCCCGGCAGTAGTGCCGGACAAAAAGCCGCTGTATGCCACCTTCAGAAAGCAGCTCCCAAACACTGGTTTGCACCTGGCGAGCGCATCCGTGTTCAGCATTGCCCTACCCGCTGGGGCCCCATCGGCTGGATGACAGAGTCTCTTCCCGGTCGCGGCTGGAAAGTTACCATTGAAGTTCCCATCGGCTTTACCGCTGCCGTGGCCATCCACATTCATCCACCGGACAGCAGCCCCCTGCGAAGTACTTCAGTCGGAATCATTGTTTCCGAACACGTTCTTCTTGAAGGCAGCACTCTCGTACAAGGGGTACCTCTGGAGCTGCAGATTACCTAGAGACACAGTCTGCCTGACCCAGGATGAACCGGGATCTATGCACTGCGTCCATGCAGACATAAATTTATGTGTTCAAGCATTCGGAGCGAGCTTGGTACCCGTTGAAAGATGAAGTGGAAATACTCCTTTCGGTTGAAACTTGAAGACTTTTCTTCGGTAGTCATGATACAAGAGTGCGTCACCACCTGAGCCCCTCAAGCTCCGGCATTAGTGAACAGTGCAGTTGCCGGTTCGGAGGTCTCAGTGATCCACATTTCATTTCAAACCAGGCAGAGATTGATTCAGAGTCGGCGTCCCGGCGTGTGGGCGTTGCTTGTCGTGCTTGGTCTGATGGCGACTCCATTGTGGGCGCAGTTCAGCGGACGGCTGCAAGGCACGATTGTCGATTCATCCGGTGCCGTGGTTCCCAACGCGGCACTGACCCTCATCAACCCGGCAACGAATCAGCAGATACAGGTGACCTCAAGCGCTTCAGGTGACTACCACTTTGAAAGCCTTGGACCGGGCACCTACCAGCTGACAGCCAAAGCCACAGGCTTCCAGACGCAGCAAATCGCCGTGACAGTAACCACACAGCAAGTGGCAAGCGTTGAGGTCAAACTGAACGTGGCCCAGGCCAGCAACACGGTAGAAGTGACCAGCACGGCGGCTGATCTTGACCCGCAGGAAAACCGCGTTGAGACAACGCTGAGCGCTGAAACAGTGCGTACGCTGCCACTGCAAAACCGAGGCACCCTGAACCTGGAATTTACTGCTCCCGGTGTTTCCGGCTACACCGAGAACCTAGATAATTTTCAAAATGAAGAGACGCCGAATGCAAATGCCAACGGTCATTTTTCCGGCAGCAACCTGTACATCATCGACGGTATCTCCTCAACCAGCAATGTGACCGGCGGTACCAACAATGTGACGCCGAACCCGGACTCCCTGGAAGAAATCGCGGTGCAGACCAACACCTTTACACCTGATTTTGCAGGAGGCGCGGGGATCACTACCGAGCTGACAACCAAGGCGGGGTCCAATAGATTTCACGGTGCCGGTGAGTACAGCTTTTATAACCAGAACCTGCAGGCGCGATCCTACTTTGTGCCTATCATCTCCAAGTACAAACAGATTGAATACTCCGGCGTGCTCGGCGGACCGATCTATAAAGACAAAACTTTTTTTGAGTCGTCTGTCGAAAAGAAGGCTGCAACCAACCCGGCCACGACCTCCTTTATTTCTTCTGAAGATCCGGCCCTCTTGAGCCTATTACAGACGAATTATCCCAATACTGTCGGTACAAGTCTGCTCACCCGCTATCCTACTGCCGGAATCAATCGTCTCGGCGTCCGCTATTACACCTCTGCCGATCTGACGCAGACCTGCCAGGTAGTGACGGGGACCTGCAACATACCATTTATCGACAATGTTAGCCAGACAGCGGCTCCCTATAATAACGGCCTGCAATATTCGCTGCGGCTGGATCAGTTGTTGCGTGGAGGCAAGGACCGTATCTTTGCCTATTACTTCCACATTGACCACCAGGTACAGGTTATTGACCCGCGGCCCCAGTTCTCAAGTGTAAACGTAACAACCAGCAACCTGTATCACATCAATTACACTCACTCGTTCTCACCCAACCTGTTGAATGAAGCCTCATTTGCCTACGCTCGCGTAAACGGCAATGACTCGGCAACTGTTCCTTCCATCCCTGACATCAGTATTAACAATGCAACTGCAATCAATGGCTTCGGCGGCGGATTTGGACCGGGCTCTTTTGTGCAGCATAACTACAACTGGCGCGATGTATTTACACTGGTTCGCGGCAGGCACGACCTGCGGCTGGGCGTTGAGATAGACCACGCCAACGACACCGCCGATTTCTCTGGTATTTATGCTCGTCCCACGTTCAGCTTTAACAGTCTCGGCGACTTTATCCAGGACAACGTATTTCAGGAAAGCAATATAAGCTATAACCCGCTGAATGGGGGTACCACGCCCTTGCAGTTCGGCGTGGCCAACAACAGCTTCGGAGGGTTTGCGCAGGATATCTGGAAGGTAACCCCGAAGCTGACCCTCGACCTGGGTTTGCGCTGGGATGATTTCGGTAATCCCTATGCCTTCGGTTACGCTGCATTCCCGAATATCGGCAACCTGATCCCGTCCGGCCCATCAACGGAACTTCTTGCGGGCTCTGCCATTGACGGACAGTTCGCTAATGCATCCATCCGGACAAGCAGAAGTGTTCTTGCAGGACGCCTGCGCAACAACTGGGCACCCCGCATCGGCTTTTCCTACGCGCCTACATCAAGCGGCACGCTCTCTCTCCATGGCGGCGTCGGGCTTTACCATGACCAGATCACGCTCGGCCAGATCGTCGACCAGTTGCGCGGTAACCCCCCGACTGCCATCTTCCCCGTCTTTGGCCAGCAAGAGGCAATCCCCTCCCGCTACGTCCTGGGTACCACCAACGCCGCGCCGCCTTACGGCTTTGTCTACCCCACCATCCAGGCCACCGGTGTGGATGTGCACGGCGGCATACCCGGTGCCAACGCCGGTGTACAGGGTATTGACCCGAATGTCATCACCCCGGCAACGATCAACTACACGCTGGGTATCAGTCAGCAGGCTTCGTACCATTTCATCTTCGGTATCACCTACGGCGGCTCCTACTCGCCCAATCAGTTATCGGCTACGGATTTCAACCGCTCCGCTGGCGATCTGATCCGGAATAACGGCACGCTGAACCGCCTGAACCCAAGCTTCGGCGGCATCACCTATGCCGGCAACTTCGATCAGGGTAACTACAATAGCGTGATCTTTTCAGCTACGCAGACAATCGGCAAGCTGAGTTACCAGGCCTCGTACACCTTCTCGCATGCGCTTGATTACGGAAACTGCGGCACGCGCTACACTTACAGCAACGGGTCCAACGGTGCCCAGACCACGGACTGCCCGGCAGACCAGCACCAGCTGGGCACCAGCTACTATGGTTCTTCTTCATTCGATGAGCCAAACAACTTCAAAGTCACTGGATCGTACGAGCTGCCATCACCGCACGAGCGCCTGCTTAAGTCTGTCGCAGGCGGCTGGCAGGTTACAACGCTGATCGTGGCACAATCCGGCACGCCATTTACCGCATTCAACTATGCCAACTATAGCGCCTCCTGTCTTACCGCAAATACAGGCAACACTGTGCAGTGCGGCGACTACAACGCAGACGGGTACAACATCGACCTGCCGAACATCGCCACGGCAAAGCGCGGCGGCAAGTTCTCGCATAGCCAGTACATTAATGGCGTGTTCAACCGTGATGCGCAGGGGCGGACCACGGAGTTTACTGCTCCCACGCCAGGAACCGAGGGTGATGAGTCGCGTAACCAGTTCCGCAATCCGCGCTTGTTTGAGTTTGACGCCAGCGTGCTAAAAAACACCAGCCTGCCATGGTTCGGAGGCGAGCGCGCTGACGCTCAACTCCGTCTCGACGGTTTCAACGTGGTAAACCACACCAACCTGGGCACTGTGGACTATGACGTAAGCCACCAGACGTTTGGGCAGGCTTTGTCCACTCTGCAGCCGCGCATCTTGCAGCTGGGCGCGCGATTCTCCTTCTAACGTGTAAACGTCCGGCAAAAATGGGGCGTAGATCTCGGCGCTCTATTTTCTGCATACATTGCGCCGGATACACTTCCGGAAAATTTTCTATCCGGGCCTGCCTCGCTCTAGCCATGTTCTATGTCGCACTGCCGCTCAATGCGCAAACCGTCGGCGACTTGCAAGCGGCCATGGCAGCTCATCAATACACGCAGGCAGTTACCCTGGCAGATCGCGCTCTACGGCAAAATCCCGGCGATGCGCGATTGTGGTTTGCCCGCGGTGTGGCATTGAGCGAACTGGGTCGTACAGGCTCAAGCCTTGCCAGCTTTGACCATGCTCTGGCTACGCAGCCGGGTGCGCTGCCCGTGCTTGAAGCAGCCGCGCAGGTGGCGTACACCGTGCATGATGCCAGGGCGGGGACGTACCTGGACCGGATCCTTACCATTGACACCCACAATGCGACCGCCCACGCCATGCACGGCGTGTTGGACTATGAACGCTGGGACTGCGGGGGAGCTATCACCCACTTTGAGGAGGCAGGACCGGTCCTGACCGGTAACCTGCCCGCTGAAATGCAGTATGGAGACTGCCTGGACCGAAGCGGGCAAACGCCTGCGGCACTGGCGCTGTTTGAGCAACTGCGCGCGGCACAGCCCGGTGACGGAACACCGGCTTACAACGTTGCAGCCCTGCAACTCAAAGCGGGGCAACCGGCACAGGCTGTCGCCACACTGGAGGCTATGCGGGCTGCCGGTCAGCTCTTGGATGGCGCTACGCTGAACCTGCTGGGAGCGGCCTACGCGGAGGCTGACCGCCTGCCGGACGCCATCTCTGCCTACCGTGCCGCGGCCCAGCAACTCCCCACCGATACCCGCAACTACCTTGACCTGGCCGCGCTGAGCATCGACCACCAGTCCTTCGATACAGCCATACAAGTGCTGGATGCCGGAATACGGCTCAATCCCGATTCGGCGGCCCTATACGCGATGCGCGGCGCGGTACACGCGCAGGTTGACACCGATGCCGCCGCCGCGGACTTTGATACTGCCGCCAAACTGCAGCCCTCGGCGCTGTACGGCACCGTGGGCATGGGCCTGTTGCTGCGCGACCAAAGCAAACTGCCTCAGGCAGAATCGCTGCTGCGCACCCGGCTACGCTCTGCGCCGAATGACCCTGTGCTCCACTACCTGTTGGCAGACGTGCTCGTTCGCCAAGGAGCAGAGCCCGGTCAACCTCGCTTCAGAGAGGCTGAGACCCTGCTGCGGCGCGCAATTGCGCTACAGCCTGGTCTTGCAATAGCGTACGGCACGCTGGGGCAGCTGGAACTGCGCGCAGGCAATCTGCCGCCCGCAATTGCAGAGCTGGAGGCCGGAGTTCGCATGGATCCGGCAGACCGCTTGTCGTTGACGCAGTTGATCTCTGCCTACCGGCACGCGGGCCGCAGGGAAGACGCCGCGCGCGTCGCCGGTCAACTGAGCAAACTGGTAGATGAAGAGCGAGCTGGAGCCGACAAACGAAACCGTGCGCTGCTGGTGATTGCCCCTGCGGCTCCCCTGCAGTGACCTGACAGACCGGCGGCACCTCACCCCACTACAGCATCACTACTTTCAGGGAGAACGCAATCTACGCTGTGATAACTTCGCAACTTTGAATTCAACAGGGTTTGGCAAGGTTCGGCTCGGACAGCTTCACGCCATAGCAATCGGCCTCCGGCAGTAGAAGCTATGCCGCAAACCGGCATCGTACCGGTGTGCATTGTTATCCAGGCTCAAAGTTCCTATAGGAGGTGAACCCGACATTGACACTCTCTTCCGAAAATCCTCTTTTCTCGTCAAGCTGGGTGATAGCTTTCTGTGCGGTCTGCTATAAGGGGTAAACCTAACATTGCTGTCACCAGGGGCAATCTGGTGAAAAATAAGCGCTCGCCTCTCGTCGGCATTCCTTCAGCGGTCGTGTGTAGCTGAGAGGATTTTCAGGAGAATATCCTGTGAGCGTCGCTGACCATAATTGGTGCTGTATGCACTCGAAGTGATTGCAACGACCATGTGGAGGGACGGGATCACGTACGCTTTGTTGCCACCATTGCCGCTTGCAAAATGGACCTCTATAGTGTCGTTATCGACGGGCTCGGCCTTCGTGTACCACATATATCCGTAGTAGTCAGAGTACGGATCACGTGCTGAGCTGACGACTTGCTTTGCTGTGCATTCGGCTATCCAACCTTTCGGCACAATTTGCTTCCCTTCAACCCTGCCTCCATTGAGCACCAACTCGCCTATGGCTGCGAGGTCCCTAGTTGTGATGGAAAGATTGCCCTGGCCGGTGACCCGGTTCACTGGCACATGCCTCCAAGTCTCCTGGTCGATCTCAAGAGGCTGGAAGAGATTGGAATCAGCAAACCGATCCAAAGGCATATGGCTCGTGTTCTCGACAATAGCGCCCGTCAGGAAGGCATTGGTCGATGCATAGTTGTACGTTTTGCCCGCTGGCTCCTTTGTGGGAACCGAATAGATGGTCTGAACCCAGTCGGCGGATTTGTCGAGGTTGTCTTCGTCGCCCGGTGTCTTCGAATCGTCATCATCGGCATTGAGCCCTAAGCGCATGTTCAGGAGGTCCTTGATGGTGATCTTCTCTTTGCCGTCAACCGGTAGACCAGGGAGGTATAGAGCGATGGCATCATTGACGCTGTGAATTAGCCCACGCTGGATAGCGATTCCCATGAGCAAGGCCGTGATGCTTTTCGTAGCTGATCGGATGTCGTGCAGCGTCAAATCATTGTCGCCATTGAAGTAGCGCTTGCTCACCAAGTGTCCGCCTCGCAAGATGACGATACCCTTCAGGTCGTGATGCTGGTCCTTCGTAATCCCGGCATAAAGAGCTTCTACCGCCGAAGCATCGAGCCCAGTGCTCCCAGACTTCGACGGGGACCAAGCAATCCCTCTTGGCTGGTTTGTGTCTTCACCACGGATGACCTGAGAGAGAGCGGCGGACTTGGTGAGCATCACAACAGCGAGAAGCACAATTATGAATCGCATGGCTAAAGTGTCCTAGACGGGTCGGTTTATGCTGCAGGTGTGAGAAGGCGGTAGAGGGTGGCAGGGTGAACGCTGAAGGTGCGTGCTACCTCACGTACGGATCTCCCCTCCTTGAGTAATCTCTGCGCGAGCTTTCTTTGGTCGTCGTTCATCTTTTTTGGTCGCCCGAAGCGAACGCCACGCTTCTGAGCGTCGTCACGCCCTGCGCCGGTGCGTTCGCGGATGAGGTCCCGCTCGAACTCGGCGATGCCGGCGAAGATGGTCATAATCATCTTGCCGGCGTGCGTGGTGGTATCGGCCCAAGGTTCGGAGATGGATTGGAAGCGGGCACCGGCCTGACGGATAATTTCGACGATCTCAAGCAAGTTGCGAGTGGAACGGGCTAGCCGGTCGAGCTTCCAGACAGTGACGACATCTCCGTCGCGGAGCTGGTCGAGCATACGGTTCAACTCCGGACGGTCGCGGTAGGCTCCGGAGACCTTTTCCCGAAAGACTTTGCCGCATCCGGCCTGCTTGAGGGCATCGAGTTGAAGAGTCAGTCTCTGGTCCTCGGTTGAGACACGCGCATAGCCTATCTTCATCTGAACCTTCCTTTGCAAAATATATCGCACTCGGGATGCTTTATGCGAGATACTTACGCGACGCGAGATTGGCTGATTTCTAGCGGGTCGTAATCTCTCGCGAAACTTAGGAGTTTTGCGACGGCCCCGGACACAAGAATTCTATGAAGCGAGAGCTTTCCCAGGAAGAGTTGGTCGAACGATGGACGCTCGCGCCCAATGAACTTCTGCTGCTGATGAACAAGAGCGGTCCCGGTCGCCTGGGCTTCGCGGCGATGCTCAAGTTTTTCCAAGCCGATGGGCGGTTCCCCACCGGCAAGAGCGAGGTGCCGGTGGAGGCGATCGGCTATCTCGTTCAGCAGACGAAGACTGTGCAGTCGATGTGGGCCGATTACGACTGGCAGGGACGCACGATCAAGTACCACCGTGCCGAGATCCGGTTGCTGTTCGATTTCCGAGAAGCCACGACGGACGACTCAGAGAGTGTAATGACGTGGCTGCGCACTCATGTGCTTACCCAGGAGCGAGACCCTGAGCGGATCACGGAGGCGGCGCTTTTGAGATTCCGCGACCTCAAGCTCGAACCGCCTACAGTGGAGTGGCTGGATCGATTGATCCGTTCCACGCTGCGGACGTTCGAGGAGAACTTCTGTAAAGGAGTGTCTGAACAACTCTCATCTTCAACGGCGGCGGCGCTTGATCGGCTTCTTGAACTTCCGTCGCCGGAGTCGACGAGTGTTCCGCTGCACGACCTGCGCGCCGATCCTGGACCTGCGAGTATCGGCACCCTCGACGAAGAGTTGGATAAGCTCGCTCTCTTACGAAGCCTGGAGCTTCCGATGGGCCTCTTCGAGCGTCTCTCGCTTCGCATCCTCAAATCGTACCGCCGCAGGGTAGTGGTTGAAGAAGCGCACGAGCTGCGCCGTCATCCGGCGGCGGTCAGGATGACCTTGCTCTCGGTGTTTTGCCATCTGAGAACTGGGGAACTGATTGATACGCTAGGCGATCTTCTCATCGACATGGTGCATCGTGTCGCTCACCGGGCCGAAATGCGCGTTGAGCGCGAGTTGATCGCCGACTACAAGCACGTCTCGGGCAAAAACGGTCCTGTTTACGTATACCCATGCGCAACGCTGCCCATGCCACAGATTTGCGTTGCTTTAGGGTCTCTCTCAGCCTTCTACAACAGCTCCAGCACGACTTCCATGAGCCTATCGCAACACCTCACTCTGCTCCATCGGCAATGGGCATCCGCGCTGGCTCGAACAGAGATGCCGAGCTGCCTTCATCTTCACGGAAGTTGCTTAGTCCCACCCCCACCAGCCAATAGAGCTGCGCCGGGGGCAGGGCAACGCGCTTGCGCAGGAACAGTGTTATGCAAGCAAGCTCCTCCGAGTTCGCCGGCGGCATACTGGGCGTGAGGCGGCGCGGTAGGCTTTCAAAGCTGGCGGTCTTGAGCTTGAGCACGACGGTTCTCGGCCTACGGGGCTCCCGGCGCGCAGCGGCTCAAACTTTCTCGGCCAAGTGCCGGATCGCCGGCTCCGTTTCGGCTAGCGGGATATCCCGCACAAAGGTGTCCTCGTCCGAGATGGACCGCACCGGCCGGTTAGCCACAGAGCCGACAAAACCCTCAAGATTTCGCTATGCGCATCTTCGGCAGGCAGCTGTCGAGGTGGTGGCTGCTCCTTCTCTCACCGGCTCACCGGTGGGGCTGCGAGTTCTTCCTGCCTTGCTGATGCTCTACTACCCGTTTTCTGAAGGAACCTAATTCATCCATCCCGAAGCCCGATCTCTCCCGGCAGCAATGCTTCTTCTTCCATGCCTGTGCCTGAAATGGTTCTCTTTGCGTCGGAGATATGTAAGAGCCGCAAAAAGCCATGAGCGAGAGCAGCAATAACGAACACGAGCAGACCGCGCATTCGCGAGACTTCAATCCAAGATTCAAGCGAGACAAAAGCGAGGGCAGCCACCGGGAAGAGCACGAAGTACAGCACGACCGTAAAGGATAGGTCGTTCACGGTGGATACTCGAAGCTCCGTAAAGGGAATGGCATGCTCTTCGAGGAAGAGCAGGTCAGCGAGGAGAACAGAAAGCAGCGCCCCAACCAGGACTTGCCCGGCGATGCTCCAGGAAATGCGCAATGTGGGTGGGATGACTTGGTAGATCAGAAGGGTAGTGAGTGTCGTCACGATACAGCCGTAGAGAACGGCCCAAACCTCAGCACCTAGTCTGTGTACTGCACCAGGCCGACCATAAATCACCCGAAACGCCCAGGCACCGCGCTGCGCCACGGGCGCGCGAAAAGCCGTGCGCAAACCGATAATCGTAAAGAACGCCGCAGCAGGAATTGCGAGGTGGGCTAGCTCAAAAATCAGCAGGTTGCCGGTATAAGTTGCAGGCACAAGCCTCAGCAGCAGTACAGCTAGAGGAGCCGCAAGAATCAAGGCGGTGACGAAAGCCAGCAAGAGACGCGTGCGACCGGTTCGCGGCAGGGTCTGGCTAATCCAGAAGAAGATCGCGCGGCCACGACCATCTCGAAGCACCGTACGGCCAAGTAGTTCTGCGAGCAGGAGGGATGGCGCTGCTGAGTGAGTCGGTGCGTCTCCACCTTCGATTGCCTGCCGTGTGCGCCGGGTATACGCTGCCGGATACGTGACAAGCGAAACAAGCACGGCGAGAGCTGTTGCGACGAGGCCGGACCTGGCCAGCGGAGCGAAGACGGGCGGCGCTTCCGCATGCAAGAGAAGATGTTCGTACAACCCCAGAAACCAGAAGGGCGGGAACCATCTCAGCGTTGAGGAGGAGACGAGCAAGGATTGAAGAAGGTGCGAGATCAGAGGTTCAAGGATCAGTAGCATGGCGAAGAACAACACACAAGCCGATTGGAAAAGAGTAGACAACATCTGTCCCCAGCGTTGACTAGAGCAGCAAACGACGATTCCTTGAAGAGCGACGACAGAGAAGATGGCACACAGTCCGGACGCAAGAACCGCGAAGGCGTGAACGAAGACTTGCCGGATAAAGAGGCCCGGCAGCTCGGCAACAGCCGGGAAAAAGAGAATCCCCAACAGAGACGTTCCTAGCAGGATGCCTCCCAGAAAGATAGCCAGCGCGAGGGCTCGCGCCGCCAGCATTCTCCTTCCTGCGATCGGGAGATGCGTCAGAATGAGCGCATCCAGCGCATCGGGGAAGATACCATCCCACAGCAGCACGGTAGCCAAGCCCATGGTGGCAAAGCTGGCATCGACGTAAAACAAGTGATGAGCCGCCTGAACCCATAGGCCGGGTTTGCCGAACGGTTGATGGTAGGCGGGAAACAGATAGAGCGCGAAGAGCAACGTAGGAAGCGCCGCCGCATACGCTGCTTGTGCCGTCCAGCTTACCGAGGCATCGTCGCCCGCGTCGAGCGAGACACTACTCAGCAGCCGCGCAAACAAGTGGCGCACCAGCACCTCAAAGCTGCCGCGCGGGGGTGTTTTCTCCTGCCATTCGACCCGGGCGAGCCAGGAGAGAACGACAGGCTTCTCCGGTCGACCGGCGGGTTGGCGATGCCTAAACATGCGTGTCGCTCATTGTGCGTATCAACTCCTCTGCTGCTGCTTTTGTGTCAACTTGCTGGACAAGTTGCGCGAAGACGCTTTCAAGATCCTGAAGCTTCATCAGCTCCTTGAGCTGCGCAGGAGGCGCGTCGGCGCGGATGGTCCCCTGGGCAATGACGATGACGCGATCGCAGACCTGCTCCACCACTTCCAGGGCATGCGAGATGTACAGGATGGCCTTGCCCTCGGCGGAGAGCGCCTCAAGAAGGTCCTTGAACAATCGGGCCGAAACCACGTCCAGGCCTGAGAGCGGTTCATCAAAAATCAGCAGCTTCGGGTTGTGCATCAGCGCGGAAGCAATCAGCACCCGCTGCTTCATTCCCTTCGAGTAGGAGGACATCGGCGTCCATCGCCATGCGTGCAGGCCAAACAATTCGAGCATGCGGTTTGCCCGGCTCTCGATGAGCTTTTCAGGCAGCTCTCGCAACCGGCCAATCAACTGCAAGTACTCCAACCCGGAAAGATGCGTGTAGACATGCGCCTCCTCGGGAACGTAGCCCAGCGATGCCCTGAATCCTGGAAGGTCGTCGAGAATGTTTCGACCTTCAAAAAGCACCCGTCCGTCATTGGGCTTGAGCATCGCGGTAATGATCTTGATAGTGGTGCTTTTGCCGGAGCCGTTTGGGCCCAGGTAGCCCACGATCTCACCCGCTCCTACGCGGAAGCTGATGTCGCGGATCGCGTGGATGCCGCGATAGCGCTTGCACAGGTTCTCAACTGCGAGCATGGTTCCCTTCCTCGTGCGAGTGAAGCTGCCATTCAGATAACAACTCACTCTTTGCGCAATACTTTAACCGGCTTGGTGAACACGGCACTGCGTGTAGAAACGAGAGCAGCTAGAAAGCCTGTAAGTGCCAGCAGCGAAATGGCGGCGATGAAGGTAGCTGGATTGGCTCTCTGCAAGGGCTTCGTCGTTCTTCATTTTGCCGTGATTGGGGCAGGATGCTTCGTGCTCAGACAGCTTTGCCTGATCCTCGATTTCATCTCTTGGGAAATCGGTTGTCTGGGAGCATGCGTGAACACAGGGTGTGCCGCATCTGCCACGATCTGAGCATCCATCTCTTCCAGCGTCGAAGGGCCGGGCATACCGATAACCTTCATTCGCCGTAGCCATTCGCCTCGGTAAGCTCGATCAAGAGCGATATCCGCTGGAAGAGGTTCGGCCATCGATGATTCCGGAGGGCCCAGGTAAAGAATGGCATCCATCTGATCGGCGATCGTCTTCGCAGGCGACTTCGCGAAGGCATCGACGACGTTGCAGTCCTGGTCTGTCGTAAGCGGCGAATCCATAAATGCATCGAGGCTCAATGAGCCCAGTTTGCTGTTCTTTGTCCTGATGAGTGACGGCCAAACTCCACCTGGAGCGTTCGCATTTCCGAGCGGTTCCTTGCCGGTTCCGTAGTATCCAGGGTCGCCGATCACAACGAAGGTCCTCCCCGGGTAGTGGCGCTCATATCTCGTGACGGCATCCCCTCCATCCGGGCCGCCTCCGTGCAGCAAATGAAACACTCCGAAGAGCATCAGCGCTTTGCGGTGCCTGGAAAGAACTTCTTTTTCCATCACGGAAGCAATGCTCCCGTCCCGGTCGAAGAACGGCGTGAGGTCCTGGTACGACTGGATCTTGCTCCAAT
>CAXSHS010000066.1:0-17991 GCA_964237325.1 uncultured Acidobacteriaceae bacterium | reverse complement strand
CTGCTGAGCCTGGTGCTGCGCGGCGCGCTCACCACAACCCTGCTCGGCATCGCGATCGGCACCGCGCTGTCTCTTTCCCTCGTCCGCGTGCTCGGTAGCGTCGTAGGCCCGCTCCCCGCCTTTGACAGCATCGCCTTCCTGCTCGCCGGCCTGGCTGTGCTGCTGCTGGCCCTGCTGGCCACGCTACTACCGGCACGCACCGCCGCTTACGCCGATCCCATGGCAGTGCTTCGGAGCGAGTAATAGCAAGTCATCAGGAGGCTTTTAAGAATGCTTACCGATACCCACGACCTAAGCCACGCCCTGCGCCAATGCTCCCTCGCATTCGCGCTCCCCACCGTGCCCGCGCCCGGCTTCACTTTGATCGACCGCACCGCAGCCCTGAAAACGGAGTAACCCCATGCAGCGCATTTTGTTGAGCACCTGGCATAATATCCGCTACGCCCTTCGGCAGCTCCGCCGCAGCCCCGGTTTCACCCTCACCGTCGTGCTCACGCTCGCCCTGGGCGTGGGCGCCAATGCGATCGTTTTCAGCCTGCTCAACGCTCTCATCCTGCGCCCCCTGCCGGTGCCCGATACGCAGCAGCTCGTCTTCTTCAACCGCACGGGCAACACGGGCAGTTCTGTGAGCTCCTCACCCGCGCAGTCGTACCCGGACTACCGCGACCTGCGCGACGGCAACCGCACCTTCTCCGGGATAGTAGGCTACGCGCTTGAACGAGCCGGGGTTCGCATCGCGGGTGCCGTTCACCAAAACTGGTTTTGCGAGGTGTCGGAGAACTACTTTGACACTCTCCAGCTGCAACCCATGCTTGGGCGTTTCTTCCACCCCTCAGACGCCCATGGACCGGACTCCAGCCCATACGTTGTACTCAGCTATACCTACTGGGAGCGGCAATTCAACAGCGACCCGCACGTGACAGGCCGCATCATCGAGCTCAACAAACACCCGTTCACGGTACTGGGCGTAGCCGCCGCAAGCTTCCGAGGAACAGAGCTGTTTGCCGCGCCTGACTTCTGGATACCCATGCTGAACCAGGCCCAGATTCAGGGCTATAGCTTCCTGGAATCACGCGGAGACCGTGAAATCTGGGTTCTCGGCAGGCTCAAGCCGGGCGTGAGTGTACCGCAAGCTGAAGCCGACCTGAACACGCTGGCCAGGCACATGGCCGCGAGCAATCCGCAGGATGACA
This sequence comes from uncultured Acidobacteriaceae bacterium, assembly GCA_964237325.1. Lineage (GTDB taxonomy): Bacteria > Acidobacteriota > Terriglobia > Terriglobales > Acidobacteriaceae > EB88. The sequence continues at coordinate 16,798 of CAXSHS010000066.1, read as the reverse complement.
ACCTGGGCTTTCACCTGTCGCGCCCCGGTCTGCTCGGCGACCTGCTGGGTAAGCCGGTGCAGGCATTTTTGTACGGCGTCATGGCACTTGCCGCTCTCGTGCTGCTGGCGGCTTGCGCCAACCTGGGCAGCCTGTTCGCTGCGCGAGCGGCAGACCGCGCACGAGAGCTGGCACTGCGGCTAGCCCTCGGCGCAAGCCGCGCCACCCTGGTGCGGCAGCTTGTTACAGAGGCAGTGCTTGTCTCATTGTTGGGCGGCGCGCTTGGTTTATCCATCGCCGACGCCATGGCACGCGCGCTGACTCTATGGCGTCCATCGCCGGATTTTCCGATACTCTTCACTATCAACACAGATGCGCGCGTATCGGCACTGGCGCTTGCTCTTGCGCTCGCAAGCGGCATCTTCTTCGGACTTGTGCCGGTGCGGCAAATCTGGCGAGACAACGCCTACCTCGTCATCAAGAGTGGCCCTGCCTCAGCCGCAAGTGGACGCCGCTGGACTTTGCGCGACGGTTTGCTGGTCTTGCAGATCGTACTGTGCTCCGTGCTGGTGACTTCGTCGTTCGTCGCCGTGCGAGGGCTTGCACGCAGTCTGCACACCTCGTATGGGTTTCAACCGCAAGGTGCCCTGCTCGCCGGCTTTGACCTGCGCATGAGCGGCCACGACGGGCAGCAATCGCTTGCCATCCAGCACCGCGCACTCGACGCGATCTCGGCTCTGCCGGGCGTCACGGCCGTCGGTTTCACAGCCAACGTACCGCTCAATCTCAGCACTCGTGACACGGACATCTACCGCATGGGCACTACGGACTTCCGCGACTCGAACGCGGTAACGGACGCAACGGACTATGACATCTCGCCGGGCTACCTCGCGGCGGCAAAAACCAAGCTTCTCTCCGGCCGCGACTTCACCTGGCATGACGACAAAAACGCCCCGCTTGTCGCAATCGTAAACCGGACCTTTGCGCGCAAAGTCTTCGGCACACCGGATGCAACCGGACGCTACTTCACCCGCAGCGGGCCGCCCATTCAGGTCATCGGCATTGTCGAAGACGGCAAATACAACACGCTGACCGAAGACCCCACCGTTGCCCTTTTTCTTCCATCGACACAAGAACCCGACACGCAAACTGTCTTCGTCGTGCGCTCACGCGCAGGCGACGTGGCCACCGCAGCCGCAGTCCACGACGTCTTCGCCGGGCTTGATCCAGACCTGCCGGTAGCCGTCGGCACCTGGACCGAGGCCATGGGCATCGAGCTGCTCCCATCTGTAGCCGCCACAGTCGCGCTCGGCATCATGGGCGCGCTCGCCGCGATGCTCGCCGTCACCGGCATCTTCGGCATGGCCTCCTACGCGGTCTCGAAGCGCATGCGCGAGCTGGGCCTCCGCGTGGCCCTCGGCGCAAGCCGAAAGCAAGTGCTGGCAGCAGCCTTGGGCCGTCCGGCACGCCTGCTGCTGGCAGGCTCCGTAGCGGGCATCGCACTGGGCGTCCTGTCCAGCCGCCTGCTCGCGCACATCGTTTACCAGGCCACCTCGCAAGACCCGGTGGTGCTGGCAGGCGTGGTCACCGGCATGGCCCTGCTCGCGCTCGCGGCCACCTGGCTCCCCGCCCGCCGCGTCCTCAAAGTCGACCCCGCTTCACTGCTAAGGGAGGAGTAAATGCAAACACTCTGGCAAGACCTTCGCTACACCCTGCGCCAGCTTCGCAACGCTCCCGGCTATGCCGCCGTCGCCATCGTCACACTTGCATTCGGCATCGGCGCAGCCACGGCCATGCTCGCCGTGGTCGACTCCGTGCTCATCCGCCCGGTTGCGTTGCCGCATGCGGAGCAGGTCGTGAGCTTTGAACTCAAAGCCCATGGCGGCAGCATCGGCTTCACATACAAGGATTTTGAAGCTCTGCAAACCGGCGCGAAAAGCTTCTCCGCGATCGCTTCTTTTGGGACGCTACCATCCCCGGTGACAACATCCGCCGGAACTCGCATGGCAGATGTCGTCAGTGTCACCCCGGACCTCTTTTCCGTTGCAGGAGTGCGCCCGCGTTTGGGTCGCATTATGTCCGAAACAGACTCGCATGCTTCTGTAGTCGTTATTAGTGATGAATTCTGGAATGGAACTCTCGGGAGAAACCCGCATATCATCGGCTCTACTCTCAAAGTAAAAGATCGTTTAGCAACAATTATCGGCGTCATGCCTCCTGACTTTGCTTTTCCTCAAAGCTTCAAAAGCGACATACTATATGTCCCGCTGACCGTGGGTAAGGACGGTAAAGATGAACATGGCTTTTCAGGCTGGCAACTTATAGGTAGGATCAAGCCCGGCGTAACACTTGCCGCGGCGCTTGCAGAGGCAACCGCAATTATTTCGCACAGCAGCAAAGAAACTGACAAAAATCAAGGTCCGCAGCTTGTCTTGCGCACTTTTAGTAAAGCAGCAACCAGTTATGAACAACCGTCACTGCTCGCCTTATTGGGTGCGTGCGCACTGTTGCTTCTCATTGCCTGTGTCAACTCAGCCAATCTGCAAATAGCACGAGCAATTAGCCGAAATAATGAAATGAGCATCCGCGCCGCACTCGGTGCAAGCCGCGTTCGTTTGCTTCAGCAAATTATCATCGAGAGCGTTGCAGTTTCGCTCTTCGGTGCCGGGCTCGGGCTCCTCCTGGCCTACGCAACTCTACATAGCGCACGAGCAGCCTACGGTATGCAATTTGCCCGCTTCGATGAGCTTACTTTGCACCTGTCCACCTTTGCCGTGTGCACGCTGCTAGCCCTTGCCACCGGTGTGCTTGCAGCCCTCGCACCTGCGTGGAGCACCATCCGCAGCGCACGCAATCCCACCTTCTCGCAAACATCGCGCATCACGCGCCGCTCACGCCTCAGTTCCACACTTGTCGCCGTCGAGATCGCCCTTACCTGCGTATTACTCGTTACCGCAGGCCTGTTTCTGCGCACGTTCCGCGCGCTGCAGCAAGCTCCTCTAGGCTTTGATCCACAGCATGTTACTGAAATGACACTGATGCCTCTCAATCCTCAGGAACCTACACAGGCGCTAAAGCTGACACACGAACGCCTGCTTGCAAGACTTGCCGGTTTGCCCGGCGTGCAGGCTGCAGCTACGCAAACCTCGCTACCGTTCTCAAGCTTCAATCTATCTCTGTCCAGCGCTTTCAAAGTAGCTGGTCGCCCTGAGAACAAACAGGAGGGGACTAACATCTCGCTGGTAAATGCAGAATACGCGCGCACTATGGGTATACATCCGCGTGCAGGACGAAGCTTTCTGGCCAGCGACACAGCAGGCTCGCAGCCGGTTTGCATGCTGAATGAAGCATTTGTGCGCCATTTTCTACAAGGTCAGCGCGTAGTAGGGAAAACGTTCGAGTTTGTATCTGATGCAACCGATGGTACCGACAACCGAGTTCTGAAAACACCATTCACAATTGTTGGCGTCATGCCCGACCAAATCAGCGGTCAGAGCCTTGCGGAACGACCGGACCCAACGATTTTTGTTCCCTTTTCGCAGTTTCCAGATGATGTACCCAAAGCGAAATTCATGTTCGGCATCGCACCGCAGTTCGCCGTGCGCTCTTCCCTCCAGCAAGCCACGCTTGAGCGTGAAATCCGCGCCGCGCTCAAGGACACCGCACCTGATATGGCCGAGATGCAAATTGGCCCGCTCGACAAAAGCATCGCCGACTCACTTAGAAATCAACAACTAGCCCTGCGCCTAGCCACTGGTTTCGGACTGGTAGCACTCCTGCTCGCCGCCGTCGGCATCTACGGCGTCCTCGCCTACTCGGTAGCCGGGCGCACGCGCGAGATCGGCATCCGCATGGCTCTCGGCTCCTCCCGGCAAGGTGCCATGCTGCTCGTCATCAAGCAGGCCGCCGCAATGGCTCTGGCAGGCCTCGCGCTGGGTCTTGCAGGAGCATGGCCTGCAGGCCGGGCGGTACGGGCATTCCTGTTCGGCGTGCCGCCGTTTGACCCGCTCACCCTCACCCTGGCCGCGCTGCTGCTGCTCGCCGTCTGCACTGCCGCCGCGGCCATCCCCGCCTACCGTGCCACCCAGGTGGACCCAATCGAAGCCTTAAGAACGGAGTAACGGATGCAAACCCTATGGCAAGACCTACGCTATGCTCTGCGCCAGCTGCGCAACGCCCCAATGTTTACCCTCACAGCAGTGCTAACGCTTGGCCTTGGGCTGGGCGCAGCCGCCACCATGTGGAGCGTGGTGCAAGCGGTGCTGCTGGCACCGGTGCCGTACCCGGAGCCGCAGCGGCTCGCCGGGCTTGGATTCGCCTTCCCCGGCGACAAGCCGACGCAAGAGCAGATCGGTGCAAGCGCCGATTTTCTACAGCAGCACAGCCGCTCCTTTGCATCCACCGGCATCGCCGAAGACAGCAACGTAGAGGAGAACCTGTCGTCCGCCGCACCGGGGGCGCGGCCCGCACAAGTACACCTGCGCTTCATCTCGTCAGGCTATCTGCCGACCCTCGGCGTGCGCCCTGAGCTTGGCCGCACGTTTACCGCAGAGGAAGACCGCCCAAACGGTCCCAGGGCTATTATGCTCAGCGATGCCTTGTGGCGCACCAGCTTCCATGCTGACCCACATATCGTGGGCAATGCAGTGCACCTGGACGAAGAGGTCTACACCGTCGTCGGCGTCATGCCTGCCGATTTCAGCGATCCAAGTACCGCCAAGCCGACACAGGTCTGGGAGCCGCTGGCGCTCGCACCCTCGCAGCCGGGGTACGACGGCGACAACTACATCATGGCCGGGCGTTTGCAAGCAGGTGTCAGCATGGCGGCAGCACAAGCTGAGCTCGACACCCTGAACATACCGTTCTATAAGGAGTTTCCGAATTACCTGAAGTGGACAGAGGGCGAGAAGCAGATACACGCCTACAAGATATGGCCGCTGCGGAACGTACTGACAAGCAATGTCCGCGAAAGCCTGCTCACCATGCTTGCCGCTGTGTCCCTGGTGCTGCTCCTTGCCTGCCTCAACCTGTCAGGCTTGGTAAGCACGCGAATCGCCCAGCGTAGCGCCGAGCTTCAGATACGAACGGCACTCGGCGCAGGTCGCTGGAGCGTCATGCGGCTTCTGCTATCCGAGGGTGTACTGCTGGCCTCAGCCGGCGCCGCCCTTGCCCTTACATTCGTAGCCGTCGCTCGACCGGCCCTGCTTGCAAACTCACCTCTGCCGCTGCCGGAGCTTGGCATGACCGCAGCCTGGCAAATGGCTTTGCTGATTTGCCTGGCCGCAGCTGCTGCCTGCTTCCTCATCACAGGGGTTCCTTCGATGTTGGCATTGCGGCATCCGCTCGCCCTGCCGGGGCGCTCCGCCCTGAGTGCCGACCGCGCACAAACCCGCTTCGGGGCTGTACTGGTAGCCTCGCAGGCATGCCTTGCCATGGTATTGCTGGCAGGGGCATCGTTGCTGCTCGGTGTGTTTCTTCACTTGCAGTCCATCTCTCCAGGCTTTGCACCGCAGCATCTTGTCGCCGCGCAAGTGATCCTCCACGGCAATCTTTACGACAGCACCCTGCGCAAAACGCAGTTCATCGCCTCCGTTGAAAGCACGCTGGAACACACGCCGGGCGTAAGCGCCGTTGCTGCCATCGATGGCTTGCCGCTCGACAAAGGCTTGAACCTCGGCATGAGCCCGGACAACCGCAATGACATGCCGCGATCCGCTGAATTGCGCCCTGTAACGTCTGCTTACGTCCGCACCATGGGCCTGCACCTTGTAGCCGGGCGCGGCCTGGAGCCGGCAGACAGCGCACAAACCATGCCGGTGGCCCTCATCAGTAAGACAGCCGCAAAAAGCTGGTGGCCCGGGCAAAACCCCATCGGTCGCCAGGTGCGCTACCGTGGAGACCACCCGCACTTCATGCAGGTAGTGGGCATCGTCGCGGACACGCATGCGAACTCACTGGCTGAGCCGTTTCACATCATGGTCTACGTCCCCTACAGCCAGCTTCCCGACGAAATGACAAAAATCATCAATCGCTGGATTACAACGTCCTTCGTGCTCCGTGTCGCCGACGGAGTCCCGATAGCCCATGCCGTGGAACAAGCCATACGGGCGGCGGACCCTGAAATCCCCGTTGCGCGCATTCTACCGCTGCAATCCGTAATCGACACGACCACGGCTGCGCCGCAATTCTTCTCCATCCTGGCGAGCAGCTTCGCGGCTTTCGCCCTGCTGCTCAGCGGCATCGGGCTGTTCGGCCTGCTGAGCTACCAGGTGAGTCAACGAACGCGGGAGTTTGGGCTAAGGCTGGCCCTGGGAGCTACGCGCAAGCGCATGCTGCGCCTGGTTCTCGGTCGGGGATTGCTGCTTACCTGCATCGGCGCCGCTGTCGGGCTGTGTATCAGTGCAATCCTGCCGAGACTCATCGCCGCCCTGCTGCCAAGCCTGATACCGACAGACGGCGCACCGACAGAAGCGCTGCTGCAAAGCACCGGCACCGCAATGCTCCTCGCGGCCGGCCTGCTGCTGTTTATAGCTGCCGTAGCCTGTGCGATCCCTGCACTGCGTGCCGCCACAATCGACCCTGCAAAAGCCCTGAAAGCGGAGTAATCCAAATGATCGAACTGAAACATCTCGAACGCAGTTACAAGGCAGGCGCAGCCCAAAGCTTCGTCCTGCGCAACATCAACCTCACCATCCGCGAGGGCGACTTCATCACCATCATGGGCCCGTCGGGCGCGGGCAAGTCCTCACTCCTCAATGTCCTCGCGCTACTCGATGACGAGTGGCGCGGCGAGTACCGCTTCGAGGGCGAGCCCGTCCACTCCCTCGCCCGCAAGCAACGCGCGGAGCTGGCCCGGCGGCGCATGGGCATGGTCTTCCAGAGCTACCACCTGCTCGACGACCTCACCGTGGCCGAAAACATCGACCTGCCGCTCTCCTACAAAAACCTGCCGCGGTCGGAGCGGCAGGCCATGGTCGCCGACACGCTCGACCGCTTCCAGATCGTCGGCAAAAAAGACCTCTACCCCAGCCAGCTTTCAGGCGGCCAGCAGCAACTGGTAGGCATCGCGCGCGCCGTCATCCACAAGCCCGCGCTGCTGCTTGCCGATGAGCCCACCGGCAACCTCCACTCCGCGCAGACAGCGGAGATCATGCAGCTGTTCCGCACACTCAACGCAGCCGGTACCACCATCGTGCAGGTCACGCACTCCGAGCTCAACGCGAGCTACGGCCACCGCATCCTGGAGCTGCGCGACGGCTGGATGACCGGCGACACGGCAGTCCCACGCACCGGGCAAACCGTAGCGCAACCCGCAATATAAACAGTTCCAAGTATGGAGAGCACCGAGTGACATTTTCTTTCCTTCAACGAGCAGTCGCAAGCATGCTTCTGCCGCTTTTGCCTTCCGCTCTTTTCGCGCAGGCTTCCGCTCCCGCGCTGCGGCTCGACTACCCGCACTCGCACAACCCGCTCGACACCTACCGCGGCACGGACCTGCCACAGGCAAGCCTCGCCAACTCGCCGCGAGTCGAGCAGCTCATCCGCGACGGCAAGCTCTACCTCTCGCTCGACGACGCCATCCTGCTCGCGCTTGAAAACAACCTTGACATCGCCATCGCCCGCTACAACCTGCCTATCTCCGAGGCCGATGTAGAGCGCACCAAGGCAGGCGGTACCTTCCGCGGCATCAACACGGGCGTGGTGCAGAACACCCCCGGCGGCGGCGTGGGCGGCTTCGGCTCGGGCGCGCCCGGCGGTGGCGCGGGCGGCACCACGGGCGGCGCGGGCGGCGCGGGTTCCGGCGCTAGCGGTCTCGTTTCATCCACCCTCGGCACCGGCACCGCCGTCAACTCCTACGACCCTCTCATCACCGGCACCGCCAGCCTCGAACACCTCACCCAGCCGGAGTCGAGCTTGGTCATCTACGGCGTCCCATCCCTGCAAGTCAACACCACGGCAAGCCAGGTCCAGTACTCGCAGGCATTCCCAACCGGTACAGTCATCAGCTTCCTGCTTGAGAACAACCGCCAGGCAGAAAACAGCCCGTTTACATTCCTCACGCCCGCGCTCAACGCCTACTACCGCTTTACTGTGCAGCAACCGCTGCTCGCCGGCTTCGGGCTTGCCACCAACCTGCGCTACCTGCGTATCGCGCGCAACGACCGCAACATCTCCGAGATCGCCTTCAAGGACCAGCTCATAGCCACCATGACCCAGATCGCAAACATTTACTGGGATCTCGCAGGCGCTTACCAGGACGAGCAGGTCAAGGAGCGCTCGCTCGGCTTTGCCCAGCAAACGCTCGCGAGCGACAGGCAGCAGCTGGCGCTTCAGGCGCTCCCTGCAATCGAGGTGACCAAGGCTGAAGGCGAAGTAGCAACCCGCGACGAAGACCTGAGCATCGCCAAAACCACGCTGCAACTACAGGAATCCCTCATCAAGAACGCGCTTACAAAAAATCTTGACGATGCCCGCCTTGATGAAATTCCTGTGATTCCAACCGAGAAAACCGCGACGAATGACGCCGGTGCCTCGCGGCCTTTGCAGGACTTGATTGACGATGCCCTACACAACCGCCCGGAACTGGCCGAGTCCGACATTGACCTGGCCAACCGCGACCTGAGCCGCAAGGCCGCGCGCAACGCCGTACTGCCCTCGGTCAATCTCGACGCGTACTATGCAGGTACCGGTCTCGCCGGTAGAAACAATCCCCTCTCGACCGTTCCTTCCACCGTGCCCAACGGCTTCGGCAGCTCGCTCAACAGCGCGTTCAACAACTCCTCGCCTGATTACCTGATCGGCGTATCGGTCGCCATCCCGATCCGCAACCGTGTAGCCAAGTCGGACCAGTACCGGTCCGAGCTTGAGTACCGGCAGTCCGAGCTGCGCATCCAGCAGTTGAAAAAACAGATCCGCATCGAGGTGCACAACGCGCAGTACGCACTCGAACAAAGCAGCGCGCGTGTGCTAGCAGCACGCGCCGCGCGTGACCTGACGCAAAAGACCTTCGACATCAGCCAGCAGGAGCAAAAGCTCGGCGCAGGCTCAAACCTGCAAACCCTCGCCGCGCAGCATGATCTGGCGCTGTCCGAGTCCACGCTTGCCGTCGCGGAAACTACCTTTGAGAAATCGCGTGTCGAGCTCGCCCGTGCCACCGGTGCCACGCTCGATGTCTACCACGTCTCCATCACCGACGCGAAAAGCGGCGTGGTCACCGAATCCATTGCCGGCAACCTCCATGCGGGCACACCGTAATCTATGACCATGCCGCACACGCGCGCAGTACCGGCCCGGCTCCTGCTGGCGGACGACCAGGCGCACATCCTCGAAGCGCTACAGCTTCTGCTCAAGCCGGAAGGCTACCTGCTGCACACAGCGCAATCGCCTGCCGCGGCTATGGTGGAGCTTGCGTGCGAAACCTTTGACGCCGTACTGATGGACCTGAACTACTCGCGCGATACCACATCCGGCGCAGAAGGCATGGCACTTCTGGGGCAGGTGCTGGCCACCGACAGTCAGCTGCCGGTGGTAGTGATGACGGCGTGGGGCAACGTGGGGCTGGCGGTCGAAGCCATGCGGCTGGGCGCGCGCGACTTTGTGCAGAAGCCATGGGAAAACGAGCGCCTGCTCACCATCCTGCGCACGCAGATTGAACTTCGGCAGGCGCTGCGGCGTACCCGTACCCTGGAGGCGGAACTGCTGCTGCGTACGGAAAATCTGCCGGAGTTCATCGCTACCGCGCCCTCCATGCGCTCACTGCTTGATGGCATCGCCCGCGTTGGCCCGTCCGACGCCAACGTGCTCATCACCGGCGAGCACGGCTCCGGCAAGGAAGTCGTCGCGCAAACCATCCATGCCGTTTCGGCGCGCGCGGCGCAAACGCTGGTCGCCGTCAACACGGGCGCACTGCCTGAGGGCACCTTTGAAAGCGAACTGTTCGGCCACGTGCGCGGCGCGTTTACCGATGCCCGCACCGACCGCATCGGGCGCTTTGAGCTGGCCGACAAAGGCACGCTGTTTCTCGATGAAATCGCAAATGTGCCCCTGCGGCAGCAGGCCAAGCTGCTACGCGTGCTTGAGACGGGGCACGCCGAGCGCGTCGGCTCGTCGAAGACCTACAAGGTGGACGTGCGGGTGCTTTCCGCGACAAATGCCAGGCTGCCGCGCGAAGTCGAAGAGGGACGCTTTCGCGAAGACCTGCTATTCCGGCTCAACACAGTGGAGCTACGCCTGCCCCCGCTGCGCGAGCGTCGAGAAGACATCGCGCCGCTGGCCGCGCACTTCCTCGCCCGCCATGCCGCCCGCTACCGCCGCCCCGTTACCGGGCTCTCCCATGCGGCTGTGCAAGCCATGCTCGGATACCCCTGGCCGGGCAATGTGCGGGAGCTGGACCACACTATGGAGCGAGCCCTGCTCATGGCTCACGGCACGCACATTGAGCTTGCCGACCTGGGCCTTGCCCCTGCCCGGCAAAGTCTGGGATCGCTCGATGACATGAGCCTTGAAGCCGTCGAAGCCATCCTGGTCCGCAAAGCACTCACCCGCGCCGGCGGCAACATCAGTCAGGCGGCGGAGCTGCTGGGCCTAAGCCGCGGCGCGCTGTATCGGCGGCTGGAGAAGCATGGCATTGCGCCCTGAAGCAACTCCCGAAGCGAATTCCAAGCCCGGCGGCACGGGGAGGCAGCGGATTCCGCTGGGTCGCAGCCGCCGACGCCTGAGCTACGACAAGCGCCTGCGCATCACGCTCTGGTTGCTCAGCCTGCCCGCATTCGCACTCACCGGGCTGCTGCTACAGCTGGCACACACATCGGCAGTATTTTCCGCGTTGGCTCTCGTCACTGTCTTCGCAGGCTGGGCGATCTTGCAGGCATCCATCGCCGACCGCCTGCTGCGCCCGCTGCAAACACTTTCAAACGTGGTCGCCGCCCTGCGCGAACACGACTACTCCTTCCGCGCACGCGGCGGCCGCCGCGACGATGCCCTTGGCGATCTTGCGCTTGAAGTGAACGCGCTGGCAGGCGACCTGCAAGCCGAGCGGTTGTCTTCGCTCGATTCCGCAGCACTGGTGCGCCGCGTACTCGATGTCATCCAAGCGCCGGTGCTGGTGCTGGACGGAAGCGGAGTGCTGCGCTTTCTCAATCCCGCCGCCTCGAAATTGATCCCCGTGCATCCGCTGGGGCGGCATGCGTCGGAGTTGGGCATCGCCCACCTGCTGGCTGCGGCAGATGAGCAGGTGGTCACCGTGGACCCCGAAGCACGCACGGCGCAATGGGTGCTGCGCCGCAGCCGCTTCCGCGAGGGCGGGGTACCCCACGACCTGCTGCTGCTGGCCGATGTCAGCCAGGCCTTGCGCGAAGAGCAGCAGGAGGCCTGGCGACGCTTAATCCGCGTATTAGGCCATGAGATCAACAACTCGCTCACACCGATCAAATCGCTCGCCGGCTCGCTGCGGCTTATGCTGCAAACCGAAGCCGATCTTACCGACTTCGACCGCCCCCTCGCCGTCATTGAAGAGCGCGCGGATTCGCTCAACCGCTTCCTGTCCGCCTACCGGCAGCTGGCGCAGCTGGCTCCTCCCCACCGGGAGCACTTTCCACTTCCCACGCTGCTGCGCCAACTGGCTTCCCTTGAAACACGGTTGCAAGTGGAGGTTGTAGAAGGCCCGGAACTTGACCTGTTCGCGGACCGGGATCAGCTGGCGCAGGCACTCATCAACCTGCTGCGTAACGGTACAGAAGCGGCTCTGGAGAACATGGCGCGTCCTCCCGCAGTCTCTATCGCATGGACACTTGAGGTAGCCGCCGCCGTCATTCGCATTCGCGACTCAGGTCTTGGCATCGCCAACCCGGGCAACCTCTTTGTGCCCTTCTACACCACAAAGCAGCACGGTACCGGCATCGGCCTGGCGCTTGTAAAGCAGATTGCCGAAGCACACAATGGCAGCGTCAGCCTCCAGAACCACGCAGAGGGCGGGGCCGAAGCAGCACTCCGAGTACCGAACTAACCTAAGTCAAGCGCTTGTCACTGTGGACTGTTGCAAGGTCCGCCTGGTGCCGACCCGCAGCTTAAATACATCCTGGATATGAACATCGCCGCGCCGGCGCGACTATGAGGCATGGCTCGGATTTGCTTCGGCTGGCGGGTTAACTACCCCGGAGAGCCCGGGACTTGACGGTTTGATTTCAGCGCGATGGTGCCGAGCAGGAGGATGACGCCGACCAGCGCCGCCCAGAGCAGCATCGGGTGCCGGTCTGTAAACGGGCGCTCGTCGGGGCGGGGCTGGTACCCTGCGATCACTTTCTCCTGACCGGTCGCAGCCTGGGTAGCGTCAGCACTTGAAGTATGCAGAGCGGCGTAATCATACCGAGGTGCCTGGAGTGCCGGATCGCCATAGAAGAGTGAATACCGGCTGCGGCCGTCGGCTTCAAAGCACAAATTACGTTGGAGCATGTCGAGCTGGACCGAGGAAAGCGGAAGCGGTGCATCATCTCCATTTTCAACCGTCACCGTCCACTTGGCGGACGCGAGATCTGTGGCGGAAGACGTATCGACAGCGAGGTGCTCCTCATCGATTTTTTGCCCATCCGCAATTGTGTGGAGGCGGATGAGGGTGCCGGAGAACGTCCTCGGCTGCGGGGGCTCCATGTCGTCCGTGTTACGTGGTGGGGTTGTCGGCTGGATGGAAACGGTGACTTCGCGGCTGAAGCTCTGTGGCTCGGGGCCTGCCGTAAAAAGAATGCGGTCCACGGGAACGCGGGCAGGCACAGTGAACTCGACGACTGTCCGGCGGTTCTCTTCCTGGAACTGAGCGGATCGCGCTACGATCTGATACGTCGGCTCCCTTGTGGGTAATCGCAGGGTGGAAAGCCCGGTGATCTTGTCGGGCGCGACCGGACCGGTGACGCGCAGATGAAGATAACGGAAGTCTGATGGCGGCAGATGAAGAACAGTGCTGCGCCCGAGCTTCTGCCCGGACAGGTCGAAGATGGTGAATGAACCGAGCTTGGTTCCTCGCGTATCACCCTGCGTCCGGCTCCCCGTTACGATCACATTGGCCAGGAAGTTCTCCGCCTCAATCTCGAGTTCCACGTCACTGTAGTTACCTCCAGGCATGGCGGCGTCAAAGACGGTGTCCCTGCCCTGCACTCCTGAGTTGAGGGGCAATATGGATTGTGCGGCAATTGGAACCGGAGCCGCTTCCCGGATCACGTATGGCGTTTCCGCGCTGCCCCGGTACAAACGCAGATCGGCCAGCTGCGGTGCCGCATGGGCGAACAGGTCCGCACGAAGAGGGACGCAGGTTTCCAGACTGGCCTGTGGAATGCCGATAATCGGACGTTCGTACCGGAAGTACTGCGTTGAAGAGTTCTGTGTTGAAGGCGCGGCTATGTAGAGGGCGAGGAGAGCAGCGGCATAGAGCCTCATTGAGCTTGGTGCTCCGGACTCCGAAGATGAAGCCAGTCACGCTGGTAGACGAAGCTGACGGCGAGAAGCAACGCGCCCAGGCCGAGGAAGCTAAGAACCCGGTAGCCTTGACTAAGTTCGCTTACATCGACGAGGAAGACCTTCCCGATTGCGACGGCAAGCAGTACGAGCGCCTGCCAGCGCACAAACTGGGAACGCCGCCAAAAGCCCATACCGAGTAAGACGGCACCGAAGAGCATGAAGAGTGCGGAGTAGCTGAACTGTGCGTAGATGCGGTACCCGTGCATGTCTCCCATGTGCCCGCGCCAGCTCACAAACCACCAGTAGTTGTGGATTTCCCACCCGGCGGCGAAAAGGATGAGGCCGTTAATAAGCAGCGCGGCTACAGCTGCGATGTTGACCCAACGGATCTCTGAGTGAGGCTCTGCCTCGTCGGTTTCGACGCTTCGGCGGGCGAGAAGAGCGATGAAACCGAAGACGGCAATTGCAACTAGATAGGTTCCGAACCGCTCATTGAACAACGGGGTAATCGATGCCGGTGGATCGATCAGCACCAGCGCCCCTAACCCAAGTAGCAGGCAAAGCAGAGCCAATACGCGCAGGACCAGGGGACTTTCCCTTTGCACCTGTGCCCGGCTCGCCACCCACAGGAGCGCCGCGCCTTCGATCAGCCAGCCAATGGTGAGCCAACGGCCATGCGCCTTGAGCGGGATGGCGATGGAGAGAAACACGATAGCCATCGTCAGATGCAGCGTCGAGGAGATAGCCGGGCTTTCGCGTAGAGGTGTGCGGGCAGGCAGCCGCAGCAGGAGCAGGTAGAAACTTGCGAGCGAAACGGCGAGCCACGGCTCGGCCCACGCTGCTTCAGCAAGTTGAAGCATACCGTAGAACGTGAGGAAGGTAAGCGCGGCATTTGCAAGCGACATCCAGACCAGGGTTAGCCCGTTCCAACGGGAGGAACGTCCCTCTTCGCGGTCCAGGCGGATGAGGCGTGGAGCCAGTCCAAACAGAAACAGAAAACAAGCAACAAAGAAGGACGTACGTCCGAACTGGGCCTCGGAGTACCAGGTAAGATACCAGCCGAGCACAAAAAGGGCTGTGCCGTTGAACGCTCCAAACAGCAGGCGCGACCAGGGGCGCAGCATGGTGAGGATGAGCACTGCAAGATCCAGGATGAGCAAATAACTGAAAAGGCTTACCTCATGGTTGCCGCCGGTCGATACCAGTACGGGCGTGCTCAAGCCGCCCATGATCGAGTACAGCGCGAGCAGTTCCGAATCTTCACGCCAGGACAGGAAGCCGTTAAACGCCGTAACGGCGACCATGGCTGCAAAGGCCGCGCCTGCGGGGATAAGGTGAAAGAGCGAGAAAGCCGCCCAGAGCGACAGATAAAGAATGCCGCCGCCTACCGCCTTGAGAGAGTAGGAGAAGGCCGCGTACCCACGGCGTTGAAAGCGCTCTGACCAGGCAATCAGCCCCGCGCCTGCAAGCAGGCCGATCAGTACTCTTCCCAGTGGACCGACCCAGTGGTTGTCAATGGCAAGCTTCAAGAACCAGGCCATGCCGATCAGAACCGCAAAAATGCCGATGCGGTTGAACCACTGTGAGCCGATCCGGCTTTCAAGCGAGTGATCCTCCGCCTGGGGCGGAATAGTAAATATAGGGCGCGGCAGCTTATCGGGTAAAAGCGGTGCGCTCGGCTGTTGTATCAAAGCGGGCTGTGCCGGCTGTGAGGCTATCCCGGGGGGTCCCGGTACTTGCTTCAACAAAGGCTCGACTGCGTTTGCCGCAACAACGATGCCATAGCTGCGCAGAGCGTCCTCAAGCAAACCGACGCGCGAGCGCAAGGCCATAACCTGTTCTGCGAGGCTGCTTGATACAGTTTCGTCCATTGCCGTCCACTGTACTTGACAAGCTGCGCCGGTAAAAGAGGTGGCAGGATATATCCCGCATCTGTACAGTTCTGGTACAGCCAGGGAGCCGTGGGAGTCCTGCCCGGCAACCAGCGTGTACTGCTCCTTGCGATCGCTTCCTGTTCTATGTCGGCTAAACTTGAGCCGATGCTGTTGACGATTTCGACTACACACAGACCGGCGACGGACCTCGGCTTTCTCCTGCATAAGAACCCGGCTCGCATACAAACCGAAGCCCTGCCGTTCGGTCAGGCGCACGTTTTTTACCCTGAAGCAAACGAGATGGAATGCGCAGCGACGTTGCTGGTGGAGATCGACCCGGTGGCGTTGGTACGCGGGCGCGAGGATGTCGGGAACGCTGAGCAGTACGTAAACGACCGGCCCTATGCCGCAAATTCATACCTTAGCGTCGCCATAGGCCGCCTGTTCACGACCGCGATGAGCGGACGCAGCAAGGAACGGCCTGAGCTGGCGGACGCGGCCATCCCGCTTGTGGCGGAGCTGCCGGTAATTGCCGGAGACGGCAGCCTTGTACGGCGGCTTTTTGAGCCGCTCGGGTATGAAGTCGAGACCCAGGAAGTGCAACTGGACGAGAGCTTTCCGGATTGGGGCGCATCGCCCTATGTTTCGCTCCGACTCAGCGGAACCAAGCGGCTCCAGGATTTGCTCACGCACCTTTATGTACTGATCCCCGTGCTCGACGGCAAGAAGCACTACTGGGTTGCTGAGGATGAGATCGAGAAGCTGCTCCGGCGCGGTGAAGGCTGGCTGGCGGCGCACCCGGAACGCGAGCTGATTGTTTCGCGATACCTGAAGCGGCAACGAAGCCTGACTCGTGAAGCCCTGGAACAGCTGCTGGCCGACGAGCCGGTCGATTTGTTACAGCAGGAAGAAGCGCCGCGCACCGAAACCCTGCATGAGCAACGGCTTGGGGCTGTTCTGGCCCAACTGAAGCAGACGGGAGCCAAGCGGGTGCTGGACCTGGGCTGCGGCGAAGGCAAGCTGCTGCAACTGCTGCTTGCCGAACATCAGTTTGAAAGCATCCTGGGCATGGATGTTTCTTCCCGCTCGCTGACGATTGCGCACGAACGTCTGAAACTGGACGAGATGCAGGAGCGGCAGCGAGCGCGTATCGAGCTGATCCAGGGTTCGCTCACCTACCGGGATGCTCGCCTGAACGGCTTTGACGCTGCCGCGATTGTGGAGGTTATGGAACACCTCGACGCGCCAAGGCTGGCGACCTTCGAGCGCATCGTCTTCGAGTTCGCACGGCCAGCTCACATCGTGCTCACGACACCCAATGCAGAGTACAACGCCCGATTCCAAGGGCTGAGCCGGGGCGAGTACCGGCACGGAGACCATCGCTTTGAGTGGACGCGATCTGAGTTCGAGACCTGGGCAAACAGGGTTGCGGGCCGGTTCGCGTATCAGGTACGCTTCACCCCTATCGGACCCGAAGAGCCTGAGTTAGGCGCACCGAC
>CAXSHS010000065.1:0-18048 GCA_964237325.1 uncultured Acidobacteriaceae bacterium | reverse complement strand
CGACTAAATCCCATGCAAGCAGTAAAAAGAACCCTCCATACAGCAGCTCGTTCATCCGGTAGAGCGGCTCCCCCGGCATCCCGAGCCGCGTAGCCAGCATGTAGGTAACCGCAAGCACCATGTAGAACGCTGGCCGCCACGGCCACAGCGTAAGAAACGGCAGCAGCCACAGAAAATACCAGGGGTAATGCGGTGAAAAACAAAGATTGAGCGCGGTCGCCAACACCAGTCCCGAGCGAACCGACGCATATGGTGCACCTACCCGCCGATACGCCCACCAAGCCAGCCCCCCAAGCAACAGCGCGCACGCGCCTACATACACCTGCGGCACAACCGAAACATGAAACGTGCGGTCAAAAAACGCCAGCGGAAAGTACCGCGCGCCGCTCGAAATGCCCTCCTCTTTCGCATACTCCGGCAAAAACCCGAACACGCCCTTTCCTACACCGAGATACGGCAGGTACCCCGCAACCAGCACCCCCGCAAACACCGTCACCGGCGCAAGCAGCCGCCTGCGCACAAACGCCGGCAGCAGCGCGGCAGGGTACAGCTTGACCAGCGCCGCCGCGCCCAGCCAGCCCGAAGCACGCAGCGGCTGCCCTCGCAGGCGCGTAAGCAGGGCAAGCGCAATCGCGGTTAGCGCGGCGGCATCGGCGTGCCCGCTGCTGGCAATCTCCCACACGCACACAGGGTGCCATGCATAGATCAGCACGCGCTCGCGCCCTTGCCCTAGCAGCCGCAAGCACTGCATCAACACAAGGCAGGTAGCAGCCTCAAACGCGACCATCGCCAGCTTCATAAAGGCGACACTGGCATGCACACGCGCCACGGCCATAAAGATCATCTGCGCGCCCGGCGGGTAGATGGTGTGCGCGTAGTCGCGCCGGTTGATGTTCGGATAAATCCGCAAATCACGCAGAAAGCTCAAGTGCCCATCGGCAGGGATGTAGCGGAACGGGTTGATGTCCGCATTCTGCACCTTGCCGTCCCACACGTAGCGGTACACATCGGTAGAAAGAAACGGTGGCTGCCCGACCGCGATCAGCCGAGCCGCAAACGCCGCAAGCAGAATGATCGGCAGCGTCCACCGGTTCGTCGGCGAACGCTCGATAAGCGCAATGCCCCCTAAATACAGCGCCAGCTGCCCGAACAAGCCCTCGCCGAAGCCATGGACATAGTGGGAAAACTCCTGTGTGCCGGTGCGCGTCAGCTCGATATACATGAGCCCGAACAGCACCAGCGCAGCATTTGTCACCCAGGCCGGTCCTTCATCCCTGTGACGAAACAACCGGGCAGTCCAGGATTCAGCGGCTTCCATGCGCGCCTACACCCTCGCTTGTCAACACCGCATCTGCGTCCAGTGTGCTTAAAAACAAGCGCGTATGCGGCGCGGCAAATCCCCCCGACGGCATTCCGGCGGCGCCATTCAATTCCATCCGCAAGCGCGTGAGGGTAGCTTCTTCATCCACGTCATACCAGGTCGTAAGTCGCGTCAGCTCAAGCCCAAGCTCGCTCGCCCGCTGTTCTGTTTCATCCGCCACCGCGCTCGTGCTCCAGCTGATCTCGGCAAACAGCCGGGCATGCGGCTCCGTAATGCCCAGCAAATAGTAGCCGCCGTCATCGGAACGCCCCAGCACCACGGGCTTGCGCGTCTCAACACCCGGCTGCACCCGCAATAACGTAACCGCGGCCCGCACAAACTCCGCGGTAGGCACGGTCGGGCTGTCCGAGTCGATCAGGCACACAGCAGCGAAGCCGCACCGGAACAAATCAGTCGCAGTAGCCAGCAGCCGCTCGCCGAAGCCGTCCCCGCGCTGCAATACCAGCAGCGTGTCCGTCGGCAGAATGCCGTCAAAGGCAGCCTCCTGTCCGGCAGGCGTGTACGACACCACGCAGGCAGCAGGGCATTGCCGCGCCGCCGCGCCCAGGTTGGCAAAGGTATCGCGCAGAAACTCCGCATTGAGCGCGGCTGCCTGCGCAGGCGTAAGCGGCGGGCTCAACCGGGTTTTCACCTTGCCTGGTATCGGCGCCTTCGCCATCACCGCAAAGGCGCACTGCCCCGCAAACGCCGCGTCAGGTTCCGTCGGGTCGAGAATGCGAAATGGAATGCGAAGCGAGCCGCTCATAAAGCTTTTTCGCACAGCGCGTACTGGTAGCGCCTGTCCTGCCAGATTTCAACCTTGCTCCACGGCTGCCCGGCCAGCAAGGTCCGGAACTGGGCAGGGCTCATCACCCGGCAGCGCACCGGCGCCCCCGCATAGTGGGAGCGGCTGGCAAACCGGCTCAGTGTCCGCATCATCCATAACGGTACCGCGGTCCGCAATGCTGAAATCGGCTCGGCGACAAAGAAAACCCCGCCGGGTCGCAAAGTCTCAAAAATGGATCGCAACACCCGGTCGCGCTGCGACAAAATCAGGAAGAACCGCGAAGCAATCGCAGCGTCGGCAAGTTCGAGCGAAGTACGCAGGTCTGCGGCATCGACTCGCAGAAAGCTGCAGTTCCCCAGCTTGGCGCGATGCGCCTGCAACCGCGCATGGGCCAGCAGCCGCTCCGATGTGTCAACACCCGTCGCCTGCACAAACGGGAAGCGCGCTGCCAGGCGGCGCGAGTAAAACCCCGGCCCACAGCCCACTTCAAGCAGTCTGACCTGGGATCGGCCTTGTGGCTGCCCGCGAAGCAGCGGCTCAAGCGCGGCAGCAATGGTGTCTGTATGGTCGGCAAACAGGCGTTCGCGGCACAGCGAGTAGACCCACCAGGCGCGGTCAAAAATAGGATCTGCAACCAATGGTGACGCGCTTGCGCTCACGGCTCTCCAAATCAAATCAGGCAGCAGCTTCAGTTTGGGACGTTCTGCCTCCACCAAGCATAGCTTGCCGCGTCGCCTCCCTGAAAATCAAAAAGCCGAGTCCAGCTATAGAGTTCGGCTATATCGGGTAGCCTCTCACCCGTAGCTCGCCACCGGTGCGCTCCTATCGGGCACCGGTAGCAGGGCGGCTCGCCCGATGCGAAGTGTCCTGCCGGTATGTGTGGTTCGCGGTAAACGTAACGCCTGCGGTGGCATAAAACTGGTTCAGCATGCGGTCCGTCACGCCGCCCTCATCCTGGCCCACATTCACCCGCTGCGTGCTGCCTGTTGCGTGGAGGGCCTCACCATGCCGCGCACCCAGCCGGAAAAGCTATCCTGCGCAAACAGGTTGTAGTCCGGCGCCCGAGCCTAACGAGCATTGCCGCAGCGGTTGTAGCTCAAGGCCTTCCGGTGTCATGCGCCATGCGTCGGCCGGCTTCTGAAATTCCCAGGCAAAAACAGATGTTGACAATCGGGCGATAGAGAAATCATACTTCGCGTCGGGTTGCAAGTTCGCTGTTTTTGTAAACTTCTCGTCCCCTTGTGGGATCGCTACCACGGTAGTGCGACAGGAATGCTCCCATATAGGGGAGTGCAGTCAGCAAGTTGGATTCATGAGGCCGGCATGCAAGTGAAACAAGGTTTTCTTCGCGCATTTTCTATTTTCTTCCTGGCAATGGCGGGTGCCGCCTCTCTGCTTGCGCAGAATGGCACGATTCAGGGCACTATCACCGATCCTTCAGGCGCGGTCATCCCGAACGCCACAGTCGATGCAACCGACCAGGACAAGGGCGTGCTGATACGTGAGGTTCAATCCGGCAAAAATGGTGAGTTTCAGCTGCAGCCGCTGCCGCCGGGCAATTACACCATCAAGATAACCGCGGCAGGCCTGGAAACACTCGAGCGACCGAATGTCCCTCTGGAACTCTCGCAAACACTCAACCTCGGGCAAGTGGCACTGACTGTCGGACGCGCCGATACGACAGTGGTTGTGAACACTGCGCCTGACTTGATTGAGACCACAACATCGGAACACTCGGAAGTCATTACCTCCAAGGAAGTTACGGAAACTCCCTTGAACGGGCGCGATTTTACCTCGCTGATTCGTACCCTCCCGGGCATCGTCTCCAATCAGGTTTCCGACTTCAATCTAAGTTTTAACTCGACAACAAGTTTCTTCGTCAACGGCTATCGAAGCAGTGCCAACAACATCTATCTTGACGGCGCGATCAATACCGATGTGGGTGCCAACGATGGTGAGTACACCCAGCTCAGCCTGGATGCCGTCGGTGAATTCAAAGTACTTTCCGGTAATTACAACGCCGAATACGGCCGCAGTCCCGGCGTCAACATCCAGATCAATACCAAAAGCGGTACCCGGCAGTTTCATGGCACGCTGTATGACTTCAACCGTAATGATTTTTACGATGCAAACAAGTATGAATTTAACAATGCGGGCAATAAGATTCCCAAGTTGCGCTATAACCAGTTCGGAGGCAACCTCGGCGGTCCGATCTACATACCCGGGTTTTCCTCCGGCGATCATAAGAAGCTATTCTTTTTCTATAATTATGAAGGTACGCGAGCCACGCGGCCCAATCCGGCACCGTCGACCGGCCGTGCTGCTTACGACATCCCCGCGCAGGCTCAGCTAACCGGCGACTTCTCCTCCCTGTACCGGTCAGGTGCCAGCACCGCCCCGGGCTTCCAGAACGGCCAGATCTTCAAACCCGGAACGGTAACTCGCGACTCAGGCGGTAACATTACCGGCGGCGTTCCCTATATCGGAAACATCATCCCCGCATCTCAATTCAGCAGGCAGGCTCCGGCCTGGCAAAAGCTTCTGGGACGCGCCTACACATTCGGCCCAAACCGCCAGGTCGCCGGTGACCCTTCCCAGGTAGAAGTCTCGTTTCAGGACACGTACCAGTTCACCAAAGACCAGAACGCGCTGCGTGTCGACTACGCTCTCAATGACAAATCCAACGTGTTCTTTCGGTGGGTCAATGATTCTCAGCAGGAATCGCAACAATTCGGTATCTTCGGCTATAACGCTTTTCCCATCCTCCCGGAATTTCGTAACAAGCCGGGCGCAAGCTGGGCCATCGGCTTTAATAACGTACTGGACCCGACTCTCACTAACGAAGCCATTTTCCAGTTCAACCATTTAACACAGCGCGTTGACGTCAATACATCGGCAGCTAACTACGATCAGACTGACCTCGGCTTCAACTTCCAGCAGCTTTATCCGGGTACCAATCTTCGCAATAAGTATCCAGGCTTCAATGCGGGCGGCTTCTTCGACAATAGTTTCCCTCCCGGCTGGCATAGTGAAGGCAGAACGCTTGGCATTACTGACACTCTTTCTAAAACATTTGGCGCGCACACCTTCAAGACCGGCGGCTTCATCAATGA
This sequence comes from uncultured Acidobacteriaceae bacterium, assembly GCA_964237325.1. GTDB lineage: Bacteria > Acidobacteriota > Terriglobia > Terriglobales > Acidobacteriaceae > EB88. The sequence continues at coordinate 12,788 of CAXSHS010000065.1, read as the reverse complement.
AGTCAAGTCAGCCCAGCAGCCGTCCTTTACAGAGGCACCGTTTTTTGATTTCAGCTCCGGCCAGTCAAACGCTAATGACACCGGCAATCCGGTAGCCAACTTGCTGCTCGGTAATTACCAGACCGCCAGCCAGACAAACGGTGTCTTCTACGGCGACTTCAAGTTCTATCAGTGGGAAATCTTCGCGCAGGACACATGGCGCGCGACCCCGCGTCTGACGCTTGATTATGGCCTTCGCTACGCTTATCTTGGGCCGACATACACCTATGGCCCATTTCTGCAAAATTACTTTGACCCGACACGCTACAACCCGGCAAATGCAGCTGTCCTACAGCTCACCGGCGGTCGCACCCAGGGCAGTATCGTCTCAGGCGATCCATTCAACGGCATCGTGCAAGAGGGTACTAACGGCATCCCCTTGGGTCTTTCGCAGCACCGTTATAATAACTTCCAGCCTCGTGTCGGTTTCGCCTATGACCTCTTCGGTAGCGGCAGGACCGCGTTCCGCGGCGGCGCAGGTATTTTCAACGAGCGCATTCGTCAGAACAACCAAAGCTTTGATGGCCTCGGCAACCCGCCGCTGTCCTACACTCCGCAGCTTTTCAATGGCAATATCGACAACTTCTCGCCCAATCTCGTGAATGGTACAAACCGTTTTCCGGTAGGAATCAACGCTTTTGACAAAGCCGGTCAAATCCCAACCTACTACGGATATAACCTGGGTATTCAGCAGCAGCTGCCATATAACATAGTTGCGTCCATTACGTATGTCGGCAACACCGGTCGGCACGAGCAATACTCCTATAACCTGAACACCTTGCCGGTAGGCTCAACGACCACCCCAATCGGTCCCAATGGCCAAAACCTGCTTTCCACTGTAAATGGAGTTGCAAATGCGCTTGTTCCATATAAGGGATACTCAAGTATCTTCTATACGAAATATGATGCAAGCTCCAATTACAATGGTCTGCAAACGCAGCTTCAACGTCGCTTCAGTAGAAATCTGGTCATCACGGCTGACTACACATTTAGCAAGGCAATTGATCTTACGGATGATGACAACGTCACCAATGAAATTCTCGATGCTTACAATCCGCAGCGGGATCGCGCTGTCGCGGGATATGACCGGACCAACGTCTTCAATGTCAACTATGTCTATACCGCACCTGTTTTCCTGAATCGTGGCTTCCTCTTCCGAAATGCTTTAGGCGGTTGGGAACTTAGCGGCATCTCGCGCTTCTGGAGCGGTGAACCGTTTACGGTTACCGCAAACGGCAATGCCGGCAATCTCAGCGGCTCAGGTGTTCGTGCCGACTACAATCCACGAGCCGGCGGCACGCTCTTCACCAAAACTTATACACAATACTTCAACCCGTTGTTCTTCTCGCGTCCCCTGGATGGATCGCTCGGCAATACCGGCCGTAACCAGTTCCGCGGACCGGGTATCAATAACTGGAATATCTCGCTGTACAAGAATTTCACTTTTACCGAGCGCACTCGTCTACAGCTCCGGCTTGATACCTTCAATACTTTCAACCACACACAATTTGCAACGCTCATTACAAATATCAATGGCCCTGTACCCGGGGCTGCACCTACAACTGGTGCGGATGGAACAGTGGGTAACTCGGGTTCCGTGAGCGCTACCTACGATCCGCGCAATATTCAATTAGCTGGAAAGTTTTTCTTCTAATGCTTAAATTCACGTCCGAAGGCCGCACCCCGACGAAATACAATAGGGTGCGGCCTTGTTACCGGTCTGGAAAAATACCATGAAGTTACCCATGGTCGTCCTGAGTGCCCTGCTTTGGGGCTTCCAGGCACACGCTCAGGGAGCGGGACACACTTCAGAGGAAGAAACCTTTGCGCAAGCCGCCGCTTCGCTTCAAACAGGCGGATACGGCGCCGCAGAAGTAGGATTTCTCAAAGTTTTGCAAGTGGACCCGCAAAGCATACCGGCTCTCGGAAATCTCGGTGTGCTGTATTCAAAAACCCACCGTTTCGCAAAAGCGATCGCTGTGGATGAACGAGCTTTAAGACTCGACCCGCAGAACCGCAGTCTGCTCTTAAACTTAGGTCTGGCTTACCTGAAAGAAGAAGACTACCCCCAGGCCGCTACTTACTTCGAAAAACTGCATGCTGCCTTTCCGGGCGATTCGCGGGGAACGATTTTGCTGGCTACGAGCCTCATCTTCGGCAGTAATCCGCAGGCAGGGCTTGATTTGCTGACTGCTTCGCCTGTTACAACAGATACATCATTGCTCTACCTGCTTGCGGTCGCCTATGCCCGTACCAACCAGGTGGACAAAAGCGGCAGTGTCCTCAATCAGCTATTAAGTAATCCCGCAACGCATTCTCAGGCAAATTTCATGCTGGCAAAGGCATACTCGGATGCTCATCGAGATACAGACGCTGTGCAAGCCTTCCGCGAGATACTGCAAAAAGAACCGGCATTTCCCGGCGCACACAGGGAGTTAGGCAAAGTGTATGTTGCCCTGCAACGCAATTCTGAAGCGGAATCTGAACTGCGCCAGGCACTCCAACAGGATGCGGAAGACGGTAGCGCCATGTATTATTTGGGCGCCCTGCTCGTACAAACCGGCAAAGATGACGAAGGGGTGCAATACCTGCTTCACGCACAAACAGCCATGCCGGACTCTTGGGCCATTCCGTATTATCTCGGTAAAACAAAGCTTAAGCAGGGGCGAACGCGAGAGGCTACCGTACTGCTCCAGGCCTCAACACAGCTCAATCCAGACGAACCCGCAGTTTTCTACTTACTGGCACGCGCCCTGCGTACGCTGGGCCGCAAGGATGAGGCAAATGATGCCATGAGCCGCGTTGAAGCGCTCCATTCCTCTGCTCTGGACGCAGAAAAGCAGGCCATGCAAAAGTCCGTCACTCCGGTACGCTGAGACCGGGCTTCATCCGCCGCGCGGCTTTGCGATCAGGCAAGCCATATACCCCGCCCCGAACCCATTGTCGATATTTACCACGGAAGTATTCGGCGAGCAGCTGTTAAGCATGCCCAGCAACGCGGCAATGCCGTGCAGGCTCGCTCCGTAGCCCACGCTGGTGGGCACCGCGATCACCGGCACCGCGACCAGCCCTCCCAATACGCTGGGCAGCGCGCCTTCCATGCCCGCGCAGGCAATCACCACGTCGGCAGTACGCAGCAGCGGCACCTGCGCCAGCAGCCGGTGGATGCCCGCCACGCCCACATCCGTCACCCGCGTTACCCGCGCACCGTACAGCTCCGCGGTCAGCGCGGCCTCCTCAGCCACCGGCAGGTCACTCGTTCCCGCGCACACCACCGCAATATGGCCGCGCTCGGTCTGCTCCAAAGCCGACGTACCGGCAAGTGAAATACACCGCGCAAGTTCGTGATGCACCGCGCCCGGCGTCAGCGCCAGCGTCGCCTCGGCATGCAGCGCATTGGCGCGGGTAGCCAGCACCGGCACCCCGGTCGCCGCCAGCCGCGCAAAAATCGCCGCTACCTGCTCCGGCGTTTTGCTCTCCGCGTAGATCGCCTCTGGCATACCCGAGCGCAGCGAGCGGTGATGGTCGATCTTGGCAAACCCTATATCTTCAAACGGAAGCGTCGTGAGCCGGTCGGCCAGCTCAGCCTCGGTCGTCGAGCCTTCGCGGTAGCCCCGCAGCAGCGCCAGCAATGCGTCTCGATGCATACTTCCTATTCTGCATGAAAGCGCGAAGCCCCCGCTTTCGCTTACAGCAGCTCGGCTACAGCGATCCTGCCGAAACGCGGCACCATCAGGCGCAGCAGCAGCAGCGCCAGCAGGTACGTAGTGGACGCAACCACGAACAGGATCGAATATGTATGAAATCGCGTAAGCACCCACCCCACCGCCGCCGCGAACAGCACTCCGCCCACCGACCCCGCCATCCCGCCGATCCCCGTCACCGCCCCGACAGCCTCACGCGGAAACATGTCAGACGCAATCGTATAAAGGTTCGCCGACCAGCCCTGGTGCGCCGCCGCCGCCATGCCAAGCAACGCCACCGCCAACCATTCATGCGTGACCCCGCCTAGAAAGTAGACGGGCGTGACCAGCAGCGCCATCGCCAGCATCGCCCCAAAGCGCGCCGTGCCCACAGGCAGCCCGCGCCGCGCCAGCAACAGCGGAATACTCCCGCCGCCAATCGAACCCACCGCCGACATGTTGTAAACGATGATGAGCGGCAACCCCAGGTGCAGCAGGCCAAGGTGAAAGCGCGCATCCAGAAACTTGGGCAGCCAGTACAGGTAAAACCACCAGATCGGATCGGTCAGGAACTTGGCCAGCGCATACGCCCACGTTTGGCGGTAGCCCAGCAGGCGCGTCCACGGGATTTTTGTTAGCACCGTTATCTCGCCGTCCGCGATGTGCGCGCGCTCGGCACCGGACAGCCTGGGGTGCGCATCCGGCGTGCGATAGTGCGTTACCCACCACACAATCCAAGCCGCCGAAAACAACCCTGTAACCAGAAATGCCGCCTGCCAGCCGAACCGAATTGTAACCAGGGGAATGATCGCCGGCGCAAGCATCGCCCCCAGGTTCGCGCCGGAGTTAAAGATGCCCGTAGCCAGCGAGCGCTCCCTCTGCGGGAACCATTCAGCAGTCGTCTTCACCGCCGCAGGGAAGTTGCCGCTCTCCCCGAGCCCCAGAAAGAACCGCGCAATGCCGAACCCCAGCGCGGTAGTCGCCAGCGCGTGCCCCATCGCCGCCAGGCTCCAAACGCCCATAATTAGTGCGTAGCCCACGCGCGTGCCGACTCGGTCGATCATGCGCCCGGCTGCTACCAGGCCCACCGCATACGCCACCTGAAACGCAATGATGATGTTGCTGTACCCCTGCTCGCTCCAGCCGATAGTGTGCTGCAGCATGGGTGCAAGAATCCCCAGCACCTGCCGATCCATATAGTTGATAGAAGTAGCGAAAAACAGCATCGCGCAAATCGTCCAGCGCACGCGGCCTGTTTTTGTAACAGCTGGAGTTATAGCTACGCTCATAATTTATAAGCCCGCCGCACCAGCCCGTTCGTCAGCTCATACGCCGTATCCGCGGCCTCGTCCTCATCGAGACGATGCTCCCCCACCAGCCGCGCCAGAAACGCGCAATCCACTCGCCGCGCCACGTCATGCCGCGCCGGGATCGACAGAAACGCCCGCGTGTCGTCGTTGAACCCGACCGTGTTGTAAAACCCGGCCGTCTCGGTCGCCTGCTCCCGAAACCGCATCATGCCTTCGGGCGAATCATGGAACCACCACGGAGGCCCCAGCCGTAGGCATGGGTAGTGCCCGGCAAGCGGTGCCAGCTCACGGCTGTACGCGGTTTCATCAAGCGTGAACAGGATGATCGTAAGCCCGGGCTCGTTTCCGAACCGGTCCAGCAGCGGCTTCAACGCATGCACGTACTCGGTCTGCTCGGGGATGTCCGCGCCCACGTCGCGCCCGAACTTTTCATGCAGCGCCCGGTTATGGTTCCGCACAGACCCGGGATGAATCTGCATCACCAGTCCATCGTCAAGGCTCATGCGAGCCATCTCGGTAAGCATCTGCGCACGAAACAATTCCGCATCGCCTGCACTCGCCCCCTGCAACACCCGCGCAAACAGCGCTTCAGCCTCCGCGCCGCTCAAGGCAGCCGTGCGCGGCGTAGGGTGCCCGTGGTCGGTCGCAGTAGCACCGCATTGTTTAAAGAACCCCCGAGCCGCCCGCAGCGCCCGCAGGTAGCCGCTCCAGCTCGCAGTGTCTTCCTTATAAAGCAAGCCCAGCGCCTCTACATTGTCACGAAAACCCGCAAACTCCGGATCGACGCAAGCATCCGGCCGAAACGTAGGCAGCACACGGCCCTTCCAGCCCGACTCCCGCAACGCCTTGTGCGAGGCCAACGCATCCAGCGCGGAATCCGTCGTAGCCAGCACCTCGATGCCCGCCCGCTCATACAACGCACGCGGCAAAAACTCGGGCAGCGCCAGCTTCGCCGCAATCGCGTCGTAATACAAATCCGCGTTGGTCCCGCTCAGCCGCTCCTGCATGCCGAACAGCGTCTCAAACACAAAGTCCAGCCACAACCGCGTAGGCGTACCGCGAAACAGGTAATACCGCTCCGCGAACAAGCGCCACACCCCGCGCGGGTTCTCCAGCGGCTGCCCACCCAACCCCATCTGCTCCATCGGCAAGCCCTGGCTGTACAGCATGCGATACACATAGTGGTCAGGCAGGATGAACAAGCTCGCCGGGTCCGCAAACGCCCGGTTCTCCGCAAACCAGCTAGCCTGCGTATGCCCATGCGGGCTCACAATCGGCAGCCTCTCAACGGTCTCATACAGCCGCCGCGCAATCGCGCGCGTGTGGGGGTCGGCAGGGAACAGGCGGTCTGAGTGCAGCAGTGCCACAGGGCTCCTCGGTCAAATCTCAACGAGTCTAACGAGCCGTGTATGCACCCGGCAACTGGCTCACTGATTTACCCCGCTAGCCAGAAACCCTCCATCCACGGCGATCGTCTGCCCAGCTACAAACGAAGCCGCCTCTGAAGCAAGAAACACCGCCGCCCCAACCACCTCTTCCGTCCGTCCGAACCTCCCCATCGGCGTGCGCATCAGCAGCTCCTGCCCGCGCGGCGTACTGTCCAGCAGCTCCGCGTTCAGCGCTGTACGAAACACCCCCGGCGCAATCGCATTCACCAGCACCCCGTGCCGCGACCACTCCACCGCCAGCGAGCGCGTAAGCGCCGCCACCCCGGCCTTGCTCGCGGCATAGGCCGCCACTTCGTTCAACGACACAAATGTATTCAGCGACGCAATGTTAATGATCCGCCCATACCCGCGCTCCAGCATCGGTTTGCCGAACACCTGGCAACAGCGCAGCGTGCCCGTCAGGTTCGTATCCAGGATGTCCTGCCACTGCTCCTCCGGCAGCGTAAGCGTGGGCGCGCGCTTGATCTTGCCCGCGCAGTTCACCAGGATATCGACCTTGCCGAAAGCATCGAGCACCCGCGCGCAAAGCCCCTCCAGCGATGCCCGGTCCCCCACGTCCGACGAAACCCGCAGCGTACGCCGCCCCAGCGCCTCAATCTTCGCCGCTGCTTCCTCCACCTGCTCAACACGCCGCGCAGAGGCCACTACATCCGCCCCCGCCTCCGCCAACCCAAGTGAAAGTGCAAGCCCAATGCCCGACGTACCCCCGACAATTACCGCCGTACGACCTTCAAGCGACATATTTGCCATGCTCAGAATGTACCTTCTTGCCGTATCAGCAGTCGGCAGTGCGGAGTCAGCTACCCCAGGAACAAGGGTGCAATGTGCCGGTCAAACAAGTTCGCTGTCACGTTCTTCGCGATCACAGCTTCATGCGCATCCAGCAAATCGAGATAGCGCGGCCCCATACCCGCCGCCACCTTGAAACCTACATGCAGCAGCTGCCGCAGGCTGCTGTTGTACTGCGCGCAGCCTTGATCATGCCGCAGCGCACCGGTAAATTGCTCCGAACTCCAGCCGAAAACCGCATCGGGTAAAGGCAGCGCACCCGGATCGATATCCACCACAGCCAGATACGGTGCGCAAAGCTCCGCGCGCCGCGCGTACGCCTCCCTATAAATCTCCTTTGCAGCAGCAAGCCCGTCGCCGCCTGCTTCCGCTAACCCGATCAGCTCCTCCAGCCACGTAGTCCCTGCCGTCTTGATGTGTACGCCCGCGTCCGCCCGCTGCATGGCCTCGCGCATCGGCGCGTACAGCGAGAACTTGTCAGACCCGGAGTGTACGCTCAGTTTCAGATTCGCAGGCAGGCCGTAGCGTTCCACCGCATGCGCAATGGCAGCAATGTCATCGGCAAACTCCCGCGCAAACTGCCCGAGATCGCCCACATAATCCACGCCCTTGTTAAAGCGTCCGGTAAATTTCGGCGCAATCGTCTGGATCGGGATCGCGTAGTCCCCAATCGCAGCCAGAATGATCAGCAACTCGCCCGGCGTCTGCGGAGAATCCGTTTCATCCATCGAAATTTCTGTGACAAACGTCCCCACGCCCTTGGCCGCCTCGATCTTCCTATAAATCTTTGCGGCCTCTTCCACCGCGGCAAGAAACTTAGCCGCCGCAGAGTCAAAGAACTCGCGCGTAATCGTCAGCGATTCCACGCCGGGCAGCTGCAATGTCCCCACCAGCTCAGGATGCCGCGCGGCAAACGCCTGTAATGATGCGGACGAAGCCGCCTTGCCGATCTGCTCCGCAACGTCAAGCGTAAAGAAGTCGCAAGGCTCCAGGAACCGCTCGACTGTAGCAACGCCGATGTGGTCCGCATCGCAAAAGTACGCGCCCGTCCAGCCCAGCGCACGCACAGCCTCATCCGCCGCCCGCCGTGTGCCCTCCGGTTCCGAGTGGATCAGCATGTGTTCACGGTTGCTCTTGTTCCACACCGGCGCAATCGTAACCCCTGCCTCCGCAGCCCGCACGCAAGCCCTAAGCTGCGCCCTGGCCTGATGGGCAAACCGGTCGCCCACGCCGATGGAATATTTGGGAAGCTGCATGGTCATAGAAACACCTCCTGGCTTCCCGACTTATAGCTTTGTCGACAATGCCTTTATCAAAATTAAAGCTGCTCTTTCTGATCCCGACGTAACTGGGGTTCAGCATTACCCGTTCTCCTCCAGGTTGCCTATCCTGCGCTCGTGACGGGTAACAAGCTCAATCAACTCTTTCATCGCACCGAGAACCGAGCCGAGCGTCTGCTGTTGAGCAGCAGATTCGATTGCCAGCCTATCTGTTGTAGCGACCAACCTGTCTGTTGTAACGACCAACCTATCGATGTTCTCGCCTTGAGTTAAAAGATTGCGATGCTGCTCGCGAATCCCATATTGAAGCAGTTCCACGCCAAGCGCCAACGCCTCGTGGCGCTCTCTAAGTTTGTCTATTCGTTCCTCAAAGTCCATGATTCATGGCTCCTTTCCTCGATTGTTTCACGCTGAGCCGGACGCATAAAAGAGCTGAATCAAGTTCAGCGGGGTACTGTCTTGAATGGCTTGTTCCATAATTGCCGGCATGCTTTTGAATCGGGCTGCGTTTCCGGTTTAATTTCCCAATTCTTCATGGAGATGGCCGGAACTGCTGTCCCATCAAGCCTCTATCGAAAGCCCTATAGTCCGCATTCCCGGGCGATTTCCGGCTTTAGCCATAAAATTTGTTAATCTCCGCAATTACGGCTATGTGAAAATGCTCTCATTCCGAACCTATACCGATAAGCGTCTTCTATACGCCGCATCAATTGCACACCATTCTGCATTTTTTCCTTGATCCTGCTCCTTTCGTAACCATAGGTTTGTGCATGGAATCTCGATACCCTGCATCGCACGCCCGGCTCCCGCTCGCCGCCAAGCTCCTTGCTCGAACCCTGTTGCTCACTCGCCTGCCCACCTGCTTGCGAGGCACTGCCGCCTTGTTATTGCTTGTTGGGGCACCGGCGCTGCTGGCGCAAACCTTCCGCGGCAGCATTTCCGGCATAATTACTGACAATTCAGAAGCCGCGGTTCCCAACGCGCAGGTAGTTGCACTTGAAACCGCCACCGGCACGGAGCACCGTACAGTAAGCTCCGGCAGCGGCGAGTACAGCTTTGCCGATCTGCCGCTGGGTGCTTATACCGTCACCGCAACCGCGCAGGGCTTCAGCACGATCAAGGTAGATAAGGTACCGGTATCGGCAGGCGTCATCTACTCGCTGCCTGTCAAGCTGAACGTGGCACAGACAGCGGAGACAGTCGAGGTTTCTGCGGGGGGCCTGTCGCTCGACACAACCTCTACAACGCAAACTACCGTGCTGCCCACTGCTACCGTGCAGAACACCCCGATGAACGGCCGCGACTTTACGCAGCTGCTGGCCGTCTCGCCCGGCTTCGCCGGTTACTCCGCCGGCGGCTTCGGCTCGGTCAACGGCACACGCGCTAACCAGGTCAACTGGCAGATTGACGGGTCTGACAATAATGATCTTTGGCATAACATCCCGGCGGTGAACCAGGGCGGCGTTGAAGGAATCGCCGGCGTCACGCTGCCGCTCGACTCCATCGATCAGTTTTCCGAGCAAACCGAGTCCAGTGCCGAAGCAGGCCGCAACCCCGGCGGCACCGTCAACGTGGTCACCAAGTCCGGCACCAACCAGATCCACGGCTCGGTGTACTACTTCAACCGGAATGAATTCTTCGCCGCCAACTCGCCCTTTGCCACGCCGGATGCTTCAGGCAACATCGTCAAGAATAAGCTACGCAATGAGCAATACGGAGCTTCCGTCGGCGGCCCGGTAATCAAGGACCGCCTGTTCTACTTCGCCAATTACGAGAAGCAGCAGTTCATTATTGAAAGCCCCGCCTCGGCAACGGAACCTTCCGGCGCGTACCAGGCGCAGGCGCTCGCACTGCTTAACCAGTACAGAATCACACCCAACCCGGTACAGCAAAACGTCCTGAACACACTGTTTCCATCCTTTGCAACCGGCGGCCCGGCAGCGCCGAACAACTACACAAACGCCTCGCCCATCACCGGCTACAGCTACAACGGCGTGGTCAAGGCCGACTGGAACATCAACAGCAAAAACACGCTCTCAGGCCGAGGCTACGGCGGTCAGGGAAGCCAGATCGCCCCCGTCGGCACGCAGATTCCGTACTACTTTGAAGAAGGTCCGATCCACGTCTACAACTACTCGACCACCTTCAACTCCACGCTCAGCGAGCGCATGACCAACCAGCTCACCGCCGGCGTCAACTACTTTAACCAGGTGTTCTACGATCAGAACCACAGCTTTAACCTTCCCGCGCTCGGCCTCAACACCGGCGTATCCGGGCAGTTGAGCGGTGCGCCCGGCCTTACAATCAAGGGTTTTGATAACCTTGCCAATGCCACGCCGCCCTCAGGCCGGAACGACATCACCGGGATCATTACCGACACGCTTTCCATAGTCGTCGGCAAGCACGATCTCCGCATTGGCGGCGAGTACCGCAACGGGCAGGTCGATGAGTTCTACCAGCGCAAGCAGCGCGGCTCTTTTGACTATGAAGGGTCGCAGGGACCCTGGGCTGACCCGGAAAACGCAGCCGCCAATACCACCCACGCTCTTACCGCCTGCGAACAGGCCACAGGCACCACCGGGGCCGGGCGCACTCCGCTCTATTCTGACGGCCCGACCCTGGCACTGGCAGACTACCTTACCGGTTGCACCTACACAGACAGCATCGTCCGCGGCGACACCAAGCGGCAGGTCTTCGTAAATACCTACTCACTCTTCGCGCAGGATGCTTGGCAGCTCACACAACACTTCAACCTGAACTACGGCGTGCGCTACGACTATCTAGGCCCGCTGCACGACGGCGCGCAGGACCTTTCCGTCTTCCGACCCGACATCCCCAACCTGCCCGTACCCGGCATTGCCTTTCAGGGCAATCAAATCTCAAGTCTCTACAGCGCGGCGCATAACAACGTAAGCCCTCGCGTCGGCTTCTCGCTCCAGCCGGCTTCCATGCCCAGCACGGTGGTACGCGGCGGCTTCGGCGTCTTCTTCGACGAGCCGAACCTCAATCCCTTCCTCGACAACCGTCCGCCGAACGGCGGTGCCTCCGGGGCGGAAAGCAATCCTGCCGGACCCAACCCGGCTGCCACCCTCCAGAACAATTTCCAGATCATCCCCGCAAACGGCGCGCCGCTCTTCGCATCGTCGGCTACGTTCACCCCGTTCGACGCAAACGGCAATCTGGTGCAGAGTTACAACCTGTTCACCGTCAATCCCAACTTCCGCAGCGCCTATAACTGGAATTACAACCTGAACGTGGAAACCAAGGTCGGCCCCAACCTGCTGGCGACTGTCGGGTATGTCGGCTCGCAAGGTAGAAAGCTGCTGCTGATCCGCGACCAGAATCAGGCGGCTATCGGCAGCTCCTCGCTGCCCGCACCCGTCGTCAACAGCGCCAATGGCGGTGGCCAGGTAACCCTCCCGCAGGTCTTCGCGCAAAATGCAACCCGCCCCTACGGCGCGCAATTTCCTTATTACGGTGTTATTAATGAAGTTGATAGTGCCGGCACCTCAAACTACAATTCATTGCAGGCAACCATACGCACCACCAACCTGCACGGCCTCACTTCACAATTCGGTTACACCTGGTCGCACAACCTTGATCTTATAAGTCAGTACCGCAATCAAAATCCGGAGAATAGCAACAATCTTCACGCCGACTACGGTAACTCTGACTATGACGTTCGTAATACCTTTGTGACCTATGTAAATTATGCCGTTCCCGGTTTGCCGGGTCCGCACTGGCTGGGTCATGGCTGGTCGCTCAATAGCTTGATGACCTTCCGCGGCGGTACCCCGTACAACGTGACGACCGGTACGGACGCAAGCGGCACCGGCGAAGGCGAGGACCGCGTCAACATCAACGGACAGGTAAGTTATGCGCCGCATACCATTGCGAACAACTCAGGCAGCCTGACATACTTCAACAACCCCGGTACATTCACCGCACCCGTCAATGCCTACGGCAACCTGCGCCGCAACCAGCTATATGGCCCCGGCTACAAGGATGTGGACTTCTCCGTCTTCAAGGATGGCCACATCACCGAGCGGGTCAGCGCACAATTCCGGGTTGAGACCTTCAACCTATTCAATTTCATCAACTTGGCCCCGCCCGACTCTACTTTGAGCGATTCCGGCTTCGGTACAATTACCTCAACCATCGGCAACTACAACGGAGCGCCCGGCATCGGTCCGGGAGAGCCTTACAACACCCAGTTAGCCCTCAAAATCCTTTTCTAAA
>CAXSHS010000064.1:15537-18233 GCA_964237325.1 uncultured Acidobacteriaceae bacterium | reverse complement strand
GCTGCAACGCATGAAAATCAGCTCTCATCTACCCTTTAGTCATGGCGAAGCAATCGACATACCAGGTACAGGCGGCACCCAAGGCAAGCACGACCGCTAAAGCCAAGCCGCGCGATCCGGTCGCAGCTGGCGAACGAGATGCGGCCAACAACCGTGCTGCCGGGCACAATTACTTTCTAATGGACCGTTTTGAGGCAGGCGTGGCACTGCGAGGCTCAGAGGTCAAGAGCATCCGCGAGGGTAAAGCCAACCTGAAAGACAGCTATGGCATTTTGAAGGGCAATGAAGCTTTTCTGCTGAACGCGCACATCGGGGCCTACTCGCATACCGGTTTCGACTCGCATGATGCGGTGCGCACCCGCAAGCTGCTGCTCCACGCAGGAGAAATCCGCAAGCTGATCGATCAGACACAAGCCAAAGGTTTTACGCTGATCCCGACGCGGCTGTACTTTCGCAATGGACGAGTGAAGTGCGAGATCGCCGTTGCTCAGGGTAAGCAGGCGTGGGACAAGCGTGCCACCGAGAAGAAGCGCGAGGGCGACAAAGAAGCACGGCAGGCCGTGGCTGAGAGCAAAGGGCGCTAGGCAAGGCAAAACCCTCTGCGCGGGAGGCGCCCGTGGCGTGTACTCGCTTGTTCTCTCCAGGTCATCCTGAGAAGGTGTATGCAAGGTATGTACCTTCTCAATCCCTTCAAGAATCGTGTCATCCTGAGCGGAAACTGACGCGCAAGCGTCAGTTGCAGTCAAAGGATTTGCTGTTGCCTTGGAACTTCGCGCCGCGCCCGAGAAAAAGCAGGTCCTTCGACTACGCTCAGGATGACACCAGGTATAAGTCTTGCAACTTTGCACATATCAGCACAGGATGACACCTGTTGCTTGTTCCGACTTTGCACACACCCTCTAAGTGAAGCGGAGTCAAAGAGTCTGCTTTTTCATCTCTTCTAGCGCGCATAGTCACTCGCAGCATCGTATACAGAGTGAAAACCGAACTTGTCTTTGCGCTTGCCTCTCAAACCCCAGCCGATCTCCTGGTTATCTTCACAGCCGACGAAAACACAAGCAAAGCTGCCGATGCCAAGCCAGCCGTGTTCCCCCTAACCGAGTCGCAAACCGTGCATGATTCGATCAGTGAGATCCTTTTGAGCGGAGAGTTCAATTCAAGTGCAAATGAAACGCTGCTGGTGCACTCCCCCGCCGGTTTTGCCGCCAAACGCCTGCTGCTGGTCGGCTTAGGTAAAGCTGCTGTTGAAGGCAAGGGTCCGGGGCTCTCGGTACTGCGGAAGGCTGCCGGTACAGCCGCGCGCTTCGCAAAAAAGCGCGGCTTGCGCGAAATCGTCGTTGCTCTGCCGCAAACGCTGGTTGAGGCGACCGATGCCCAGGCTGTATGCACGATCGCAGAAGGGGTCTGCATTGCAGACTACGAGTCTGATACCTACAAGTCAGACCGGAAAGACACGAACCTGCACACACTGACCGTGGTTGCCTCTGAGCGCATCGACCAGGCAGCGGCACAAGCCGGGTTGAATGAGGGCGTCATCATCGCCGAGGCGCAGAACTTTGCCCGTACCCTGGTGAACGAGCCGGGTAACGTACTGACACCTACTGCCCTGGGCCAACGGGCTGCGGCCATGTGCGCCGAGGTCGGACTTGCATGCGAGGTCTACTCCACAGACAAGCTGAAGGAATTGAAGATGGGCGCATTTCTAGGCGTGACCCAGGGTTCCGACGAGCCGCCTGCGCTAATCATTATCCGTTACGAGCCGGAGGGTGCTACGCAGGGCGAGACCGTGCTGGGGCTTGTAGGTAAGGCAATCACCTTTGACACAGGCGGTATCTCCATCAAACCTGCCGACGGCATGGAGAAGATGAAGTACGACATGGCCGGCGGCGCGGCCATGCTGGGAGCCATGCGGGCCATTGCGCAGCTCAAGCCCAAGGTGCGGGTACTGAGTGTGGTGTGCTCGGCTGAAAACATGCCTTCAGGCCGTGCGTATCGACCCGGCGATGTGCTGACTGCCATGAGCGGCAAAACAATCGAAGTCGTCAACACGGATGCTGAAGGCCGGCTGGTGCTGGCTGATGGGCTGCACTATGCCAAGCAGCTGGGCGCAACCCACCTGATCGATGCCGCAACCCTGACCGGCGCAGTTTCTGTCGCGCTTGGCAAGCACAATGTCGGGGGCTTTTCCAATAACGACGCCTGCTGGGCTGAATTTACTACGGGAGCGGAAGTGAGCGGTGAGCCTTTCTGGCGGCTGCCGCTGGGCGGGGAGTACCGCGAGCAAATCCGCTCGCAAATTGCCGACCTGATGAACACCGGTGGACGCTACGGCGGCTCCTGCACAGCGGCTGCGTTTCTGGAACATTTTGTGGGCGAGACTCCGTGGATTCATCTCGATATTGCCGGAACCGCATGGCTCGACGAGGCGAAGCCATGGATGGCAAGCGGCCCGAGCGGGGTAGCTGTTCGCAGCCTGGTAGCGTGGACGCGACGGTACTAGTAAGACCCCTTACCCGGAAGGCGCCCACTTCGTGGGGTGTCTTCTTGAAGTACAAGAGCCACTTGGACCGGGTTCTAAAGCCGATCCAAATGGCCTTTGCTTTGAACAACATCCATCCCGGAAGGGACTGCACCCGCACAGAAGGTTACGCTTCAGCCAGCACTTCAATTAGCTTCTTGTTGAACGCGGGAAGGTC
>CAXSHS010000064.1:12646-15437 GCA_964237325.1 uncultured Acidobacteriaceae bacterium | reverse complement strand
CTTCTTCCAGAGCTTTTTTCGGCTCGATGAGCTCCGCCTGCTCGAAACCTTCTGTCGCCAGAATCGCTACCTTCTTGCCTGCCAGTTGCTGTGCCATAGTTCTGTGTCTCCTGAGCGGTAGGACGGCGGCAGGGGTCTGCGCGTTGCTAGGCGGGGAGAGGAGCGATTACCAAAGCAGGTCGAGGACTTCCGTGAAAGGGATGATGCGGTCTTGAAGGGCGATCTCCGATGCCGCTTCGAGCTTGCCTTGGCGGAAGCGAAAAAAGCTGTTGTCAGCAGGGTCGATGACATAAAGCCCTGTTACACCCATAGTCTCAAAGTCGTTGAGGCGAACGAGAAGGCGAGAAAGTCGGTCTTCCGGGCTTAGGATTCCAAAGGCGATCAGCGGCGGCACAAGCGCGACCGGATCGCGAGGGGCGTTCGCGTCCAGAATAGCGATATCGGGAATGCGGTAGCGGCACTCACCGGTCTTTACCCGCAGTACAGGACGGACCCGAATATTCCATTCTCGTGCTCGCCCGCTGAAATAGGTACTCACGGCGACTTGCCAGGCTGAGTGTATGTCACTGCCCGTATTGCGCTCCTCGATGACACCATTAACGTACTCGGCGTCCGGTTCATAGGTGGTTTTTAGGTACTCTTCTACAGAGATCAACATAATTGCTATTGTTTACTGTCCTACGACGGTGTTGCTCGACTACCTCAATCTATTTTGATTGTTCTTCTTACGCGCCACTTCCGTAGCCCTATAAAGAAGAACCCGATAAATATCAGTAGAACAACTAAACCGATGCCACCTGCTGTCAGCACATTACTGAACGTTGCCAAACCGCATTGGCCATCTACTTCGTGAGGTTTGCAGTCTGGATTTACACGTACGGCTATGTGAAAAGCAAGCAAACATGCTGTTGCTGCCGGAAGAAGAGCAAAAATGCAAGCAAGAAGAAAATCTTGCAAATAGCTCAGCTTGAGTTTCATTGTGCTCACATGATTGCCGGCACATCGATACCGAGTACAGCAAGCGAGCGCACCAGCTCGCGCTCCGCCACGGCAGCAGTTGCCAGCAGCAGCGCCTTGCGAGCCGGGTTGGGCTCGGTGAGGATGTGGTGCTTGCGGTAAAAGCTTGAAAATTCCTGTGCCAGCTGAAAGCAGTGCCGCGCCAGGTGCGCCGGTTCGGCGGTTTCACGGCACTGCTCCAGTACCAGCGAGGTTTTGGCAGCGCGTAGCCATACCTGCCAGATGCTGTCTTCGACTTCGGTGTCAAGGTTAGCGGCTGACGCGAGTGCCTCTGCCGGATTTGTACCAGCCTTGCGGAAGATCGAACGGATGCGCACGACAGCATATTGCAGGTACGGGCCGGTCTCGCCTTCAAATGCGAGCGCGTCTTTGAAGTCGAATGCGATCACCGTATTGCGGGTGAACTTGAGCATGAAGTAGCGCAGTGCGCCGACGGCAATCTGCCGTGCGGTCCTGTCACGCTCCGCCTCGCTAAGTTCAGGGTTCCGTTCGGCGACCTCGGCATGAGTCGCGGCAATGAGCCGGTCGATCAGGTCGTCGGCCTTGACGCCGAAGCCCTTACGCCCTGACACCTCAATGTAGGCGCGGGTGCGGTCTTCCTCTGCAACCTCGTAACCCAGCTCAAGCGCGCAACGGGGGGTGAGCGCGACCATTTCATAGGAGAAATGCGTGTAGCGCGCAGCCTGCTCGACGAAGCCCATACCGCGCAATGCCTCGATGACATTGGCCTGAGGGTCAGACTGGCGCGCATCGATGACGTTGTAGATGGCATCAGCCCCGCCGAAGTGCGGGTGTTCGGGCGCGCCAACCTCCGCGGTGATCCAGCAGGTATGGTCCGGGTACTCGAAAAACGGCAGGTAGCCGAAATCGCGGCCCAGCAAGCCGAACTTCCACAGGTGGTAAGCGATGTCTTTACCGACATAGGTCACAGTGCCGTTCGAGCGCACGATCACCTTGGCGTCTTCGTCTGTTTCCCCTTCCGCAGCAATTGCAGACCCTGCCCGCTGCATGATCCAGCAGCCTGCGTTTTTGCCCGCCGTCTCAAGCCGCAGCACGCCTGTTTCCTTCAGCTGTGCAAAGGCTGCGTCCCAAAAGTGCAGCCGTAGAATTTCACTCTCACGCGGCAGCAGGTCGTACGCTATGCCGAGCCGCTGCATGGTTGCAAGATGGCGGCGCACAATGGCGGTCGCCACCCGTTCCGCAATCGCCGCGGTGGCGTTGCCGCCTTCCTCCAGCCGATGCAGCGTGTCAAGCCGCAGCTGCTTGCGAGCCGCGTTTTCTTCGGGTGAGCCGGCGGTATACCACTGCGATGAGCGAGCGTAAAGCGTCCAGCAGGCGTAATCGATGGGCTCGCTCAAACCGACGATCCAGTTCTCGACCTGATCGAGCGACAAGCCGAGCAGATGCTCCAAGCCGACCACGATGTCAGCGACCTGGACGCCGGTATTGTCGATATAGTTCTGCACCGAAACACGGTCGCCGCCGGCGCGCAGCAGGCGGACAAAGGTGTCGCCGAGGATGGCATTGCGCAGGTGGCCGACATGCGCGGCCTTATTCGGGTTGATGCTGGTGTGCTCTACCAGTGCATGCTGGGGTGGGCGCGTTTCCCCCTCGACATGGTCCAGGGCGAGAACACGCACAGCCGCGGCACGGTCCAGCCGCGCATTGATATAGCCTGCGCCAGCGACCTCAAACCCGGCAAAACCTTCGACTGCCCCGAGCGCTGCCACAATCTCTTCGGCGATCTTGCGGGGAGCCTTGCGCAGTGTGCGGG
>CAXSHS010000064.1:0-12636 GCA_964237325.1 uncultured Acidobacteriaceae bacterium | reverse complement strand
GCGACCGGCACGGCGTACTCGCCGAAACGGAGATCGGGCGGCTGCTCAAGAGCAAGGTGTTCCATGTCAAGGGAGTACAGACTCTTGAGCACGCTGCGCAGGTGCTCGGCAAGCCGCTTCTGTTCAGAGAGATACAAAGGATGGTCCTGGCTTTCGTTAGATATGCGAACTCGTCCCTGCGAGTCTAAACCGCCTGCGTGACTTGCGGTCTCTTCAGGACGGGTTCTCGTTACAAGGCTGGTAAGATGGCTTTTGCGCCTGATGCATCCCTGAACCCCAATCATGCCTGACTCCAGCACCCCTTTCTACATCACGACGCCGATCTACTATGTCAACGCGCGCCCGCACATCGGCCACACATATACGACCGTGGTAACGGATGCGATCGCGCGCCGCCAACGTGCGTTGGGGCAGGACGTCTGGTTCCTGACCGGGACCGACGAACACGGGCAAAAGATCGAGCGGTCCGCCGCGCTTGCCGGCGAAGAACCGCAGGCGTTTACCGACCGTGTTTCCGCCGAGTTCCGCGGGTTGTGGGATCAGATGGGCCTGACTTACGACGACTACATCCGCACTACCGAGGAACGCCACAAGCGGGGCGTAGCTAAGCTGTGGAATGTGCTGAAAGAGCGTGGCTACCTGTACAAGGGTACCTACACGGGCCAGTATTGTGTCTTTGACGAGCTGTACGTGGAGGCAGGCCCGGGTGCACCTTGCCCGGACTGCGGTCGCACGACAGAGACCGTGAGTGAAGAGAATTACTTTTTCAAACTATCGGCGTTTGAAAACAAGCTGCTGGAGCTCTATGCCGAGCAACCCGGCTTCATCCAGCCGGAGACGCGCCGCAATGAAGTGCTCGCGTTTGTGCGCGGCGGCCTGCGCGATCTATCGGTTTCGCGCACCGGGTTCAAGTGGGGTATCCCGGTGCCGGGCGATCCGTCGCACGTTATCTATGTGTGGCTCGATGCTCTGGCGAACTACATCACCGCGCTCGGCTACGGATCGGACGATGAATCGGCATTTCGGAAGTTCTGGCCGGCGCAGCTGCACATCATAGGCAAAGAAATTTCGCGCTTCCACTGCGTGTACTGGCCTGCGTTCCTGCTGGCTGCCGGCTTGCCGCTGCCGAAAGGAGTGGTCGCGCATGGATGGTTACTGTTCGAGCAGTCCAAGATGTCGAAGTCTCGCGGCAATATCGTGCGGGCGGAGACGATTCTGGCAGTACTTGGGGCAGACGCACTGCGATACTTTCTGTTGCGCGAGATCGTGTTCGGGCAGGACGGCAGCTTCTCATTTGACGCATTGGTGCAGCGGTACAACGCGGATTTGGCAAACGGCTACGGCAACCTGGTGAGCCGTACGCTGGCCATGATTGAGAAATACTTTGACGGTGTTGTGCCTAAACGGCCGGAGCACACTAATGGCGGTTTAGACGGAGCTTTACCGAACACGCGCGACACATTCTATAGCCAGTTCGACAAGCAAGAGTTCTCAAAGGCGTTGGAGAGCCTGTGGGCACTAATAACGCATCTTGATGGATTTATAACTCTTAAAGCACCTTGGAAGGCTGCGGGATTTACACCCGATCAGCTCCAGCTTCATCAGGAAGAAGTCTTATATCAAGCAGCCGAGGCGATCCGGTGGATTACGGCGCTGGTTTACCCAGTGATTCCGGAGGCAGCCGCGAAAGTCTGGACGCAGCTGGGCCTGGGCGACATAGCAAATGCCGACATCCGGCATCTGAGCTGGGGAGGTCTCCCGCCGGGCACGCGGCTCGGCACGCTTGGACCAGTTTTCCCTCGTGCCGACAAGGATGCCGTACAAAGGATGCAGGACATGGAACAAAGCGACTTAAAATCAGCCAAGCCGCCGCAGGGCGTAAGTCTGACAGCCTCGCAGAGCGTCATCACTCCGGTGGACTCGATGGTTGCACCAGCCTCAGCAATGCTCTCTGTACCCCTTTCGCCCGCAAGCGCGCTTGGCACGCTGCCTGATACTTTGCCGTTTGCAGCCTTTGAACCGGGCTTGCAGAACATGGAAGATGCCGCACTGGTCGGTCAGATCACGACCCCGGCACCCATTGCCCTTCAGCCCAATGCACCGCTTGAGACCCTGCCGCCGGAACGCCCGGACGCGCTTCCGCAGATCACCATCGACGACTTCCTGAAAGTCGAGCTGCGTGTAGCGCAAATCCTGGTCGCCGAGCGCATCCCCAAAGCCGACAAGCTGCTGCGGCTTGAAGTCGACCTGGGCTACGAGCGGCGGCAAATCTTGGCTGGCATTGCTGAAACCTACACGCCCGAGTCATTGATAGGCCGCAAGGTGGTCATTGTCGCCAACCTGGCACCGCGCAAACTGCGCGGGTTTGAGTCGAACGGCATGGTCGTTGCCGCTTCTCTGGGCGAGCACGGCAAACCTTCACTCGCCGGCTTTCTTGACGGTGTAGAGCTTGGCGCACGGCTCAAGTAAGGGGAAGCACATTGCTGGTTGACTCGCACGCACACCTGGACCATACCCGCTTCAACGAAGACCGCGACTTGCTGCTGGCACGCGCCTGGCAGGCAGGTGTACGCACTATTTTGTCTATCGGCATCGGAGACGGGCCATCGTCCATGGACGGTGCCTTGAAGCTGGCGCGGGCTTACCGCGACAAGCCGCTCACCCCGCGCATCTACGCTACCGCAGGGGTGCATCCGCAGGACGCCGCACAATGCGACGTGCGGGCCCTGGCCAATCTCGACGCGCTGCTCGATGAGCCGGAGGTGCTTGCCTGCGGCGAAATCGGTCTCGACTATTACCATAACGACAACCCGCCGGTGGACGCACAGCAAGAGGCTTTCCGGGCGCAAATGGAAGTCGCCGCGACCCACGGCAAGCCGATTGTGATTCACTGCCGCCCCGGCTCGGCGTTTGGGCAGGAGGCGGATGCCTGGGAGCAAACGCTCCGGATGCTTGAAGAGCACTGGCTGCCGACGGGCCTGCGCGGCATCCTGCATTGCTTTTCCGGCGACCGTGCGCAGGCTGACCGCGCCCTGGCACTCGGCTTTCTGATCTCATTTGCAGGAAATCTCACCTATCCCAGCGCAGGAGCACTGCGCGAGATTGCTCGGGCACTGCCGCCAGACCGAATACTGATTGAAACCGATTGTCCCTTCCTGGCACCCATGCCTGAGCGGGGCAAGCGCAATGAGCCGTCGCTGGTGCGGCGTACAGCCGAGCTGCTGGCACAAGCGCGCGGCGTGTCGCTAGGAGCCCTGGGCGAGTCCACGACCGAAAATTTCTTCAAGCTTTTTCAGATTTTCCATGGGGCCGATGCGGTTCCGCTCTCGTAACCCCCTCGGCCCCGATACGCAGGACACATAATAGAAAAGGACGTGAAGACCCATGGCCGCTGACAATTCGTTCGATATCGTTTCAAAGGTCGACATCCAGGAAGTGAAGAATGCCATTGAGCAGGCGACCAAGGAAGTCAATGCCCGCTTCGATCTCAAGGACTCCAAATCGACCATCAAGCTCGACGGCGAGGAGAAAGCATTGGATTTACACTCGGCGGATAGCTACAAGCTCGAAGCAGTGCGGCAGATTCTTGAGCAAAAGATGATCAAGCGCGGCATTTCCGTCAAGTCACTAGAGTTTGAAAAAGAAGAGCCGGCTTCCGGTTCCAGCGTCCGGCAGAAAGTAACCTTGAAGCAGGGCATTGCAACGGACAAGGCCAAAGAGATTGTCAAGCTGGTCAAGGACTCCAAAAGCAAAGTACAAGCCACCATTCAAGGTGAGACGGTCCGCATCACCGGCAAGGATCGTGACACCTTGCAAGAAACTATCGCACTGCTTAAGGGGCATGAGTTCGGTATTGATATGCAGTTCACTAACTTCCGCTCCAATTAGATTTGTGGGCAGTTTAGCCGGGTAGAAGCAGATTTGCCGCGAAGGGCTTGGCCCACGCATCAGGTACGGCAGGAGAGTTTGTGGGCACAACCATAGTAGCGACGGCAAAGGAGGTATTCGACCTTCTGCACGATGACCTTCAGGCCATTGAGCGGGAGTTCGGACGGGATGCCGTTTCTTCCGTGGGAGCCATCACGGAGATTGCCGAGTACCTGCGCGGCGGCGGCGGCAAACGCATCCGCCCTTCCCTGCTGCTGCTTTCATGTCGCTGCCTCGGTTACTCCGGCTCGCCCATGCACCGCCTTGGGGCTGTGATTGAAATGATCCACACGGCAACCCTGGTTCATGACGACATTATCGACGGCGCGGAAATGCGTCGCGGGCGGCCTTCTCCAAACACCACGTGGGGCAATTCACGCTGTGTACTGGCCGGCGACTGGCTTTACATGCAGGCCTTCCATATCGCGCTCGAAGAGCGCAACTTCCGTGTGCTCGAACTGCTGATCTCACTTACCCAGATGATGGTGGAAGGCGAGCTGCTGCAAACGGAGAAGCTCGGCCGTCCTGTTACAGAAGCGGAGTACAACGAGCTGATCTACCGCAAGACTGCCTGCCTGTTTGAGGTGTCCATGCGACTGGGTGCCGTGCTGGCAGGAGCTGACCCTGCCGTTGAGACCTGCCTTGCCGAGTACGGGCACTCGTTGGGACTTGCTTTCCAGGTTGTGGATGATGTGCTGGATTTGACTTCAGCCGAGGCGGTACTAGGCAAGCCGGTGGCCAGTGACCTACGTGAAGGTAAAGCCACGCTCGCCGTTGTGCACGCCCTCAAGCATGCCACGACCGCTGAAAGCGAAGCCATCCTACAGGTGCTCGCCGACGGTGCTTTCCTGCAAGTGCGCTATGAAGATGTCCTGTCCACCCTGGACCGGTATGGGTCCATTGACTTTGCTATGAGTGTGGCGCGAGATCATGCGGAACGCGCACGTCGTGCGCTCGATCTCATTCCGGAATCCGAGTACAAGCGCGCTTTGCTCTGGGTGCCTGATTTTGTGGTAAATAGGGAAAAGTAGATCGTTTGTAAAAACAATAGTGGCGGTAGTTAAAACTACTATTTCCTCATTCTTGAAAGATTCATTACTAGCTGCTCTCCTGGCTGTGAGAGAAGAGGCCGCTTTCACAAGCAGCCTCTTCTCTATTAAGGCTAGACGATGTTTTGCGCTACGAAATCGTTAATGCGGGTGTACTCATCCTCGCTCAAGCGAAAAGTCGCAGCAGGCAGTGTACCTTCCACTTGTTTACCGTCGCGCGCGCCCACAATAGCAGCAGTAATCACAGGGTTGTGCAGTGTCCATGCAATCGCCACCACGCCGGTTTGCACGTCATGATCCTTACCTATCTCAGTAAGCAGGTCAGCCAGTTTCAGGTTGCGCGACAGTTTAGGCTCATTGAAGTTCGGGCTCCGCTTGCGCCAGTCATCGGCCGGCATGTCGGCTAGACGCTCCGCTGTCATTTTGCCGGTCAGCAAGCCTGAGACCATGGGCGAATAGTTGATGACACCGATGTTGTTCTTTTCGCAGTACGGCAGAATCTCCGGCTGCACCTTCTGGTTCAGCAATGAATAGGGCGGCTGAAGTGAAGTAATTGGTGCGATCCCCACGATACGCTCCATCTGTTCCACGTTGAAGTTTGAGACTCCCAAGTAACGTACTTTGCCCTCTTCCTTCAGCTGCGCCATGGTCTCCCAGGCTTCCTCGATTTTGTCTTCAGGGTCGGGCCAGTGAATCTGGTACAGGTCGATTGTGTCTACCTCCAAACGTCGTAGAGAGTCTTCGCACTCCCGGCGAACCGATGCGGCATCCAACGCGCGAAAAATCTTGCGGTCTTCGAGGTTCCATTTCATGGAGCATTTGGTAAAGAGGAATGGCTTGTGCGAGCTGTTTTTAAGTGCACGCGCCACGACCTCTTCCGAATGGCCCAGGCCGTAGATAGCCGCTGTATCGATCCAGTTGATTCCAAGCTCCAGGGCGCGTTCGATTGCTTCCATCGAGTTCGCATCTTCCTGCGAACCCCACGCAAACTCCCAGTCGCCTCCGCCGATAGCCCATGCGCCGAAGCCGATCGGGGTGATGTGAAGGTCAGAGTTGCCGAGCTGCCGGAGTTCTATTTGCGCTGCTGTTGTCGTCGCCATAGGTGTTTTGGATGCAGGCAGCGGGGTAGGGTCGCCGGCGAGGTTGCGGAGGCACAAGCGCGGTAGGCGTTGACGCATTATCGCTGCCCGGGAGCGGCAAAGGGGAAGGTGCCGGCAGCCCGCCAGGGTCCGCCTTCGTAGTGCCATAGCAGCAGACCGGCCGCGGTTACGGTGAAGGGGCGAAAACCGCTGGAAAGCCGTGTGAAAAGCTCTCGCGCAGCCTCCGGAGTGACCTTATTCTGTACGACTACATGCGGGCGGAACGGCTGCTGATCCTGCCGCGAAAGCCACGCCAGCCATCCCTGGCGCAACTGCGTATGGATCTGATCAAGAGCGGGCGCTGAGAGCGCGTAAGCCACGCCTTTGCCAAGCCGCATCACGTCATGTACCTGCACCGGGAACGCGGGAATTGCTACCGCAAGCTCACTAAGCCGCTTGCTGATAGCATCGAGTTCCTCGCCGGGCAGTGCATGAAAAAGAGATACGTGTGCGGGGATGCGGTTGAGCTGTGCCGGGAAATACTGCTTTCGCTCGCGCTCAAAGCGTGCCTGGTTGCTCTCATCCAGAGCAAGGGTCAGAATCAGAGGACGAATGGGGTGCGCGAGGTCAGGCATATTGCTGGGATGCGAGCATTTGGTATATTTGGTGACTGGGGCTAGTTTCAAAATGTAGCCGGTGTGAGGGTTCCTCCTCGCGCAGCCCAACTCTTCCATTGCAATTGTTGTTGAAAGGAATTTACCTGTGTTGATGATTCGTTTGGCGCGCTTCGGTGCGCGTAAGAAGCCGTTTTACCGTGTGGTTGTCATTGAGAAGGATCGTGCGCGCAATGGCCGCTCCATTGAACTGGTAGGCACCTACAATCCACGCACCAACCCTGCCACTCTTGAGTTCAAGCACGAGCGCATCGATTACTGGACCGGTAAGGGTGCCCAACTCTCAGAGCGCGTAGCCAAACTGTTAAAGAATGCGCCTGTAACACCCGCAGCTCCAGTAGAAGCGGCGGCGTAGTTTAGGTTTCGTGCTTGACGGCTGTTGCGCCCTGTCCCTGAACTGGTACTATGGGCGCCAGCCGGGGAGTGCTTGCAAGTTGCACCTCCTCAGGCCGGAGCAGCGGCATGACAGATCACGAAGCGCCCGTAGAGTTCCACGACGACCTTACGCAAACCGATCCCACGCAAACCCTGGTGATGCAGATTGCGCGCGCACTTGTCGACCACCCGGAAGCTGTTGAGGTCAAGGCGCTGGTACGCGAAGAAAGCACAGTGCTCCGACTCCATGTACTGGATTCCGACATCGGTAAGGTGATCGGTAAGCAGGGTCGAACCGCGCACTCGCTTCGCACCATCCTGAGCGCAGTCAGTACGAAATATCACCATCGCTACACATTGGACATCGTTGAAAACGAGGCTCCTCACCCCCCTCTCGACGTCCGGGAGTAAGTACTTGTTCGACTCTTCAAACATCCGGGAGCGCTGGCTGCGCGTGGCTCGTCTTGTGCGCCCGCAGGGCCATCGCGGTGAGCTCATCGCTGACCTCCTGACTGATTTTCCCGAGCGGTTCACTAAGCAGGCGCTTGTTTCTCTGCGCGCGACAGAGCTTGCCGAGCCCAGCCGCCAGGTCACGGTCGAACACACCCGCATGCACGGCAGCCGCATTGTCTTTGCATTTGCGGAGTGCACTTCCATGAACGAAGCGGAAACACTTCGCGGCTGGGAGGTGGTAGTTCCTTGGAAGGAGCGTGCTGCCCTCGGCGAGGACGAGGTGTACATCGCGGAGCTTACCGGCTGCGTGCTCACCGACACCGTGACGGGCGCATTTGTGGGTACGGTAATTGACGTGGACCGCGAGTCCTCGCACCATCCTCTGCTGGTGGTGGAAACGGATGTCGGCGGCGAGGTGCTGGTCCCGTTTGTCAAAGCGTATGAGCCGAGCTGGGATCTCGCCGCACGCACGCTGCAGATGCGCCTTCCTGCCGGACTCGTCAACCTCTCTACAACCGGCCAGGAACAGGAAAAGGAATAAGGGTGCGCTTCGACATCCTTACCATCTTCCCGAACTTCTTCGGCACCCCTACCGCGAAAAGCATGGACGGCACCGGAATCTTTGGGTCCGGCATGCTGCGGCGCGCGCTGGTGGACAGGAAGGTCGAGGCTTTCGTCCATAACCTACGCGAGTTTGCCATCGATAAGCACCGCACCGTCGACGACCGCCCCTTCGGCGGCGGTGAAGGCATGGTGTTGAAGCCGGAGCCCTTTGCGGCAGCCCTAGGGGCCATCGGAGTAGCCCCGAAGGGGCAGCGTGGGCGTGAAGCGGTGATCCTGCTGGCAGCCCAGGGCCGCCCCTTTACGCAGGCAGCAGCGCACCGGCTTGCCCGGTTAGAACGCGTGGTACTGCTATGCGGGCGCTACGAGGGCGTGGACGAGCGTGTAGCGACCCTGATGGCGGATGAGGAAGTTTCCGTCGGCGACTATGTGCTGACCGGCGGCGAGCTTGGCGCGGCTGTGATCGTGGATGCCGTCACACGGCTGGTACCGGGCGTACTGGGCAACGCGGCGTCCAGTGCTTTTGAAAGCTTCGGCGCACGAGATGACGGGCTCCCACATGCGCCCGCTGCCTCGCCTCGGGCCACGCACGGCGCAGGCGGTTTGCTGGATTACCCTCAGTACACGCGCCCACCGGAGTTTGGCGGTCTGGCAGTTCCCCCGGTACTTATCGACGGCAATCACGAGCAGGTGCGGCGATGGCGGCGTGAGCAGGCGCTTGAAAAAACCTGGCGCAACCGGCCCGAACTGCTGCTACATGCGGAACTGAGTGCAAATGATCGCACGTTTCTCAACCTGCTGCAGGAACGTGCCGAGAGGTAGGGTCACTATTTTGAGCCGGTTGTTTTATGGAGAACGAACTCCTGCACGAGATTGGTAGCGGCTTGTGCGGCGATGCCGAAGCCGAAGTTGTAGAAGGTGAGCGCGGCACCATTGCGGCTTGAAGCCGGATAATACAGATTAGAAATGCCCCCGGAAGATAAATCGCCGAGAATGCGAGAGTAATTTACCTGCTTCCTGCCGTTATCGCCGAGGCAGACGACAGAGTTTGAAATCGCATAGAGCGTACGAACGCGGATGGTGCCTTCGCCGCTGTAGAAATAGCGTGGGTCTTGCTTGAAGAGCACCGGAAATAGTGTTTCTCCAAGAAAATCTGCGGTGAAAAAATCAGCATAGGCAGTACCGTAGCGCCTGCCGTAGCCTCGCGCACCCTGTCCGAAGTCGACATAGGTATTGCCCGCTTGCTCCACGCCGGCGAGGAGACCGGTGACGATGTACGTGGTGGGATCGAGGGTAAAGTCGCCGAACAAGGCAAACTTTTGCCTAGGCGTAAGCGGGATTGCTTGCGGCAGTTGCCGCGTGCCGATGGCTGTAAAGGGCTTGAAAGAATGCTGCTGCGAAGGTGCCTGGGGAAGGCTGGGCGGTGCAAGGGATATCTGCTGCGCCGATGCCCCCCATCCGGCAAAAACGTTATAGATTGCGAGAACAAATACCTTTATGTGGAGTGATGAGGCGAGACGCATAAGCTGCTCTGTTTCTAAATGTTATGGAAGCTTGGAGAGTTGAGGACCATTTTGAGTTGCAGCAAGGGGAAGGTATGTCCTGAATGGTGGGACGTCATACTTCGGCTATGCTTCCGTTAGCTAGATACGCTTAAATGAGTAAGAGTTGTAGCACCTGTGCGATAAGCCGGCGAACAAATTAATGCCGGGAAGAAGAAATGCTGCTGTATACTAGGGGTTCGGTTGATGCCCGGCGACGTTTGCTGGAATGCCGTGGCTGAAATCAAGTTGAGGGAACTATGTCCATACATCCAGTAATGCAGCGCCTTGCCGAGAAGCTACAGCGCACCGACCTCCCTGCATTTGCTACCGGCGACACGGTTCGTGTGCAGGTCAAGATCAAGGAAGGGGATAAGGAGCGCCTGCAGGCGTTTGAGGGTTTGGTTATCGCCTACAAGCGTGGGCCGCAGGGTTCGTTTACTGTGCGCAAGATGAGCTTCGGTCAGGGTGTCGAGCGTATCTTCCCCTTCAATTCTAAAGTTGTTGACAAGGTAGAGAAGCTTCGCTCCGCCAAGATTCGTCGCTCGCGCCTATTCTATCTGCGCGACCTGCGCGGCAAGGCTGCCCGGCTCAAGGAAGTCGACGCACGGCTGGCTAAGTAGCTTTCTTGATCGCAAAAGGCGTTCCCGAGGGAACGCTTTTTTGCTGCTCTCTATGCACCCATTGGCTGAAGTTTCCAAAGCGACGCGCAAGCTGCGCATGCTGCGTGGCTTGGTTTGCGATGACAGCTACGAACAGCTGGCGCGGGCTGCGGGTGCCCGATCGGTAGCCGGTGTAGACGAGGTAGGTCGCGGTGCTCTATTTGGGTCGGTGGTCGCGGCTGCTGTCATCCTGCCCGCAGACTGCCATGCTGCCGTGTTGCAAGCAGAAGGCTTGCGCGACTCCAAACAACTGGATCGAGAAAAGCGAGAGCGGTTGGAGGGGATCATCCGCGGCTGTGCTGTTGCCGTGGCTATTGCCGAGGTCGATGCGGCGACCATCGACCGGATCAATATCTACCAAGCCACAAAACTGGCCATGCTGAAGGCCGTGCAAGCGCTTGCCGGCGCACCGGACCACCTGCTGATCGACGCTTTGCGTCTTAACCACCCATGCGCACAGACCAGCATTGTCTACGGCGATTCACGCTCACTGTCCATTGCCGCAGCTTCCGTAGTCGCCAAGGTGTACCGCGACGCGCGCATGTCTAGCCTGCATCTCGACTACCCTGTGTATGGCCTGCAGGAGCATAAAGGCTATGGCACACCTGCCCATCAACGCGCTCTGCTGCGGCATGGCCCTTCGCCCCTACACCGGCGCAGCTTTCGCCCTGTACGGGAAGCGGAGCTGCCATGGGACGCGCCTGATAATTTGAGGTAGCTGCTTTTCCAGCCCAAGGAGTTCCCCTGTGCCGCTGCGCCTAATGTGTCTCACTGCCCATCCCGATGATGAAGCTGGAGCGTTTGGTGCTGCCTTGCTCAGAGCGGCTGAGTGCGGTATTGAAACTTCCATTCTTTGCCTGACCGAGGGTGCGGCCGGCTCCTACCGCGAACCGGGGCAAAGCAATGAAGAGCTGGCTGCATTGCGGCGGGACGAATTCGTACAAGCTACTGAAGCCTTACACATAGGCCATACAGAGCTGATGCAATACCCGGATGGCGGGCTCTGGAAGGAGCCTTTTCTTGAGCTGGTAGAAACATTTGTACGCGGGCTGCGTACAGTGAGGCCACATATTGTGCTCACCTTCGGCGGTGAGGGCGGAGTCAATCTCCATCTCGATCACACGGTAGTCTCGCTTGCCGGAACGGCGGCTTTTCACTGGGCCGGTCGCTCCCCCTTTTTCCCTGAGCAGGCACTTGCACCCTGGGCACCGCAGAAGCTGTACTATGCTTCCACATCCTTTATCGCAGTCAGGGATGAAGAGGTACAACGCATCGGTACGCGCGTGCCGCCATCGCTCACCTATCAGTTGACTCCTCACGAGTACGAACAGAAGTGGAATGTCGCGTTTGGAAAACACACCTCACAGCGCGGCGTGCTGGAGCGTGTGAGAATCCAATTCGATGCGGAGATGCATCAGGAGCAATACCTGCTTGTGGCGGCGCGGAACCCCTTGGCTAACGAAAAGGATTTGTGGGACGGAGTTGCCGCAGAGTAACTGCTCACAAGATTTTAACGGGGCACCAGCACCTTGCCCACTACTGCACCCGCGCCATCCTCGGGTTCGCCAAGGCCGCCATAGCGACGATTTCGCGCGCCATACGCTTCAAGTGCTTCAAGCAGGTGAACGCCGCGAAAGTCGGGCCACAGGCGCTCTGTCACTAGGATCTCTGTATATGCAATCTGCCACAGCAGGTAGTTTGAAATACGCATTTCACCCGAGGTACGAATCAACAAGTCCGGGTCGGGCATGTCGCGTGTGTACAGATGGCGGTGTATATCCTGCTCGGTGATATGGTCGGGGCGCAGCAGCCCCTGCTCGATCTCACGGGCAAGCCCGCGCACAGCATCTACAAGCTCTGTGCGCGCGCCATAGTTCAGCGCCAGCGTCAATGTGGTACCGGTGTTGCGGCAGGTCTCGTCGGCAGCCCACTCCATTCGCTCACGCACTTCGGATGGCAGCTCGGCCGTGCGTCCGATGTACTGGATGCGCACGTTGTTGTCATTCATGCGCTGCACGTTATTGTTCAAATAGCTTGATAGCAGGCGCATGAGGAACGAAACCTCAAGCCGAGGTCGACGCAGGTTGTTTTCAAGCGAAAAGGCGTAGAGTGTCAGCCAGCGAAGGTTGATGCGCGAGGCAGTTTCAACCACGTACTGCACCGACTCGGCACCTTGCTTATGGCCTACGAAGCGCTTCATGGAGCGTTTTCCCGCCCAGCGTCCGTTGCCATCCATGATGATGGCAACGTGCTGCGGTAAGCGCTGAGGATCGAGACGACGGTAGATGGCCGCCTCTTCCGCGGAAAGCTCATGA
>CAXSHS010000063.1:0-18337 GCA_964237325.1 uncultured Acidobacteriaceae bacterium | reverse complement strand
GTTCCTTCGTTGCGGAAGTTGCGGTTGATCTCGTAGACGCGGTCCATGCCGCCGACGACCAGCCGTTTCAGGTATAGCTCCGGTGCGATTCGTAGAAACAGGTCCATGTCGAGTGCGTTGTGGTGCGTGGTGAACGGCTTGGCTGCGGCACCGCCTGCGACCGGCTGCATCATCGGCGTTTCTACTTCGAGGTAACCGCGCTCGTCGAAGAAGCGACGAAGGGCGCGCAGCACCTGCGCGCGCTTGACGAACACCTCACGCACGCGGATCGCCGGTGTCGCAGTTGCAGCCGTCACGGGTGCCGATGCGATGGCGCTTACCTCAAGCTCTCCGCGTGTCTCGTGTTTGTCATGCTCGCTGTGCTGTTCGGGAGCGGCGTCTTCGGTCTCAAGCTCTGTGTTCATGAACAAATCAACGTAGCGCTGGCGGTAGCGCAGCTCCACGTCGGCCAGGCCGTGATACTTCTCCGGCAGTGCCAGCATGGCTTTCGTCAGAAAGGTAAGCGTCTCCACGTGCACGCTCAGCTCGTTGGTACGGGTGCGGAACAGGTAGCCGGTTACACCGATGTGGTCGCCGATGTCGAGCAGCTTGTACAGCGCAAAGCCCCCCTCACCTATAGCATCCTGCCGTACATACAATTGCAGGCGGACGCCACCTTGTTGCAGGTGCGCGAAGCCCGCTTTACCCTGGCCGCGAATCGCCATCAGCCGACCCGCAACAGAGACCTCAATGCGCGGCGTTTCCAGAGCTTCCGAAGAGGCTTCGCCGTACTGACTCACGATTTCCGGCAGGGTGTTTTTGAATGGGTAGCTGTTGGGGTAAACCTGGCCGCCCAGCTCTGTGATTTTTCTGAGCTTCTCCTGCCGAAGCTCCTGCAGGCTGCGCTCGAACTCTGAATCGGACACGTGTACTTCCTTGAGCGGATGCTTGAACGAATACGGTACAGCCCGAGTATAAGCGGCTCGATACATTGGTAGAGTGGAAGGAGTCACTATGCCTTTAACGCCACAGCCCGGCAAATCGAAGCCCGTCCGCAATCAGGGCAGCATGCAGGCGCTGGTTAAGGCGGAAAAGCTGACGCAGCTTGCGTTTGTGCTGCCGGTGTCTGCGCTGGTGGGCTGGGTGCTGGGCGGTTTGCTCGATAGAGTGACGCATCAACACTGGTTTTTCCTGGTCGGCCTGGTGCTTGGGCTGATTGCCGGTTTCATCCAGCTGTTCCGCATGGTCAGCTCGCCCGGCTTTCTGTCGGCTACGGCTCCCGACCCGGAGACCGATACCTCCGGTACAAGCGGGCCCGGCTTTGAAGAAAGCCACCCCAGAAAAGTGCCGGAGCGAAAGCCATGAATACGCCGCTCGCGCCTGAAGCTGGGGAAGTCACCCCGCAGCTTACCGAGATCACCGATGCGCATCTGCGCACGGCCATGTTCCGTGCCATGCGGCTGGTCGGCATCCTGTCCGGTGTCATCTTCCTTATCCTGCTGCCCACGGCAGGCTGGCAAACGGCCATGCTGCTGCTGGTGGGTGCGCTGATTTCTGTCAGCGGCTTGTGGGAGTGGCAAAAGCTGATCGGCTTGATCCAGCGCAAGCTCGATAACCAGCAAAAGGCAGGCGGCGCCCGCGTGATTGTGGGCTTTTTCGTGCGGTTATTAGTGGGCGCGGCAATCCTGTATGGTAGCCTGAGATGTTTCCACGGGTCGGTATACGCGCTGCTGGGCGGTCTTGCGCTTGCGGCACTTGCGCTGGCGATTGAAGCCTCGCGGCTGATCCGGTCGTAAATGGAATACGCTGCAAAATTTCTGCAAGTGAAGGAACGATGCTCCCCCTACTCGACGCCCTGAGCCGATTTTTGAACGGGCTATTCGCCGGTCCGGTCGATGCATTGCTGCACCTATTCGGCATCCATCCCGCACATCCACGGCACCCTATTCCGAACACCCTGGTACTTGAGCTTGTCGTTTTTGCCATCCTGCTGGTGTTTTTCCTGGCCGTTCGCGCTTCGCTTTCCGTAGAAAAACCGGGTGTGGTGCAGATGACAGCAGAAGCTGTTTTCAACTTTACCCATGAGCAGGGCGAGCAGATCATCGGCCACGGCTATAAGCGGCATATGCCGTTCGTTACGACGATCTTCTTTTTTGTGCTGATCTGTAACCTTATCGGCTTGCTACCCGGCATCGAGACGCCGACTTCAAGCCCGGAAGTGCCGCTCGGTATTGCACTGCTCACATTTATCTACTACAACTCGGTTGGGCTTATCAGCAATGGACCCATCGGCTACTTCAAGCATTTTCTGGGACCGATCTTATGGATTTCCTGGTTCATGCTGCCGCTTGAAATTATTTCGCACCTGGCGCGCATCCTCTCGCTGACCACCCGGCTGTACGCCAATATGTTTGCCAGCGACTTGCTGACACTGGTATTTTTCTCGATTATTCCGATTGGCGTTCCCATCGCGTTTCTGGCGTTGCACTTCGGTGTCGCGTTGATCCAGGCGTACGTCTTCATGCTGCTAGCCATGATCTACCTGTCAGAGGCTGTGACGCACCAGGAGTCGACGATTTAACGGTTCCTGCCGGGGAGCAACGCTTCCGCCCCGGTGCTTGAGAGGGTCAACAGCGTGAGGGACCGGCCTATGGACCGGTTCAACCACCTACTGCGGACTTGCAATGGAAGGAAGCGATACGTTTTACACAAGGAGAACGACCGCAATGAAGCAGCTTCAATATCTATTCATGACACTTTCCGTTCTGCTACTGGCCTCGCCGGCCTGGGCGCAGACCACGGGCAACGGCGGCTCAGCAAGCCTGGTGCCGCTCGGCGCCGGTATCGGCATGGGCATTGCTTCCGCAGGCTGCGGTATCGGCCAGGGCCTGGCTGCTGCCAAGGCTGCTGAGGGGTTTGCACGCAACCCCGGCGCGCGTGCCGGTATTCTGCTGTTCTACGTACTCGGTCTCGCCTTCATTGAGTCGCTTGCCTTGTTCACGCTGGTCATTGTTTTCGCCAAGGTTAAGTAGTTAGTAACCAGGTTCCGGTAAAAAGCCCTCGCTGCGGCGGGGGCTTTTCCGTGCCTGCATCATCCAAAGGGGATTATGGCAGCCAGGCTTATCTTCGAGGGCATCAGCAAGCATTACGGGCGCAGCATTGCGCTTGATTCGCTCACGCTTGCCGTCGAGCCGGGTGAAATCTATGGCTTCCTGGGCCCGAACGGGGCCGGCAAGAGTACGGCGATCCGTATTGCCATGGGCTTTCTCCATGCCACACATGGCCGCGGTGAGCTGCTGGGGCTGCCGTTTGCGCAGGCGCGGGCAGCGAGGGCCTCGGTCGGCTACGTAGATGACGCACCTGTTTTCTTTGCCGGGAGCGCGCTGGACTCAGTACTGTTCGCCGCCCGGCTCAACGATACCGAGGGGAGGCACGCAACGCCCGGGCTGCGCGAGCGTGCATTGGACCTATTGCATCGGCTCGACCTGCCGCCCGAAGGCAAAGACGCGCGCAAGTTCTCTCGCGGCATGCAGCAGCGGGTGGGGCTGGCGCAGGCGCTGGTGCTGCGGCCTCAATTGTTGATTCTGGACGAACCTACTTCGGCGCTGGATCCGCCCGCTGTGCTGCTGGTGCGCGGTGTGCTGGAGCGCGCCCGCAGTGAGGGTGTCGCGGTCTTTTTCTCTTCTCACCAGTTGCAGGAGGTGGAGCAGCTATGCGACCGTGCGGCATTCCTTGATCATGGGCGTCTGCTGCACGCCGGCCCAATGGCTTCGCTGCTGGAGGAGGGTGCGACTGCGCACATCACACTACGTGGAGAGGACATAGAAACGGCACTGCAACCATTTACAGCCGTTCCGGTGTCACATGGAGGAGCAGGCATGGTACGCGGGGATTGCGTGTTTGCGGTTCCTGTAGCCGGGCAGCAAGCCTTTCTGGAACGTGCCTGGCTCGCGGGGGCGGAACTGGTACGTGTGGAGCGGCAGCGCCGCACGCTGGAAGACCTGTTCGCAGGGAAGCGCGGCCCATAGCTTGCAATGAGGTAGGGGGCAGATCGATGAGAGGCAGTTTCCCACGCATTTCCCTGGTAGCCGGCAAACTGATGCGCGGAAACCGTATCCTGTTGATCTTGTTGCTGGTATGGCCTTGTGTTCTGACCGGGATTGTAATGGCTAGCGCGCAGGGACATCCGGCTGCTGAAGATGTCGCATCAATTTTGCAGCAGGAGCTTTTTTACGGTCTTGCCCTAGTCGGCCTGGGTGCCAGTCTTGCCCTGGGTACTGAACAGCGCGCCCACCGTACGCAGCAAGTGTTGAGCCGCGCGGTAAACCGAGGGGAGTACCTGCTGGCACTGGGCCTGAGCGCCTACCTGCCGTTTGCCGGGTACATGCTGGTCTGGCTGCTGAATGCGGCGGTGCTGAGCGCCTTTCTGCATCAGCACGCACCTGCCTTGTTTACTGTGCTGCTTGCGGAGCTGGCGGGGGGGCTGCTGTTGTGCGGCTTTGGGTTGTTATGGTCGGTGCTGCTGCCGCAGATGTTCGCCGCCGGGGGCACCGGCATCGTTCTGGGCTTGCTGCTCGTGGCGGGCAGTCACGGCTTTCACAGTGTGGCAGTATTGTTCGGCATTGTCACAGGGTCACTGCAAACAAAATTGTCGGCCACAGTATGGGGCGACGCGGGGCAGGCTGCCGCGGGTTTTGCGGTGCTGGCCGTAGCGGCGGTGTTGCTGTTTACCCGTAAAGATATATGGACTGCCTGAGATGATAACGGCATAGTTATACGAGCCTGTTGCTATGTGCGTGGCGGCATGCAGGTCCCGTAACTATGAAGGCTTCTACTTAGACTGCGGTATATCTGCAGCCTTTACCAATGCGGGTGCGGTGTATACCGGATGCGCGTGCGTCATGCCGGAAGTGTCGGTGATGCCGAAAGTGTATGCAGCTGCCCGTGCGGCGTCCAGAAAACGTCCGGGGACTACGCCCAGCAGCAGGGTCGCCGCGGCGGTTAGAAAGATTGCAAACAGCATGGAAGTCTGGACGCGCGGCATGGTCTGGATCGGCATGTTTTCTGCCGGGCGTGAGTAGACGGAAGCCAGCAGGCGCAGGTAGTAGAACGCTGCGATGCCGGAGTTGATGAGCCCGATGATGGCAAGCGAGACCAGCCCGGAGTGCAGGGCAGCGGTGAAGACATAAAACTTGCCGAAGAAACCGCCTGTGAAGGGAATGCCAATGAGCGAGATCAGGAAGAAGGCCATTGCGCCGCCCAGCAGCGGGGAACGGTAGCCTAGACCGCGATAATCCTGCACTGTGGTGAGACGGTCGTCGTAGCCGCCTGCATGCGAGATGACGGCGAAGATGCCGAGGTTCATCGCGGCATAGGTCGCGGTGTAGAAGCTCGCTGCCGCGACGCCATCCGATGAGAGGGCGGTAAAGGCAACCAGCAGGTAACCTGCGTTGGCGATGGACGAGTACGCGAGCATGCGCTTGACGTTGCGCTGCTTGAGAGCGCCGAGATTGCCGATGGTCATGGAAAGTACAGCCATCCACCAGACGATGGGCTGCCAATGTGTGTAGAGCGTGGGGAAGGCTACGAACAGGATGCGCAGCAGCACGGCGAAGGCGGCAGCTTTGGGCGCGGTCGACATCATGCCGACGATGGGCGAGGGTGCTCCCTCGTAGGTGTCGGGCGTCCAGACATGGAAGGGGGCGGCGGAAACCTTGAAGCCGAGTCCGATCAGGATCATGCCGATGCCGAGTGTCGCCAGCATAGGCGTAGTGCTACCGGCAAGCTGCGCAGAGATGAGCCCGATGCGGGTGGTTCCGGTTGCGCCGAAGGTGAGCGCGATGCCGTACAGGAAAAAGGCGGTTGCGAAGGATCCCAGGAGGAAGTACTTGATAGAGGCTTCGGGACTCTTGGCAGTCTTGCGGCGAAACCCGGCCAGGATGTAGCTGGAGATGGATGAGATTTCAAGCGCCACGAAAACCAGAAGTAGCTCAACAGCTGAGGTCATGAGCATGGACCCGACAGCGCCGAAGATGGTGAGCGCGAACAGCTCACCGAGGTTTTCCTGGTCCGGCTTTACGGAATCAAGCGTGACCAGCAGGGACACCAGCACAATACCTGCGATCAGAACGTGGAAAAAAGCAGAGAAGGCGTCTGTCTGAATCGTGTTGTAGTAGGCCGTTCCGGCAGGGATATGCAATTGCTGGATGGACGCGAACAATGCAAACACCGTGCCGAGAAACGCGAGCCAGCCCATGGACTTGCGGTCGGCGGTTTTCGGCAGGACCGGGTCGATGAGCATGATGAGGACACCAGTGACGGTGAGGATGACTTCAGGAAGGATGCGGAGAAGGGACGCGTTCATTGGGCTCCTCCAGGGTGATGCGGCAAGGTTTGCCGGACGATAGTGTGCCCGTGTATTTCCGGCCCGGGAGCTCCGGCGGCATAGCCGGTTATGGCGGGATTGATCGCACGCATCCAGTACGGCGAAGCGATGCCCATGGCCAGCAGCAGCACCATGAAGGGCCAGATTGTAAGGTGCTCGCGCGCTGTCACATCCGGGATGCCGAAGCGGCCCTGCACCAGTGCTGACTGCTTGCCGTAGAACACTTTCTGCACCATGGTGAGCATGTAGGCAGCACTTGCAATTACGCCCAGGGTCGCAACCGCGCCCCAGGCCGTGTGCGTTGCAAAGGCGGAAGACAGTACCAGGAACTCACCGACAAAACCGTTCAGGATCGGCAGGCCGACCAGCGCGAGGCCGGTGATGACGAAGAAGGTCACCATCCAGGGCAGCTTGGCAGCCAAGCCGCCATAGGCTGCCATATCGTAAGTGCCGTAGCGCTCGTAGAGGATGCCGAGCAGGACCAGCATGGAGCCGCCGATCAATCCTTCATTGATGGTCTGGTACAGCGCGCCGTCGAGACCGGCGACGGAGAAGCAGAAAATGCCGAGTGTGCAGAACGAAAGTGCGGAGAGAGTTGCAAAGGCAACCAGGCGCTTCAGGTCGGTTTGTACCAGCGCATTAAGCGCACCATAGAGGATGCCGATGACGCCAAGCGCAATCATCCAGGGTGCCTGCTCACGAGCCTGTGCGGGGAAGAGCCCCAGGTCAAAGCGGATCAGCGAGTACAGCCCCAGCTTGCCGGCTACTACCATCGCCATGGCTGTCGGTGCTTCAGAAAACACGTCACCAAGCCAGCCGTGCAGCGGAAACACAGGAACCTTGACAGCGAAGGCGAACAGGAAGGCAAACGCCGTCCAGCCGAGCGCGGCATGCGTGAAGCCGAGTTGTCCATGCGAGAGCATGGCTTGCAGCTCAATGAAGTCGAAGGTACCCGCCTTGGCGTACAGGTAGAGGATGCCGACCAGGAACAGTGCCGAAGGGATGAAGGTGTAGAGGAAGAACTTGATGGCTGCCTGCGGGCCGCGCGTGCGGCCGAACATGGCGATCAGGATTGCCATGGGAATGAGTGAAAGCTCCCAGAAGCCGTAGTAAAGGAACAGGTCGAGCGAGGCAAAAACGCCCAGCATAGCCGTCTGCTGCAACAGGAAGAAGAAGTAGAACTCCTTGGTGCGTGCGGCGATGACATTCCAGCTGGTAAGTACACCGAGCGGCGCTAGAAAGCCGGTCAGGACTATAAGCCACAGCGAGATGCCGTCAACACCGACGTGGTACCGGATGTTGGGGCTTTGGATCCAGGGATAGTCCTCGACGAACTGGAACGTACGCGCGCTGTAGTCATAGTGGAACGGCAGGTGCAGCGTCAGCGCAAACGTCAGCAGAGATACCGACAGCGCGCACCACTGTACTGCTTTGCCTTCTCTCGGCAGCAACGCGATGAGCAGCGCACCGAGAACCGGAACAAGGATCGTGATGGAAAGAATGTGGTCGTTCAGCACGGGTTCGTGTCCTTTTTTGAGCTTTATCGCGGTGTCAGGTGGGTGCCGAAGCCAAAAAACGTAAGTACCAGCAGCGCAGCCGCACCGAAAGCGAGCCAGCCCGCATAGGAGCGAATGTTGCCGGATTGCATACGTTGCGCTACCGAGCCCAGGCCCTTGACACCGGCACCCAGGCCGAAGCCGCTGCCGGTGATGATGCCGGTATCAATCACACTACCCAGAATGTATTTGGAGGCGAGCAGCAGGGGGCGCACCAGGACTGCGTTGTACAGCTCGTCTACACGGTATTTGTCGAGCAGTAGCAAGTACGTGCTGCGGAAGCGGGTTGCCAGTTGCTCCGGCAGAGCAGGTCGGCGAACGTACATCACGTAGGCTGTGCAGACCCCGGCAAGTGCGGTCAGGGTAGAAACGACGGCAAGGATGACTTCCAGAGAGCCGTTCTCATGCGGTTCCATCCCGCCGACTCCACCCCCGACATGAAGCACCGGGGACAGGAAGTCGTGAAGGAAATTACCTTTGCCGGGCAGTCCAAGTGCGCCGCCTGTCAGTGCCAGGAAAGCAAGGATCACGAGCGGAGCCAGCATAGTCCATGGGCTCTCATGCGGCTCACTGCCGTGCCCATGCGGGTCAGGCGAGTGAATTGCCGCATGCGGTGCTGCATGCGAGGTCGATGCTTCGGCCATGCCGCGTGAAGCTTCGGGGCTATGCGTCGGCTCGGGCGTATGTGGACGTGCAACTACCGTGCGGCTTGCACCAAAGAAAGTCAGGAAATACAACCGGAACATGTAGAAAGCTGTCATACCGGCCGTCAGTAGGCCCACAAACCATAGGAGCTTGGCACCCGGCATGGACGAGGTAAATACCTGATACAGGATTTCGTCTTTCGAGAAAAAGCCGGAAAGCGGCGGGATGCCGGAGATGGCGATGACGCCTACGGTCATCGTCCAGAAGGTGATGGGGATTTTGCGCCAGAGACCGCCCATGACGCGCATATCCTGCTCGCCGGAAAGTGCGTGAATGACTGAGCCGGCTGCAAGGAAGAGCAGCGCCTTGAAAAAGGCATGCGTGACCACGTGGAAGATAGCGGATGAATACGCCGCGACCCCGCAGGCCAGGAACATGTAGCCGAGTTGCGAAACCGTCGAGTATGCCAGTACGCGCTTGATGTCAGTCTGCATGAGGCCGACAGTGGCTGCGAAGAACGCCGTTGCGCAGCCGACTACCGCGACACAGCCGAGCGCGAAGGGGGAACGGTCAAAGATGGGGTGTGCACGGGCGACCATGTACACGCCCGCTGTGACCATGGTGGCCGCATGGATGAGCGCGGAAACTGGAGTGGGGCCTTCCATTGCATCCGGCAGCCAGACGTACAGGGGGATTTGCGCGGATTTACCGGCTGCGCCCACCAGCAAGCAGAGCGCTATGGCGGTGAGCCAGCCGCCGTGGAGAGCAGGCTGCGTAGCCAGCTGCGCCATAACCGTCGGGAAGCTCAGCGTACCGAAGTGTACGATGACCAGGAACATGGCCAGCATGAAGCCGAAGTCGCCGATGCGGTTGACGACGAACGCCTTTTTCCCGGCATTTGCTGCCGAGTCGCGGTCGAAGTAGTAGCCGATGAGCAGGTACGACGCGAGACCTACGCCCTCCCAGCCGACAAACAGCAGCAGAAAGTTCTCTGCCAGTACCAGGGTGAGCATGAAGAACATGAACAGGTTGAGGTAAGCGAAGAAGCGCCAGAAACCTTCCTCATGCGCCATATAGCCGGCAGAGTAGAGATGAATCAGGAAGCCGATACCGGTGATGACCAGCAGAAACACCATGGTGAGCTGGTCGACAACGAGTGAAAAGTCAGCGCGGAAGTGCCCGGCAACGATCCAGGGTGCTATGTATTCAACGTGCGGCAGGGCCAGCGAGTGAAACTGGAGCGCGATGTTAGCTACAAGCGCGAATGAAAGCCCAGTGGTGAGCAGGGCGATGGCTGAGACAGCAGTGCGGGAAAGATGACGGCCGAAAGTACCATTGAGAAAAAAGCCGAGAAACGGCAGTAGCGGAATCCAAAGCAGATGGAGTGAAGAACCGTTCATAGCCCCATTCATAATTTCATCAAGTTCACTTGGTCGACGTTGAGCGTGTTCCGCGCGCGGAAGATCGCGATAATGATGGCGAGACCTACTGCAGCTTCGGCTGCGGCAACCACCATAACAAAGAAAACAAAAAGCTGGCCCGATACCTCATGTCGCTGGTGCGAGAAGGCGACAAACGCCAGGTTGACCGCGTTGAGCATGAGTTCGATGGACATGAAAATTGTGATGATGTTGCGCTTGACCAGAAACGCACCGACGCCGATGGAGAACAGAATTGCGCTCAGAATGAGGTAGTACGCGATAGGGACGCTCATGCTAAGTCTCCTTACGCGCGAGCGCGACTGCGCCGAGGATAGCGATCAGGATGAGTACGGAGGTGACTTCAAAAGGGAGCAGCAGGTCGCGAAACAGCACACGGGAGAGTGCGGTTGTAGTGACGATCTGATCACCCAGTTGTGTGGTGCCGAGCTGCAGCCTGTTCTCAAGAAAGACATAGGAGAGCAGACACACCAAGGCTGCAACACCCGGGAAACCTGCAGCAGAGGCGACCATGCTGGTGGACTTGGTGCGGTCTTCCTCGCCTGCATTGAGCAACATGATGACAAATGTAAACAGCACCATAATCGCGCCCGAATACACGATGACCTGTGCAGCAGCCAGAAACTCCGCGCCGAGCAGCAAGTACAACACGGCCAGCGAGATCATGACCACGATGAGCGAAAGCGCGCTATTGATCGGATGCTTTTGCAACAACAAGTTGAGCGCGCCTGCGACACACAGGGAAGCGAAGACGAAGAAGAGGAAAACGTACATTCTGAATCCACACTCATTGCGCGAGGGAATCGCGGGGGGATGCTGCCCTTTGTTGTAGCAGATTGTAAATCAGTCGTGTGCAAAGCGAATGCCTTGCACACGACCGGCACGAGATTTACAACACAAACCATAGACTACTGGCTACGATGTTGAGCACGGCAAGCGGCATCAGGAACTTCCATCCGAAGCTCATGAGCTGGTCATAGCGGAAGCGGGGCAGGGTGCCACGAACCCAGATGTAGAGAAACAGGAAAAGCAATACTTTGAAGACGAACCAGAACACCGGCAGCAATGCAGTAAGAATTGGACCGCCGAAGTTGTCAGGCAGCAAATGCCCGAGCGGGCTCAACCAGCCGCCGAAGAACAGCAGGGTCGCCACACAAGCAACTGTAATCATGTTTGCGTATTCCGCCATGAAGAACATCGCAAACTTCATGGAGGAGTATTCCGTGTGGTAGCCTGCCGCGAGTTCGCTTTCCGCTTCAGGAAGATCGAATGGGGTTCGATTCGTTTCAGCGTAGGCAGCCATCAGATAGATAAAGAAGGCAAGAAACTGCATGCCGCCGAAGAAGTTCCAGCTCAACAGGCCGTGAGCAGCTTGCACATTCACGATGTCGCGCAGACGCAGCGACCCGGCCCGCATGACGACGCCGACCAGCGACAGGCCCAGGGCCAACTCGTAGGAGATAAGCTGTGCACTGGCTCGCAAGGAGCCCAGCAGGGAGTACTTGTTGTTTGAAGCCCAGCCGCTGAGCGCAATACCGTACACACCGACAGACGTTACACCCAGAATGACAAGCAGACCGATGTTCAAGTCCGCGATCTCAAAAAGGTCAACGCCGTGGAAGCTGATTTCCCTTCCGAAGGGGACGACAGCAATGGACGTCAATGCGCAGACCAGTGCAACGACCGGCGCGCCCACGTAAAGAACCCGGCTCACGTCAGTGGGCATCAAATCTTCTTTAAGAAAGAGCTTAATTCCATCTGCAAGAGGCTGTAGCAGGCCGAAGGGCCCCACGCGTGTGGGTCCCCAGCGATTCTGAATGCGACCGACAACCTTGCGTTCCAGCAGCACCGTGTAGGCTACCGCTGTCAAAAAGATGACAAACACCACTGCAATCTTGACGAGACTCAGCAGGGTAAAGATCAGGATTGTCGACACGCGTTCAGCCTTCCATCTTTCTTATTAAGTTCAGCATCAATCGGCTGCGGTTTGAACAGGGGCGGTCTCCTGACTTTCCAGAACTTGATGCAGCACGCTGGAGTAACGGCCCAGTGTACCTGAAGTGAACAGGGTGTCACTGGAAGCTAGCACCAGATCGGCGCGGTCCACAGGGAACTCGCCGATCTGCACCAAGTCCGCACGCATCGGCTTGTCTGAGCCTGAGAATAGCTCAAAGCGTGAAATGGTATAGGACGGAACCAAACGCTGAATTTCATCAAATGTGGCGAACGGATCAAACGGACTCAACTTCGGCTCGAAGTTGTTCGCGGCCAGCCACACGGCATGGCGGTCAGCCTCGCCCGATTGCGCGCCGCGCGACTGGCCCATGTCGGCCCGCAGACCCTTGCCGAACGGTACGAGGGAGTTGGCCTTGGCACCCATCTTGTCCGCGATGCGCACGATCAGCTCAAAATCCGGTCGCGTGCCGGCGGTATCCGATGCTTTCTTCACCAGCTGGATGTCGCCGTAGGTATTGGTTACCGTGCCGGCCTTCTCGTAAAGGTACGAAGCCGGCAGCACCACATCCGCCAAGGCTGCAGTCTCGGTCATGAACATATCCTGCACCACGAGGAAGGTGTTGCGCAGGGCGGATGGATCGATGCCGTAGCGCGAGACCGGGTTTGAGCCGACCACGTAAAGCGCGCCAAGTTCACCGCGTCCGGCTGCGTCCATCATTTCGACCAGATTCAGGCCGGGTGTGGTGGGCATGGCCGTCCCGTACTCCTCGGCAAACGCGCCGCCCTGCGCTACCGGCAGGTAGCCGGGCAGGTAATCCGGCAGCATGCCCATGTCGGCAGCTCCGCGCGAGTTGACGTAGTCGCCCAGCGCAGCAAACTTGATACCCGGCAGGGCACTGCCGAACTCGACTAGGGCTGCGATGTCGCGGCCCCGAATCTCCGAGCCGAACGCAACTACTAGCGACTCTTCCTTGCGCAGCGATTCACGGAACTTCTCCGCCGTTTCGTCCGGCACGAAGTCGGACTCCTTGCCGCTGAGGTAGGCAAGCAGGGCCGCGTAGCCGTGCGAGGGGATTCGCAGCTCGGCCTTGGCCTGCCGACGCAGCTTGATTTCTGTGTGATTGATCAGGTATAGCCGCGCGCGGTTTAGCCGGACGTTGGTCCGAATCGCATTGGCCAGTAAGGGGTGCTGCTCCGTGGGATCGTTGCCGATCACGAGCATCGCGGGAGCTTTCTCAAAGCTGCGCAGGCTGGCCGCGGCATCTGCCTTGCCGCTAAGTGCTGCCATGAGTGACGGGTAATCCGCTGTGCGATGGTGGTCGATGTTGTTGGTGCCGAGCACCATGCGGGCAAACTTCTGCAACAGGTAATTTTCTTCGTTCGTCGTCCGATTGGAGCCGATGACACCGATGGCATGGCCGCCGCGGGTGTCGCGTACCTCACGCAGGCGCTTGCCCGCCCGGTCCAGCGCGACCTCCCAGGTCGCAGGCTCCAGCAGCCCATCCGCGTTGCGGACCAGGGGCTTGGTGATACGGTCTTCCCGGCTTGCAAAATCGAACGAGTAGCGACCCTTGATACACAGGAAGTCGCCGTTGATGCCACTCTTGTCGCGGTTGTCGCCGCGCATGATCTCCGAGCCTTCATTGTCGGAGCGGGTGCCGAGCGTGGTCTTGCAGCCGTCGCCGCAGTGGGTGCAGATGGTCGCGGTATGGTTCATCTCCCAAGGGCGG
This sequence comes from uncultured Acidobacteriaceae bacterium, assembly GCA_964237325.1. GTDB lineage: Bacteria > Acidobacteriota > Terriglobia > Terriglobales > Acidobacteriaceae > EB88. Next base: position 4,647 of record CAXSHS010000063.1, on the reverse strand, counting down.
GTTTTGTAGCGGTAAGTGCCTGAAGTGAGCGCGCCGACCGGGCAGATGTCGATGCAGGCACCGCATTCCTCGCAGTCCAGGTGATCGCCCATGTTGGGCGCGATCACGGAAACAGCGCCGCGATTCTGCACACCCAGCGCCCATACATCCATGCCTTCGCCGCACACGCGCACGCAGCGGTAGCACAGGATGCAGCGCGGACGGTCGAAGAACACGACCGGCGACCATTGCTGCTCTTCGCGGTGATTTTTGACCTCGGTGTAGTTCGACTCGGCGGCACCGTACTTGAAGGTCATGTCTTGCAGTTCACACTGACCGCCTGCGTCGCACACCGGGCAATCCAATGGATGGTTGCCCAGCAGCAGCTCCAGGATGCCCTTGCGCGATTGTGCGATCTCCGGGCTTTCCGTCGTTACAACCATGCCTTCAGCGACCGGCGTGGTGCAGGCGGTCTGGAGCTTAGGCATTTTATCGACGCGGACGACGCACATGCGGCAGGCGCCCTGGAGCGACAGACCGGGGTAATAGCAAAATGAAGGAACATTGATGCCGACCGACTTGCAGGCATCGATGAGAAGGGTACCGGCGGGGGCGGTAAGCTGCTTGCCGTCAACGGTAAGGGAGAGCATTTTCACTTCAGCCATGTCGTTTCTTTCTGGATTTGGTTCTGCTTCAACCAAGGTATGGGACTAAGCCGGAACTTTAATGTCAGTTTCTTCTGCTACGCATGTCGGTTCCGGAACCTGCTCGCCCCGATCCCTCAAAGTGCAACGTGAGCTACAGTACCTTCTCGAATCAGCTGCTTTGTAGAATCCAGTGAGGATGCTACAACGTCGAGTCCAGGTAAGTCGGGGACGTAAGCGCCGTAACCTGTTGCAAATCGTTCATAGATAACCGTATATCGCATTTTGTCACCCCAGCTTCAATCCAGCCTGCTTTAGCATGCTCTTGGGAGTTCCCTTTGGAATGTCCTCATTCGGATGACCCGCTATTGTTACGACACCCGGCTTCATCGGAGGCTCAAATTGCCGATAGCTACCGGTTGTTCGCGTGTGAACCCAGCCGTTGTCACGAATCAACCGAATGAAATCACGAACCTTCAAGTGCTCCTATCCACCGATTGCTCTTAATGCGCAGCAAGCTGTACCAAATTCGGTGCCTGTTGCAGGATAAGCCCCGGCGTCGGCGGGTTCTGGGCAAGAAACGCTTCAAACTCATGCCGGAACTTGGTAATAAACCCGATAGTCGGCATTGCCGCCGCATCACCGAGCGGGCAGAAGGTCCGACCCATCATATTTTCGGCCAGGTACTTGATGTTATCCAGGTCCTTCGACACACCGTTGCCTTGGTACACGCGCGTGATGGTCTTCTTCAACCAGTCCGTGCCTTCACGGCAGGGGATGCACCAGCCGCAACTTTCATGCTGGTAGAACTTGATGGTTCGCAGCGCAAATTCGACCATGGAAACCGTTTCGTCAAGCACTACAACGCCGGCCGAACCGAGCATGGTTCCTACTTTGGCCAACTGATCGAAGTCCATGCCGACATCAATCTCATCTGCTCGCAGCACCGGGGTAGACGATCCGCCCGGAACCACTGCCTTCAAGGCACGACCGCCGGGAATGCCGCCAGCGACCTCGTAGATCGCCTTCCGCAGCGAGTAGCCCATAGGCAACTCGTACACGCCGGGTTTGTTTACATGCCCGGAGATACCGAACAGCCGTGTGCCTCCGTTGCGGTCTGTGCCGATCTTTGCGTACTCCGCACCGCCCAGTCGTAATACATGCGGCACACTGGCAATGGTCTCGACATTGTTGATGACCGTCGGGCCGCCATAAAGGCCGACCACGGCAGGAAAAGGCGGGCGGATGCGCGGGATGCCGCGCTTGCCTTCAAGTGACTCCATCAGTGCAGACTCTTCGCCGACCTCGTACGCGCCGGCACCGGTGTGCGACATGCAATCGAAATCAAGACCTTCTATGCCGAAGATGTTCTTGCCCAGGAAGCCCTTGGCGTATGCCTCTTCAATGCACTTGTCCATGATCTCAAGCAGGTAGCGGTACTCGCCGCGCATGTAGATGAAGCCGCTCTTCGCGCCGGTGGCAAGCCCCGCGATGATGGTGCCTTCGATGACTGAGTGCGGGTCGTATTGGCAGATGGGGCGGTCCTTGCAGGTACCGGGCTCGCTCTCATCGCCGTTTACCAGGATGTACTTCGGCTTGTCCGAAGTTTTCGGCACAAACGACCACTTGAGCCCGGTTGGGAAACCGGCACCGCCGCGGCCGCGAAGATTCGAGGCTTTCAGTTCATTGATGATCGCCTCGGCACCCATGCCGATGGCGCGCCGCGCCTGCTCATAGCCGCCGAGCTCAATGTATTTGTCGATCTTTTCGGCACCCTGGCCGAAACGGAAGGAGATGACCTTGACTTCATCAGGATGGGAAACCAGGTACATAGTGCCTCCATGCTGTGCTGCATGATGTTACGTTATTGAATTCGTGTTTGCGCCGCGTAGGACGCAATAGCGGCGTCCATCGAGGCAGGGGTTACATCTTCGAGAAAATCGTAGTTCACCTGTACGGCCGGGGCCCAGCAGCAAGCGCCGATGCACTCGACTTCCTCAACCGAAAACAAGCCATCCTTGGTGACGCCTTTGTTCTCGTGAATGTCGAGCTTGCGATTGCAGTGCTCCAGAATCTCGTAGCCGCCGCGCAGCATGCATGAAATATTCGTACATACCTGGATGTGAAACTTGCCCAGAGGTTTCGTGCGCAGCATGGAGTAGTACGAAAGCACATTGCGGACATCAAGCTCGGTAATGCCGACCCTCTGGGCTGCCTCCTTGACAACTGCGTCCGAGCAGTAGCCGATCTCGTCCTGCGCGTACAGCAGCATGGGGATCAGCGCGGAACGCTTGACCGGGTAAAGAGTCACCATACGGTCAAAACGTGCGGCGAGTGTGGGGGAGAAGATTGTGGTTTGCGTGCTCATCTGTGTTCCGATCTCCAGTTAACTTGCTTTCTGTTCTCTCTGCGCTTCCAGGCGCGTCAATCGCTCTGATAGGGCCGCGTATTGAGGGAGGTAGTTCAGTGCAGCCATTACCTCATTATGTTGTGGGCGCATCGCTTGCTCCACGGAGTCAAAGCGCGCTTTTGCAGTTTGCTCTGAAACATTCATGCGAGCATTGACTGCCTCAAAGCGAGACTTCGTCGTTTCCTGTAAAGCTTCAATCCGAACCTTGCTCTCGCGTAACTCCGGAGCTAAGAAGTATTGAACCAACTTGCGTGTTTCTTCAACAGCACCCATAGAGTTCTCCTATTCCCCCGCGTCCAGCACCAGCATTGCCAATGCCTCGGCTACGGCGTCCATCTCCATCCGTCCCGGCTTGCCGCTCCACTCAAACTGCGCGTCCAGCCCCAGTCGGAACGCACCCTCATTCAGCGTCAAGCCATCCTCGGCTTCCGGTTTGCCGTGGATTACCCAGTAGCCTTGCCCGGTCGCCGGTTCAAGCTCAAGCTGTACCGAGCGCGCGGTACCGACAATCTGTAGCGAGTCCGGCTTGGGCTCCGCGATCAAGGCTTGCGGAACCGCACTGCCCGCCAAACCCGCAGCCAGGTAGGCCTGCAGCAAGCCGCGGAAGGAGATCCAGATCTCCCTTCGCGCCTGGGTGTCTGTCGCGTTACCGATCAATTTCACCCAGCACGATGTCGATCGAGCCGATTACGGCCACCACATCCGCCAGTAGACGGCCCTTGCACATGGTTTCAAGCGCCTGCAATGTCGCAAAGGATGGATTGCGCATGTGGACGCGATAAGGCTTCGCTGTGCCGTCCGAAACCACGTAGTATGCCATCTCGCCGCGAGGAGATTCAATCGCTTGATAGACCTCGCCCGCAGGCACCTGGAAGCCTTCCGTCACGATCTTGAAGTGATAGATGAGTGACTCCATCTCGGTCTTCATCTTTTCACGATCCGGCAGCACCACCTTGGGTGCGTCGGCAGTGATGGGGCCTTCCGGGATGCCGTCAAGCGCCTGCTGGATGATTTTGACAGACTCGCGCATCTCTTCCAGACGAATTACATAGCGAGCCCATACATCACAGCCATGGCTGATCGGTACCTTGAAGTCGAACTTTTCATACCCGGTGTAGGGCATATCGCGGCGCAGGTCCCAGTCGACGCCTGAAGCACGCAACGGCGGCCCGGTTACGCCGAGTGCAATGGCGTCTTCCGCACTCAGATAGCCGACGCCTTTCAGCCGATCAACCCAGATCGGATTGCCGGTCAGCAGGTTCTGATACTCGTCGATCTTGGACGGCATGCGCTTGATGAATGTCTGCACCATCTGGAAGAAGTCGAGCGGCGGCTCGAGCGACACTCCACCGATGCGGAAGTAGGAGGTCATCATCCGCTGCCCGGCAACATGCTCGAAAATGCGTAAAACGTCTTCGCGCTCACGAAATGTGTAAAGAAAAACGGTCAACGCGCCGATATCCATGGCATGCGTACCCAACCAGACCAAGTGCGAGTTCAAGCGGGTCAACTCATTCAGCATGACGCGCAGCCACTGAGCGCGTTCCGGAATTTCAATTTGCAGCAGCTTCTCCACGGCCAGGCAGTAGCAGAGATTGTTGCTCATGGGGGACA
>CAXSHS010000062.1:0-18916 GCA_964237325.1 uncultured Acidobacteriaceae bacterium | reverse complement strand
TGCCTCGGCAGCGTGGAGTACGGCATGGTGCTCAATGGCGGTGGTAATCAGATGCGCCGATTGGCCTGCATCCAGTGCTTTGCCAACCACACCGAACAGCGCCAGGTTGTCGCTTTCCGTCGCGCCGCTAGTAAATACAATCTCACTCGCTCGCGCATTCAGGGCAGCGGCTACCTGCTCGCGCGCCTCCTCAACCGCCATGCGCGCCTGCTGGCCGTAATGGTGAATGGACGATGCATTGCCGAAGCTGCCCAGCAGGTGCGGGCGCATGGCTTCAAACACCTGCGGCAGCAGCGGCGTAGTGGCATTTGCATCCATGTAAATTCTTTGCATCGATACTTCTAAGTTTACGCCGTGCAGGGATGCTTCCTTCTGCTAGGCTTGGCTCGCACGGTTCCAAGCAACGGCATCATCCATGCTGTTGACGGCATACCACCACGTTTTACTAAATAAAGGAGATTCCACCCATGCAACTGCGTTTTCCGCTCCATACCCTTGCCCTTGCCGCATGTCTCATAGCTCCATCCATGGCACTGCCCGCAAGCGGCTTTGCCCAGAGTGCGGCAGGCAAGGCGATACCCCCGGCCCAAGTCTTCGACAAGCTGCTTTCCAGCCAGGAGAAGGAGATCGTCGACCTGGCCGAGGCGATGCCTGCCGACAAGTTCGACTTTGCGCCTTCCGACAAAATCGGCTTGTATGACGGGGTGAGCAACTTCTCTGCACAGGTTAAGCACCTTGCTAATGCCAATTACGGCTTTTATCGTGCCTTCAATGTCCCAGGCGGCAAGGCGCGCGCCGATTTCGAAAAGATCACGTCGCGCGATCAAATCCTGACGACGCTCAAGGAGTCATACGCATATGACCACGCAGCCATTGCGACCATGACGCCCGAGAATGCGTTTATCGCGCTTGATGAGAAGGGAACAACCCGCGCTGGGATCGTTGCCGCATCCTTGCAGCACAATAATGACCACTATGGCCAGTTAGTTGAGTACCTACGCATGAACGGTATCGTTCCGCCTGCCAGCAGAAAGTAAGAACCTTTCAGTTTATCGCTGTTCGAGCGGAATATATCGGGCTGGATATTCAGGCCCGGTATACTCCGCCCGAGGACGAATCAGCCGGTTGTCATCAAGCTGCTCCAGCACATGAGCGGCCCAACCAGCTACACGACTGATTGCGAAGATAGGCGTGAACAGGTCGATTGGAATACCGAGCGTGGTGTACGTGGAAGCGGAGTAGAAGTCCACGTTGGCGTTCAGTTTCTTTTCAGCCTTGATATAGATCTCGATTGCGCGCGACATCTCGAACCACTTAGAATTGCCGTCTGCCTTGCCCAGCTCCTCCGACATGCGTCGTAGATGGGTCGCACGCGGGTCTTCCGTGTGGTACACGCGATGACCGAAACCTGACACTTTTTTCTTCTCAGCCAGCATGCTTTTGACATATTCCGCCGGGTCGGTACCGGCCTTGTCGATAGCGAACAGCATATGCATGACAGCTTCGTTGGCACCGCCGTGCAGAGGGCCTTTCAGCGCACCGATGGCTCCCGTAACAGCGGAGTGCATGTCAGCCAGCGTGGCCGCAATCACGCGCGCGGCAAATGTGGAGGCGTTCAGCTCATGGTCCGCATGCAGGATGAGCGCGATATCAAAGGTCTTCGTCGCGGTTTCTGAGGGCTTTTCGCCGCGTAGCATCCACACAAAATTGCCGGCATGCGACAGCGATTTGTCCGCCGGAACCGGCTCCTCCCTATTACGAATGCGGTCCCATGCGGCGACGATCATGGGCACTTGCGCGGTAATGGCAAATGCCTTGCGGAGATTGCTCTCACGGTCAACTGCCTTTTCATCCACGTCGTAAAAGCTGAGGGCTGAAACAATTGTACGCAGCACCTCCATGGGTGTTGCCTCGCGCGGAAATGCCTTCATTATTTCAAGGATGGGCGTAGGTAATTCGCGTGCGTCGGCCAGCCGTAATGAAAACTCCTGAAGCTCGCTTGCCGATGGTAGCTTGCCATGCCACAACAAATATGCCGTCTCCTCAAAGGTGGACTGCTGCGCCAACTGGTGGATGTCGATACCTCGATACGCAAGCACACCGGCTTCGCCATCGATCCAGCACACGCCCGAGTTGGCGGCGACAATGCCTTCCAGTCCTTTTCCTGCTACAGCAGTCGACATAAATCTCCCTTGCCGGTTGGCAGCCGCAACGGTGCGGCCGGTGCTTTGTTCCTACGAAGGAGCAACCCTTTGGTTATAGCGCAGCGAAGAAAGCGTTGTCACGGTGTTACGGCCAAAGTGATTTCGGAAACCGGTGGGCTTCAAACTGAATCAGCACCAGGATGAATATTATGTTGCCCTGTTACAGGGAAAAGCGTAATGGCTGAAATGCTTTCGTAGGTATCGACGCTGTCTTGCCCGCAAGCATTTCGTGAATCAACCGCGCCGTTCCCGGTGCCAGCAGGATGCCGTTGCGGAAATGTCCGGCGGCTACCCAGACGCTAGTTTCCAGCTGTCCAATTACAGGTAGGGAATCTGTCACCTCCGGTGCAAAACCCGGACGCAGCCCTGTCCAGCGCGCTGTGATGCGGCCTCGACGTATCGGCGGCCACAGGGCCGCTGCGGCCTCCCACAATCGGTCTCCTGCAGCCTCATCAACGCTGCGATCAAAGCCTGCATATTCTATGGTCGCGCCGATAGCGACCCGGCCATCGCCGCGCGGCACCAGATACAGCTCCGGTGTGCGGATAACCAGAGGCAGCATGTTTGGATTGGCCCCATCCAGCGTCACTTCAATCATCTGCCCTTTGCGTGGTACTACAGGCAGAGATGTCTGATAACCCACGCTGCCGGACCATGCGCCTGCCGCAATGACAAATGCATTCCCCTCGATAACAGAACCGTCCGCAAGCGTCACAACCACGCTGCTCGCGCTATGTGCCACTGTACATACCGGGTTGCCTTCTAGGAGTCGCACCCCTGCCGCGTGCACCGCAAGGGGCAGGGCAGCGCATAGGTCGCGCGGGTCCAGGCCCGCTTCTTCGAGCAGTGTAAACCGGTGCCGTACCGTACTCAGGCTCGGCAACGCAGAAGGCGCCGTGCCTGGGATAACAGGTCCGCGAAGCACATGGCCTTGCAAGGTTTGCTGCGTTCGCAATGGTACCGCCAAACCTGACATCTGCTCGACGCGCGCTAAAAACTCGGGGTACAAGGCGCGGCTCAGGCGAGCTAGCGGCAGCAGCTCCGGTGCGTTTTCCGGGTCGTCTACCGCTAACATTCCGGCTGCGGCCCAGGAACTCTGCTCCATGGCGCGGCCACGCTCGGCTACCGTGACCTGAAAGCCTGACTGGGCCAGTTCAAGTGCAGTCGCCAAGCCGATGATGCCCGCCCCTGCGATCACAACATGTGTTTGCGCCGGGTTCACTCCTCTATTTTAGAGGGCGCACTCAGTGCAGTGGGCGTAGCTCCTTCATCGCCAGATCGCGCTGCCACTGGAAAGCAATAGCAACTGAAAACTCGCGGCGCTGATCCCACACTTGCTGCGTGACTGGAAACGCAAACAGCGCCAACCCCTTGGTGGACTCGCCGGCCTTGAGGGTCAGCTCGCGCGGCACCAGTGCTCCCTGCACCTGCCGGATCTTTGGCAGGGCATTCACCATGGCAACTTGGCGGGGGTCGGCGGCATGGGCAAACAGCTGCTGACCGTCGGCAAGCGATAGCGTGGCTTGCTGGCCTGTTTCGTAAAGCGGCACGTCCTCGGTCAGGTTCTTCATGTTAAAAGTGACCCAGACGTAGAGTTCATCGGACTTGGCGATGCCGCCGCCGTAGCCTTCACGCATGGTGCCGCCCTGGCGTATCTCCGTGTGCTGCGGGATTACGGTCAAGCCCTCAATGGTGCCGTCGGCCACACGCGGCTTCTGGTGGAAGAACACCCATGCCCACAGGCTGAAGAACAAAAAGATAATCACCAGCAAAATCACAAAGGTTCGGCGAGTCTGGCCCGCGTCGTAGGCAGGGGCTTGGTAGGTCATAAATTACCTCATCGAATGGAGTCCGGTTTGGAGACGGCATCGGGCATTACGGGCGTGACCGCAGCCCTCCCAGAAATTGTTCCAAAGGGCGCGTGTTCAACACGTCCTCAGCCCGTAGCCCGGCCCGCCGCAGCTGCCGCACACCATATTGCAGTTTGCCCAGGGTGGAGCACTGGTGGGCATCGGTGTTAATCACCAGCGTACAGCCAAGCTGATGTGCCAGGCGCAGGTGGATATCGCTCAGGTCCAACCGCTCGGCTGAGGCATTGTGCTCGACAGCGCAGCCCAGCTCAGAGGCCCGCTTCAGCACCGTGGTCACGTCAAAGCGCATAGGCTCGCGTCGCAATAAAATGCGGCCGGTCAGGTGACCCATTACGCGCACATAGGGGTTTTCAACCGCTTTCAGAAGCCTCTCCGTGAGCTCTGCTTCCTCCTGCCCAAAATGCGAATGGGTACTTGCCACCACCATGTCCATTTGCGCCAGTACCTCGTCAGCCATGTCGAGTGAGCCGTCGGCCAGGATATCGACCTCAATGCCGGGCAGTACGCGGATGCGGCCTTCCATCTGCTCGTTCACATCGCGGATGGCGGCGATATGTAACAGGGCGCGCTCGTCGTCGAGGCCATTAGTCATGGCCAGGTGCTTTGAGTGGTCGGTAATCGCGATGTATTCATAGCCGAGCGCGGCTGCGGCTTCAGCCATCTCGCGGATGGTGTTCTTTCCATCGGTTGCGTCCGTGTGCATGTGCAGGTCGCCGCGGATATCTTGCTGCTCGATCAGCTTCGGCAGCGTGCCCGCCTCCGCCAATTCGATTTCGCCGTTGTTCTCACGCAGCTCCGGTGGAATCCATGCCAGCCCAAGAGCCTCGTAGATTCCAGCTTCATCCGCGCCCGCAACAAAAGAGCTATCTTCAAGCCGGGCCAGCGCATACTCGCTCAGTGTGTAACCGCGCCGCAGCGCCCGCTGGCGGATTGTCACATTGTGCATCTTGGAGCCGGTAAAGTATTGCAGCGCCGCGCCGAAGGAGCCTTCGGGCAGCAGCCGCACGTCTACCTGCAAGCCGGAGCGCATACGGAACGACACCTTATTGGCACCCTTGGCCAGCACCGTGCCGGCCAGCGGGTAGGCCGCCGTATGCTCCACGGCTGCGGCTACCACGTCTTCCGCGCACGCAGGTCCGGTCACCAGGATATCGAGATCGCCTACAGTCTCGCGGCCTCGCCGCAGCGAACCTGCAGGTACGATCCGGTCCAGCCCCGGAAATTCCCGCAGGTAAGCCGTTAACTGGTCCGCAACCTTCTCCGCCACGTTGATCCCGAAGCGTCCGCTGTTGCGTTTGTAGTCGGCAATGCCGGCCAGCAGCTTGTCCACGCCCTTCTGCCCGAAGCGCGGCAAGGTCAGCGCGCGACCATCCGCAAGCGCCGCCTCCAACTCTTCAATCGAGCCGACCTGCAGCGCATCCCAGAACAGCGCTACTGACTTCGGCCCCATGCCCGGCAGTCGCAGCAGTTCGAGCATCGACGGCTTGTAGCGCAACATCAGCTCTTCGCGCAGCGGGAAGGTGCCTGCTTTTTCAATCTCCTGAATGTTGGCGGCCATGCCCTTGCCGATGTTCGGGATGGCCAGCAGTTGTTTGGGCTCGTTGATCAGGGTCGCAAGCTGTACCGTGCTGGCCTCAACTGCCTCGGCAGCGCGCCGGTAGGAGCGAATGCGGAACGGGTCCGCCGCTGAAATCTCCAGCAGGTCAGCAGTTTCGTCAAGCATCGCAGCGATCAGACGGTTCTCCATGCTTGTATTCAAGCATGCGGAACCGTTTTGGGGCAGGGTGCGTCAAAACCGCCTGTGCGGCTTGCGGCCACTTTGTGGCGCGTGCTCGTTGGCTTATGGGACCATCCCATACATCGGTACGATCGTACTGGCCGATAGGAAAGCTATAAATCAAACAAAGACTCGCCACGAAGTGGCCGCCTCCCATGCAGGGGGTCTTGCCCTGCAACCCGCAAACATTAAGACCCGCCCCGATCTTTCGGGGCGGGTCTTAATGTTTGTGAAAGGTTTAAGCGATCTCGCGGTGGCGAATGACCTGATCGGCTTGGGGGCCTTTTTGGCCCTGGATCACGTCGAACTCCACCTCATCGCCTTCCTTCAGGCTTTTATAGCCTTCAATCTGAATGGCAGAATAGTGCACGAAGACATCGGGACCGTCTTCCCTGCCGATAAAGCCGAAGCCTTTTGCGTTGTTGAACCACTTTACTTTGCCCTTGAAGTGTCCCACCGGCGATGCCTTCCTGTGCGCAGATTGCGGTCGGGTTTCCCGACAGACGCACCGGTCTCATCGTTCGGACCGGCGGACGCTTTCGCAGCGCTGCCACTTGGACGGGGCTCAATCGGTTTTGCTGCGTTCCCGTTTTTTCTTTTTACGATCGGCTTTTCGTGTCGCACGCAGTTGCCGGTAGAGGCTCACTCCGATCAGCGTCTTACCGTCGAGAATTTTGCCCTCGGCCATCATGGCTTCCATCTGCAAAAAGGGCACGGGATAAATTTCAAGCGTTTCATCTTCTTCCGGCTGCGCTGTGCCGGGGGTCAGCTCCTCGGCCAGGTACACCTGCATCCACTCGCCCAGGAAGCCCGGACTGGCAAAGTAGCGCACCAGCTCGGTCCAGCGGGCGGCGGTGTAGCCGGTTTCCTCAAGCAGTTCGCGCTTGGCACCGGCCAGGCGTTGCTCGCCGGGCTCGATTTTGCCTGCAGGCAGCTCCCACAGGTACTGCCCCGCGGCATGGCGATACTGCCGCTCCATGATAAGCAGCGGATTTTTCCTGCCCTTCTTACCACTTGAATCTACAGCCAGGATCACTACCGAACCATTGTGCCGGATGATGTCGCGATTGCCGACATGACCGTTCGGCTCACGCACCTGCTCTTTGAGCACCTTGAATAACGGACCCTCATAGGCGACTAGGGACGAAAGCACCTCGGCCTTGCCCTCACGCCGCAATTTGGGACCGGCGGTGCGATCCTGCTTAGGCTCCGGCTTCTTGCGCTCCGGCTTGGTGTCGCGCTCACTCGCTGTTTTTACCGCGCGCTCCTCTACAGCCGGTTTTGTTCGCCTTTTCGTGGTACTTACAACGTCGGCTTTCGCCACTTCTTTCTCTGCTTTCTTTGGCATGCCTGTTCCTCGCACATCCATTCTGTCAGTCTTTCTTCAAATAGTGATGGATCAAGGATGATCCTGAGCAAAGTTAGTCCGGTATGCAAGACCGATGCAGACAACCTGCTTTTCTCCGTACCGTACCCCGGGCAAAGCATTCGAGCCTGAAAAACTGTGTTCCATGTGGCTCACATACCCGCCCATGAGAAACTTGCAACTGAGATGGAGACGACCTCTGTGGCCGGTGCGTGTTACTCATTCGCTGTGCTGCCGGGTCTCTCCCAGCTATTCACGGACTATGTAGCCGGGGAAGCCGTCGGCCTGTACCCGGCGGCCCCTATCGGCAACAGCTGGATGCATTACCATTCCGTTCCGATTACGCCGAATCCCACGCTGGCTGATGTACTGGAAGCGCAAGCCCATGCCTGCCACGCCGGACCGGCCTCTGTTGCCAATATCGCGCGGCTGCGCACCGGTGCTCGCGCGGTGGTCACCGGCCAGCAGGTGGGGCTCTTCGGCGGCCCCCTGTACACGCTTTACAAGGCAGCTACGGCCATCCGGCTAGCTACGGAAGCTACCCGCGAGACCGGCGTACCGCATGTGCCCATTTTCTGGCTGGCAACTGAAGATCACGATTTTGCCGAGATCGACCATGTGGCACTACGGGGTGCGCTGCGGGGTACCAGCGCGCTGGAAACGGTTCGCCTCGCCGACCATCCTGAGCGTGCCTCCGGCGCGGCTGTGGGTGCCTTGCGGCTCCACGCTGCAGTCAATGAAGCGCTCACCCGTGCAGGCACCCTGCTGGGCGACACTGCCGAGCTCGACCTGCTACGGCGATGTTACCGGCCTGAGGCGACGTTCGCGGGAGCCTTTGCGCAATGGCTCGCGGCTACGTTCCGGCACGAGGGCTTGATTGTTTTCGACGCAGCGGGCCGGGCCGCCCATGCATCCGGTTCCCATGTTCTACGCCAGGCGATCACCGAAGCCCAAACACTCGAAAATCTCCTGCTCATCCGAGGGCGCGAGCTTGAAGCACGCGGCTACCACCAGCAGGTGCTGGTCAAGCCGGGCGGCAGCCTGTTATTTCTGCTGGAGGGCGGGGCGGAAAACGAACTGCACACGCGACTGCCGCTCAAGCAGCGTGCGGACGGTAGCTGGACCGCCGGGCGCAAGGCCTACACAACAGCGGATCTACTTGCAATCCTGGATTGCGAGCCTGAGCGCCTGAGCCCCAACGCGCTGCTGCGGCCTGTGTTTCAGGACGCCATTCTGCCGACTGCCGCCTACATTGGAGGCCCTGCGGAGATCGCTTATTTTGCACAGACCGCAGTCATCTCGCAACACATCCTGGGCCGGCAAACGCCTGTGCTGCCACGCCTAAGCGTCACCTTGCTTGATGTGCGCAACGCTGCCGTGCTGGAGCACGACGACATTGACCTGCCGGAAATCTTTCGCATGCCGCTTGAAGAGTTGACGCAGCGCGTAGGAGCGCGCGCCCTGCCGCCGGAAGCGAAGCGCAAGCTGCAAGCCGCAGGCGCTGCCATGACCGACGAGCTCGATGCACTTGCCGGCTGGATGCATGCCATGGACTCAAACCTGGGCCGCTCCGCCGAGATAGCCGGAAGCAAGATGCGCTACCAGATGAACCGTTTGCGCCGTTTGGCTGCCGGTTGGGAGCTCCAGAAAAATGCAAGCATCCGCCGCCGGATTGCGGGGCTGTACGCTGAGGTGTACCCCGACGGCCACCTGCAAGAGCGCAGTCTGGGCGCAGCGGCGGCGCTGGCTCGCTACGGCACACGGCTGCCCGGCATACTAGTTGACGCCGCCGGTGATCCCTGCCCAGGGCACAAGCTTATTGTTTTGTAAGTGGCCTGGCTGAAAATCAGCCTGGCTGTAGCCGGCTGTAACGCATCCCACTCGCGAGAAAGGACATGATCATGGCACAGAAGCCATTACCGCAGTCCGCCGAACCATTTGATGTGTCTTGCCCGGAGTGCGGCGGCATGCTGCGCATCGACCCGGCGACCCATGCCGTAATCGCCCACACGCCCGCGCCGCGCAAGCGCACCTTTGACGATTTTGAAACTGCCGCCAAGGCCATGCGCGAGGGCGACGAGCGCCGGGAGTCGCTGTTCCGCCAGGCAGTGGATGCTGAAAAGAATAAGGACGATGTAATGGCGAAACGCTTTGCCGAGGCTTTGCGCAAAGCCAAGGAGTCGCCTGCGACCGAACGACCGATGCGCGACTTTGATCTCGATTGAACTTGAAGGTAGATCTCACACAGGTAGACAGTGCTTTCCCAGGCAACTGCATCCCATTCGCAAGCCGCTGGCCCGAAATAGAGGAGTTTCGACATGGATCTTACGAAGATGACATCAGAACCGAAGGGCACCGTTTTGCCGAACCCGAAAGACTTGCACTGGTCGCACCACGTGGCTGCGACCACCCTGGTCGCGGGTGCGGTATTGTTGCTGATGGGCCGCAAGCGCCAGGCTATGATCATTGCCGGTGCCGGTGCCGCTATGACACTACTGGAGCGCCCGGAAGCCGCGCAGGAACTATGGGCCGAGCTGCCCACTTACATTCGCAACGGTCAAGATTTCCTGGTACGAGCAGAAACTTTCATTGAGAAGTTCAGTGAGCAGGCAGCACGGCTGCGCGAGGTAATTTCGCGACAGGTGTAGTGGTTTGCAAGCTATAAAAGGCGAGGCCTCAGGCCTCGCCTTTTTGCAGGCGTTTCACTCTTACAAAGCTGCATCCTGCTGCTGCTGCTGAGCCGCCCGTACTGCTGCCGTTACCAATCCTGCCACTGCCAGCAATCGGAAGAACAATCGCACCGGTCCAATACCTGCGCTTGACGGGAACTCTGCCCGGTACGCATCCACCATAATGCCTTCAGCAATTTTTGAAAACTGCTTATCGCCTTCTTTATTCTCACGGAGCGATTGCCCGAGCAGTCGAGCCGCCTTATCGTGGCCCAATGCCTGCGCGTAGGCCCGCAATGCTCCGTATTTGCTGATGTAGTAATGGATTGTTGCCTGCGCCATGCTGATCCTCGCCAGCTCGCGTTCTTGGGTGCCTGTCAACTCACCTTGCAACCTGCTGTTTGCCTCGTCGATGCCAGCAATGATCGTATTTGTTTGCTGGCTAGGTTCCAAACCGGCTGCGGCAAAGACTTTCTCAAGGCGCTTCGCCTGTTTTCCGTTGATGTCCGCACCGGCTTTGAAAAGGCGCTTCAGCTTTGGGTTTGCCGTTTTCGATATATTCTCGCCTGACTGTTCAACACTATCTTTGTGCGCGCTCAGTAAAGCACTAAGTTCCGTTGCGAATAAATCCTGGAGTCCACTCGGTGGCATGGGCGGGAACCTCAATCTTTCTAAATGTCCGTTCCCTTGGCAGGATGTGCCGGAAGCCGTTCGCAGTTGCTTTTCCTCTACCGCCCGCTTTAGCAGGCGCACATCGCGGTACGGCCCGGTAAGTGTCCGTGCAAAAGCTTTAGCTTGCAATTCCCAGCTTTTTTTGTGCCTCCGGACTGATGCGGTCCGGCGTCCATGCAGGTTCCCATATCAAGTCCACTTGCGCCTCGCTGATGCCCTGAATACCGGCAAGCCGGTTCCGTACCTGCTCGAGAATCATGGCGTGCGCCGGACATGCCTGGGTGGTCATTGACATTTCAATATGTACACGGTTGCGTGGCAGCATGCCCGGTGCATCCGGGTCTGGCTGCACATCCACCAGGTACACCAGGCCAAGATCGACGATATTGACCGGCAGCTCCGGATCGTTGATGTCGCGCAGTGCGCTTAAAATTTCCTGCTTGGTGACAGTCATTGTTTTGCCCTTTCTCTCTGTACGTGCAATCAATGCGTGCGCTCTACCAGGTAGGCGGCGATGGCTTTCAACCCATCCGCATCAGGCCCAAAGCTTTGTAAAGCGGTAAATGCTTCTTCAATAAGACGCGCCGCATGGAGCCGCGACTGTTCGACACCATGCACCGCCGGCCAGGTCGCTTTCTCGCTGGCAACATCCTTGCCTGCCGTTTTGCCCAGCTGCGCAGAGCTTTGCGTCATGTCCAGCAGATCGTCCACGATCTGAAACGCAAGACCAGCCCTGCGACCAAACTGGGTCAGGGCTTCTTCCTGGGCCGCATCGGCACCGGCAAACACGCCGCCGGCCACAATGCTGACGCGGATCAACGCGCCTGTTTTCGCCCGGTGAATGGCTTCAACCGAAGCCACGGACGGAGCTGTATTTTCACCCTCCAGGTCCAGCACCTGGCCGCCGATCATGCCGTCCTCGGTGCCGGTTGCCTCGGCAACCAGGCGGATGATCTTGACCCGCGCCTCTGCCGGGCAGGGAAGCCCGGCCAGTACACGGTAAGCATGCGTTTGTAGCGCGTCGCCGGTCAGGATGGCAATCGCTTCGCCATACACGACGTGGCAGGTCGGCTTGCCGCGGCGTAAGTCGTCATTATCAAGCGCGGGCAGGTCGTCATGGACCAGCGAGTAGGTGTGCAGCATCTCAAGCGCTGCCCCTAACTGGTCCGCACCGGGCGGGACCATCCCGGCCACCGCGCGCGCGGCTTCAATCGCCAGCACCGGTCGTATGCGCTTACCACCGGCAAAGGTACTGTGGCGGATAGCGGCGTGAATGGAGGCGGGCGGGGCACCGGCGGGTGGCAGAAGCCGGTCGAGCGCCGCGTCTGTTGCCGAGGCACCGGTGCTCAGCAGGCTGTGTACGTCAACGTTCATTTCCACAACATCATAGCCGAGGCTTGGCACGCCGGTTGCCGAACTTCCTGCCGACCGGCAGTGTTAGGAGCGCGAGTGCGGAGAGCCCGCGCCCCAGCCACACGTCGCCAGTGACCGCGTACCGACCCTCAATCGTGCTCAGCTGCCCGCCAGGCACCTGCACAGTTAGCAAGCCGTCCTCACGCGTAACGCAGGCGCTGCCGCACGGGTGGCCGTTCAGCAAGATTTGCCAAGCGGGGAAGCGTTCCAAACGGAGCACAGCGTATGCTTGCGAGGCTGGGCGGACGCGCACCAGGAGGCTTTCCGGTTGCCACAGCTCCACATGAATCTCGCTTGTGGCGAACGCTTCAGGTGCCGACTTCCAGGCCGGGTTTACTGCCGCTGTGTCATCGCCCTCGTCTGCGTCCGGCTCGCGAAGTAACCGCACAAGCGGCAGTCCTTGCTGAATCTCACCATTGTCGCTGCCTAAGGCTGTGTACTCGTCTGTACCTTCAAAGCCGGCGCCGCTTTGAAGCAAGGCAAGCTGTGCGGTGACATTATCCTCCTCGTCACATGGCTGATAGCGCGTGTGCGCGGCCCAAGGGACGATACCTGCTGCATAGACAAGGGCCAGCACAGGCAACAAAAGGGGGCGTACCCTGGCAAGCGCCAGGCTAAGGAGCAGCGCCGCTGCCACGCTCGCAGGCAGCAGCAGCCTCCAGGGAAACTGCAGAAAGTGTAGTTCGGGCAGCAGGTTCCACAGCGGATCGCTGGCACGGAACTGCAGCAGCAGGATGAGCAGAAGCAGCCCTCCCAGTAGATGGCTTGTGCGGGCTTGCTTGCCCTGTGAGCCTCCGGGTGTAAGCGTAAGTACTGCCCAGCTCAGCAGGCCTGCCCCTAGCGTCGCGACGGCAATGCAGGAGGCGGTAAACAGGACCTGGTCGTGGTAGCTCTCGCCTGTGTGAGCAAACAGGGAACTGTCTTCCACGCGCATACCGGGGCCAACAGCCCGCGCGATCGAAACCCAGCGCTGCTCGTACCAGGAGGGCAACAGAAAATCTGCCGCCAAAGCGCAGCCAAGCGTAAGTGCCGCTCCGCCGCGCAGCAGGGTAGCGATTCTGTCAGGCCCACGTACTGCAACCCACACGGTTGCAAACAGAATCATGTAGCAAGCCATGACGCCTGCCGGTGCATTGGTGTACCAGATCGCCGCCACCAACCCCGCCGTGCGCGTAACGGGTAAGCGCTCTCGCAGCAGAACGTCAAGCAGAAGCGGCATCCACACGGCGGCCAGCAGCTCACCGAAGGCGGTGCGCTCAAGCCCGGTAAACAGCAGGTACGGGCTTAGCGCATATAGCACCGAGGCCAATGTAGCTTGTGGCTCAGGGCAGAAGCGGCGTGCCACTGTATGCATAGCAGCTGCGGCACCCGCAATGCATGCAGCCATAAATGCGGCGGGTACGGACGTCCATGGCAGTACCAGCCCAAGCAGCGCACCCACTAGCCACGACAATGGCGGGTAGAAGACGAAACGCGGCTCGCCCGCGCCATAGTTAGCTCCAGGCACCCAGTGGGGCATGAAAAGGCCCGCATGCCACGCCGCCCGCACCGCAAGCCAGCTTTGCAGGTGAAAGTCAAAGTCCTGCCCGCAGGATGCTCCATGCAGCAGGAGCGGCAGGGTAGCCGCAAGCGCTATCACTCCCGCAAGCCCAATGCGCCCGGCGTGTGCTGTGCCTCTCACGCTAGGGAAGCAGACGCAGCGTGTGCCGCGCGGCTGCCTGGACGGCTTGCGGGCTAAAAGGCAAGGCAAATGTAGTGCCGCCGTACCAGCTAGTCCACTGGTCCCGTGCGTATTGGCTCGCCGGGTCGCCGGCTTCCCCCATGACAATGTTTTCCGTCGACTGGTCAAGATCGCCGAAGTCCGCGGTAAACCGCTGCGACGGCCCTAGAGTGCCCGACACCTGCTTGACCGTTGATTGGTTTCCCGACTGCGGCAGCGGACCCACGCCTGCATGGAAGCCCGGCAGCAGCTTCCAGAGAGGATGTTCGATAGCGATGGTGTGGATGCTGCTGTAGCGCCAGTTTGCAAGATGGCCCGGAGCGGGCTTACATGCCGCCTCCACCAGGCCGGCCAGAAAGTCGTTCCAGTTGCGGTAGTTCGCAGGCAGCCACGCCGCCGGTTGGTGCGCGATCAGCTGCTCGCGAGCGTAGGTGCTTTCTGTCCAGTCATACAGCCGCCAGCTATCGCCGATCTTCGCGCCCAGTGCCGCAGGCCAAAACATTTGTTCTGTCGAGGCCATGATAGCCGCCGCAGGCGAGTTCACATCAAACACGCCGTCCCATGAGCGTAGCAAATCCGCCGCTGCGCGTGCCCGCTCGCTCGGGTGTTCTGCGTGGTCGATGGCGTAGGCAAAGTGTTGTGCAATCTCCTGGTCCACCTCAGAGTAGACATCGGTCTGCAGCTTCAACATGTCGGCCCGCGTGAGCCCGCGCTTGCCTGTGAGCCAATGCCAGATGCGCTCGTTACGGTACGGCGAGGCCCATTCAAGGGTCAACTGGTAGGGGTAACCGTCCGGCGAGACACGTGCGTTTGCAGTCGCCACAATGCCGCCCGGGGGGTCGAGCACGGAAGGCAGGCTCTCAAATGGTATGTAGCCGGTCCACTCGCCAGCTGCTGCCGGCCCTCCGGGCACGATCGGCATCCCTTGCAGCCCGCCTGCTCGCACCGGGATCAGCCCGATCATCTGGTAGCCGATGTGCCCCGCATCGTCGGCATAGACTGCGTTGAGCGTGGGCGCCCACCAGGTATCCATGGCCGCGCGAAAGCTCGTCCAGTCCTCCGCACTGTCAAGCGCGAAGAGCGGCAAGCCCTTGGCCTGCGCGTCATAGATGGTCCAGTGCAGTGCAAGCGCACGGTGCTCGCCGGGGATGAGCGCGGTGATCAGCGGGCCATGTGCGGTGCGCTCGACATTGAGCGGCAAGTCATGGCCGCCGCGCACCTGGATCACCTCGTGCTCATGCTGGAGCGGGAGCCACTGCTGCGAGCCCGGAGAATTTTCAGGAGAGTTCCCAGAAGAATGTGATGTCCGGTACGCTCCCTGCCCGTTCAGCTGCTCGATGTACACATCTTGCGTGTCTCCACCCAGGGCGGTAAAGCCCCAGGCGATGTGGTCGTTGTGCCCGGCGGCGATCATGGGCAGCCCCGGTATCGTGACACCCGCTACGTGGAACGCCCCGGCACGCAGCTCCGACTCATACCACAGGTCGGGGATGCCGTGGTCCAGGTGCATGTCATTCGACAGCAGCGGCTTGCCGCTCGCTGTATGTGCGCCGCTCACTGCCCACTCATTGGAACCGGGCCGGCAGCCCGCGCATGGCTCGCCTTCTCCAACAGTTGCGAGTGCCAGCAGGCTTTCCACCGGCAGCAGCACCGAGGTTTGTAACCGTGTTTGTGGCGGCTGCGTCCGGGTTTGAGTGGAGTCAAGCGGAATCTGCGGCACATCCTGCGGATCGCCGATGGCAGGCCCGCTCGGCACCGGCGGGTGGTCGCGCCAGGAGCCGGTCGGGAACAGGTCTGCCGCCAGCCCTGCCTCGCCATGTGCTGCCAGCCGTGCCGTCACCTGCTCACGCTTCAGCTTGGCCTGCCAGCGCTCATCCAGCATCTCCGACATCGACAGCGCCACCAGCATGGAGTCTAGTGGACGCCATGGTACGGGCTTGTACAGCAGCAGCGAGAACTCCGCGGGCAGCACGCCCTCTTGTTCCGCATGCGTGATGTATGCATTCACCCCGCGCGCGTATGCCTTAAGCTGCACCAACTGACCCGGCGGCAGAGTGCTCACCATACGTTCAGCTACATCGCGCATGCCCAGTGTGCGCTCCACGCGATCGTGCGGCACCAGGGCGCTCCCCAGCACCTCTGCCGCCTCGCCGGCGGGCAGGCGTCGTGCCATATCCATTTGCCATAATCGGTCACTCGCCGTAACCCAGCCTTGCGCTTCGAGCAGGTCACTCATGTTTGCCGCTTCAATGTGCGGCACATCGTGCGCGTCGCGTCGTACGGTTACAGGGGCGCTCAGCCCCGGCAGGTGCAGCGTGCCGTCTACGGGGGCCAGTGAAGCTTGCATGCGATGGTGAAGCCCCAGCAGCGCTACCCCTGCCGACACAATGAGAAGGAAAAGCAACAACCCAAATCCGGTAGCAAGCCGGCGCGGAAGCTGGCGGAACGGTCGAGGTGCGTTGCTGATAACGGGATGCATTCCCGCTGATTCTCTCATTCGCGTGCAGGATGGAAAGTACAGCAGAAGTAATTGACGTGCAAGAGTGAACCGGAATGGGAATCGCACCGGGCTCCAGCCCGTTCAGGCCGGCCGTACCGTCTGTGCCTTTCCGCGCGACCATCGAAACCACATAAATATCAGCAGCGCGCATACCAGCAGCACCGGGAACACCAGCAGACTGCCCTCAGGCCCTGTCGCCCCGCCGCTCAGCAATGGGCTGCCCCCGGGCTGCTCGTTGAACAAGTGTCCCTTCACCACCATCCCGCTGTCGGATGTGCCCCAGAAGAAGCTCTCACCCCAGTCCCAAGCTGCGTGGAACCCAACGGCCCACCACAGTGAGCGCGTGTACCAGATGCTAAGGCAGAACAGCAGCCCTACCGCAGCGGCTGAGAACAGCCCTACTGGGGTTTCGCCGGGATTGCTGCCATGGAGCAGGCCAAAGCTCATGGAAAGCAGCAGGGCAGCCCAGCCGAAGCCGATGCCCCGCGCCAGAGTCCACAGCAGGTATCCGCGCAGCAGCAGCTCCTCAGAGACCGCCACCAGCGAAAATCCGGCACCCCAGGCTATACCGTATTCCGCTGTTTTGCTCCCCGATAGCCCAGCCGGATACAGCACTATCAGGTGCGAGACCCACAACACCCCTACCAGCGTGGAGATCGCGGCAAACCCGGCGGCCAACCCGAACCCGAGGTGCCCGGTAATGGTGCGCCCGCCCAGTCCGTAGCTTGCAAGAGGCCGCCGGTCCAGCCGGGCCATTATCAAAGTCACGGCGAAAATTACAACTACCGAAGCCAGTTCACCGGCAATCAGAAAGCCCGGCTTGAGCGGGCCTTGCGGCCTTGCGAGGCTACCGTGTGCAAGCTGCCGGGAGATAAACTGCACAAATCGGCTGATACCAAGCAGCAGCAATACGAAAGCAAAGCAGCCCCAGCCGGGCCGCAGGCCTTCCTGCCCCACAAATATCCATTGCAGCAATGCGCGGGGTTTCCGGTTGTAAGTGTACGCAGGATTCAAACATGGCTCCACCCGGTCCTTGACAGTAGGCCGGCAGTTCCTCATTCTAAGAGATTCACACCTACAAGCTATTATGGGAGACCGACCATTGCGAGTTCGCGTTTTTTATCACGGCAACTGCTTTGACGGTGCCTGCTCCGCCGCCCTATTCACGCGCTTCCACCGCGAATGCATCGATCCCCATGCCAGCTATGAATACCATGGGTTGGTGCACCGCGCCGGGTCATTGTTCGATGACACTGAGTTCACCGGTGACGAAAACGCCATCGTCGACTTCAAATACTCACCTTCGCCGCGCGTAACCTGGTGGTTCGACCACCATCTCAGCGCGTTCCTTTCCGCCCAGGACTATGCCGCTTACGAGCGAGGGCTTGCCGACCCTGCCGGCAATTTTCGCAACCGGCGCTTCTACGATCCCGCGTACACCTCCTGTACCTCGTTCATTGCAGACACCGCCGTGGCTCGCTTCGGCTTTGACGCGACCAGCTTGGTCACCCTGGTCTACTGGGCAAACATCGTCGACGGCGCCTTGTACGAGAGCGCCACCGCCGCAGTCGAGATGCGGGAAGCTGCCATGCGGCTTACCCTGGTGATCGAATCGGCAACGGACCCGGACTTTGTTCCAAGGGTGATTCCCCTGCTGACAGCCATGTCGATTGAGCAGATCCTCGATCAGCCTTTTGTTGCCAAATTGCTGCCGCCTTTGCTTGAAAGACATCAGGCGGCACTTGCACTCATCCGTGAGCGTTCCACCCTTGAGAGGGGCACCATTTCGTTCGATATCGCCGACCGCGACATTGAGGGCTACAACAAGTTCATCCCATACTATCTGCACCCGACGGCCACTTACTCCGTAGGCCTGTCACGTTCGAGCTTTCGCACCAAGGTAGCTGTAGGCACCAATCCCTGGACTACAGCAAGCCGGGAACAGCTGGTCAACCTGGCGGCGATCTGCGAGCGCTACGGCGGAGGGGGCCATGCGCGCGTAGGTGCGATCTCTTTTCCACCGGATCAGTACGAGCAGGCAAGGGAAGCCGCCGGAGTTATTACGGCTGAGTTGCAAGCTGCCGAACCTGCTCACTAGCCAGATGGTGCCGGGGCAGCTATTCTGGGCCACGGTGTGTGCAAAGTTGCAAATTACTAATCCGGTGTCATCCTGAGCGGAGTGGAAGGACCTGCTTTGCTTTTGAACTTTGCGCCTGTAGCCGAGAGAAGCAGGTCCTTCCACTCCGCTCAGGAGGACACAGCATTGCTGAGTAGCATTTCTCACACGCCTTCTCTGGATGACACGATATTGTGATGGATATTTGATCTGAATGTTACTTCGAGCGCACCCTCTGGGCACTACCTCGTATCTGCAACCCGATTGGCAGCAGCCTCGATTTCCTTACAATCCACCACCATCCACAGCCGTCCTCAGATTGTCATGTGTCGCCGACTGCTACACTCCGCCTAAATGGGAATTGAGCATAAACATGAAGTGTTCCTTCTCATTCGGTTATCTTCCGGTTTTGTACTTCCTTTTTAGTGTTTCTTCAGTTCCTTCCTTGACAAGGCAGGCATCATGGCGCAAGGTAAAGATGATTTATGGAATAGACAAAGTTCCTATAGCTTTTCTATTCACGAGACGTCCGCTCTGGCGCCCCGTATACAATTTATGGCCACCAACCTGGCTACCATCCCGGCCCTGCCGGAGTCACGTGAGGTTCT
>CAXSHS010000061.1:0-18994 GCA_964237325.1 uncultured Acidobacteriaceae bacterium | reverse complement strand
CCTGGGTGTCGAATACCACCACAAGCACCATCGGGTACTACGGCTTGACAAAAAACGGTGAGCTCAATCCGTTGGGAATAGCGGCCACTGTGCCGGCGACTAGTCCGGTCATTTTCCCTCCAATACCGGCCACCTCCTTTCCTATTGACATGGCACTATCTGCGGACGGTAAGTATCTTTATAATTTCTTCAGCGTCAATGGTCAGCTTGCCGGTTTCCTGGTAAACTCGGACGGCTCACTGACCCAGATTGGAAGCATTTTTCCAGAGGCTCCGCAAACCGGTGCGAATGGGGTAGCCGCATACTAGATCTTTTGTTGAGATCGAGCCTTGAGCGCCTTTGAAAATGGAAATGGGCGGATGAGGCAGACCGTATCAATCGCTGAAATATTATCCGTAACTGGTCAAGCTGAAGTTGATATATTAGTTTTAGCTTTTCACAGCAATCGAGAGTCCGAAGCTCATGATTGCCTCCATACTCGCGTGTACCTACTGCGAGGGATTTCAGGAAGGTACCGCTTTTCCCATTTTAAAGCTTAAAGCAGTGCGGATAAATTCATCCGCGCTGCTTAGCCATTGCTAATGCGTTTTCAACAGTAATAAGAAAATGTCCGTCAAGGCGATCTGAGTGATGCTCGTGCCGAATTCGTTCATCTCAGAACTCGTTCCACAAATACTGGTTGTATACCTCATGGTGGAACTGCACCTCGCTCGGTTTCACAAACGTTCCTAACAGACGCGGACACCTGTCCGCCGAACCTTGCTTTAACTCCGCGAAGCGGTGTTTTACATCCTCACCTAGTAGCTCCGTCGTCCACTCTGCCGCAAGGAAGTTTTCAAGCGCCGTGTAGATGTTGTCCGGCAAGTAGCGCTCCGCCTGGCGCAGGTTGTCGATCTTCGCCGTCTTGCCGTGCAGCCCTGATTTGAAGATGGAGTACAGCGCCAGGTATGGGTTTGCGTCCGGTGCAACGGATCGCACCTCCACCCGCGCGCTCTTCTCATTGCCGATCGGCACACGCACCATCGACCCGCGATCCGTAGCGGAAGCCTTGATCTGATTCGGCGCTTCAAAGTGCGGGTCAAGCCGTCGGTAGGCATTCACACTTGAGTTCAGCAGCAGGCAGATGTCGTTACCGTGCGTCAGGATACGGTCAATGAACTCCCAGGCGATCGGTGCCAGCTTCTCGGTCCCGTTTGCGTCCCAGAAGATGTTCTTGCCGCCCTTAGTAATGGATACATTGGTGTGCATGCCGCTGCCGTTCACACCCACTACGGGCTTCGGCAGGAACGACGCCGTCATGCCCAACTGCTGAGCAATCTGCCGGCAGATTAGCTTGTACAGCTGGATCTGGTCAGCAGCCGCAACTACCTCGCCGTAACTGTAGTTGATCTCAAACTGCGAGGGCGCGACCTCAGGGTGGTCCTTCTCGTTTTCAAAGCCCATAGCCCGCTGCACTTCTGCCGCGCGGTCAATAAAATCCCGCAGCGCGTCGCCCGGCAGGGAGTGGTAGTAGCCGCCCTGGTTGACATAATTGAAGCGGCAGTTCTTGTGAAAGTTACGCTCGGCATCGCGGCCCTCGAACAGAAAGCCTTCAATCTCATTGGCCGCGTTGAGCGTGTACCCTTCCTTATCAAACATTTCCTGTGCAAAGCTCTTGAGCACGCCGCGCAAGTCGCCCGCATACGGCTTGCCTTCCTTGTCGATCACTTCACCGAACACCAGCACCTTACCCGCGCCGAATATGTCGGCAGGCGGCCAGTAGAACGCGGCCCAATCAATACCCAGGCGCAGATCGCTTTCACGCTGCGCGGTAAAGCCGCGAATCGACGAACCGTCAAACGTCAGGTTGTCGTAGCTGTTGACCAGGAACTTCTTGTCATAATCCAGCATGTGCAGCCGGCCTTCCAGGTCGCTGAACATCACGGTCACGGCCTTGATGCCGTCGGTATTTTGCAGGTATTGGAGGCGCTTGTCACGTATCTGGTCGGCGGAGACGCGCTTGCGGCGATCCTCCTTTGCCTCCAGGTTCAGCGTTTCTAGCTCAGAGTAGGAAAGGGAAAGAAAGTTGCGCAGATCGTTCGGCATGTTCGGGATAAATCTCCTGTAGCGCAGTCGGATTACCGGCGCTGCTTGCCGCAACTGAAGTAGCGGAGAAGCGTGGCAATACTTGCCTTCACGACAGGGTACATCGGTAATTTCATACAGCATGCGAGATTATAGAAAGTTATGGCGAACATTAAACTGTTTTATCCCGTGAGCTTTGAAAGGACTTGATGAGGGCACAGCTATGATCGTTGCAGGTGGATTGACACCGCTGATCTGAGGGAGCCTTCCACGCAGTACACAGCCGAAGCCGTCGTCCTCCGCAGCTGGCCGATCCATGAGGCAGATCTAATCGTATCGCTGTTTACGCGCGAAGCAGGCAAGATCAAGGGCGTCGCAAAATCCGCGTCCAAGTCGCGGCGCAGGTTTGGCGGTGCGCTGGAGCCCATGACCCATGTGCGCGCGCAATATGCCACTCGGCCCCGGCAGGAACTGGTACGGCTGGATTCATTTGAGATTCTTCGCTCGCCGCTTGCCGAATCCACCGACTACGCCCGTGCCGCCGCGCTTGCCCTCTACACCGAGGTGCTGGACGAAATGCTGCCGGACGGCGTGGTGCAGGACGAGGCGCAGGACGCAATGTTCCGCCTGCTGCTGCTGGTGCTGGAGCAGACCCATGTGGGCTGTGTGTGGATGCCGGTTACCTACTTTGCGCTGTGGATGGTGCGGCTGATGGGCTGGATGCCGGACACGCGGCGCTGCACGGCATGCGGCCATTTATTTAGAGCGGAAGAGCCGGTGTACTGGCATCCGGCGGCAGATGGGCTGATGTGCGCGGAGGACCGCAAGCGCGCTGCCGGGTTGCAGACGCACGTGCTTTCGCCTGCCTCGCGCGAGCTGGCGGAGCAGCTGTTTCACGCTCCGGCAGAGCGGTTTGCAGCGCAACCATGGCCCCGGCATCGCGCGGCTGATCTGCGACACTTTGCCATGCAGGCGCTGGAGCGGCATGGAGAGCAGCGCTTGCAGAGCGTCCAGGTGCTGCTGCGGCTTGGCGGGTGAATGCAACAGGGGGAAGTCCGTTATCTCGTTTTTCGGGGTGCGTCTTCTGCTTACTCATCCCAATGAAAAGTCATCCTGAGAGAATGTCTGAGACGTTGCAAAACTGATACCCGGTGTCATCCTGAGCCTAAGCGGTGTCATTCTGAGCGGAGTCGAAGGACCTGCTTTTTCTCGGGCTCGACGCGAAGTTCCAAAGCAGAAGCAGGACCTTCGACTCCAATTGATGCTTGCGCGTCAATTTCCGCTCAGGATGACACGATTTTCGGGAGGATTTTTGAAAAGGTACATTGCACACCCTCTAAGTGTCGATGAGAGAATGCCCGCAGGGAGGGTCAATGAGATCCAGCCGATTCGGTCTTGCCGCGGCGCTCTCGGCTACGTTCGTTGCGTGTGCGGCGTGGCTGTTTTTTAGCCGCACAGATGGCGCTCACCAAACGAAAGCACGCTATACAAAGTATGAATATCGCATCCCCATGCGCGACGGCGTAACGCTTTTTACGCAGGTTTACCTTCCAAGAGACATAACAAATATGTATCCCTTACTGATCCAGCGCACCCCGTTCGGTGTGTCGCCTTACGGTAAAGGTCGATACCGTCCGCAGCTGGGTGCCTCGCCCGAGTTCGACTGTGCAGGCTATATCTTTGTGTTTCAGGACGTGCGCGGGCGATTTCAGTCCCAAGGTGAGTTCGTCGACATGCGCCCGCATATCGATCAGTCGACGCCGGGTCAGACCGATGAAAGCACGGACACGTATGACACCGTGGAATGGCTCCTGAAACATGTGCCGTCCAACAACGGCAAAGTCGGTATCTGGGGCATGTCCTACCCGGGCTTTTACACCTCGGCCTCCATCATCGACTCGCATCCTGCCATCAAGGCCGCTTCGATCCAGGCTCCAATGACCAATCTCTTCCTCGGAGACGATGCTTACCACAACGGCGTCTTTCAACTTGCGGAGCAGTTCTCCGTCTATGCCGGTTTCTTCAAACCCCGCGACACCGGACTGGAGTTCCCCTCTTCGAAAATCGGCCCGTTCTTCAATTACCGAACTTCGGACGGTTATAAGTTCTTCCTAACGCACGGGCCGGGCGTGGGGGCAATTGCGACGCTCGCCCAAAACCCCTTGCTTGACGAGAATATTCGGCATGACACTTTCGATGAGTACTGGAGGGCGCGCGACATCTCGCAGCACCTCCACAACGTCCATTGCGCCGTGCTGCATGTCGGAGGGTGGTTCGATGCCGAAGACCTTGCGGGTACGTTCCGCACCTATTACGCAATGAAGGAGACGAACCCCGACTCTGCGAATCTGCTGGTCATGGGACCCTGGGGGCATGGGGATTGGTTGCGCTCACCGGGCCGGCAACTCGGCCCGCTGGAGTTCGGTTTAGATACAGGCACATTTTTTCGGAACGAAGTTCTCTTCACCTTTTTCGAGCACTATCTAAAAGGCGCCCCGGCCCCGGACATTCCCGGTGCGCTTGCGTTTGAAACAGGAACGAACCGGTGGCAGCGCTACGCTTCCTGGCCGCCTCCCGGCATTCAGCCCAGGAGCCTTTACCTCCATGCCAACGGAAGACTTACTTTCGAGCCGCCCACCGAGCATGAGAGCTCGTACGACGAGTACGTCAGCGATCCGGCAAAGCCGGTCCCGTATGTTGAGCATCCCTCCCCTGAACTCGCCGAGGAATATATGTACGGCGACCAGAGATTTGCGGCTAGTCGTTCCGACGTCCTTACCTATAAGACCGATCCGCTCGATCAAGATGTAACCGTCGCAGGTCCGTTAGCCGTTCGCCTTCAGGTTTCGAGTAGCGGCACGGACTCCGATTTTGACGTGAAGCTCATCGATGAATACTCTACGGTTGCGTCCGTAACGGGGTATCAGCAACTCGTTCGCGGCGAGCCGATGCGGGCGCGGTTCAGGAACTCCTTCTCAAGCCCCGAAGCCTTGCAGCCGAATGAAGTAACTTCGATCCGCTATGCGATGCCTGACATAAACCATACGTTTTTGAGGGGACATCGCATTGTGGTTCAAGTGCAGAGTTCGTGGTTTCCGTTAACAGATTTGAACCCGCAATCGTTCGTGCGGATTTCTGAAGCTAAACCGACGGACTTCATGAAAGCGACGCAACGTGTCTTTCATAAGCCTGGGGCCGCTTCCTCCCTGGTTTTGCAAGTACTGACAAAATGATCGCGCGAACATGTAAAGCTGGCGAGTGACCCCTGTAAAACTCCGGCAGAGATGCTTTGTCCCGAGTCGACAATCCAGATCTCTCATGCAACATGCGGGCCATCGTTTTTGCTGCCGGTTAAGGCGGGCTTTTATTGCGGATTCAGCCGCATTCTTTGTGAAGTTTTTCGGTTGTCCTCGTCGGCCAGCCGGGTGGCTACACCCAGCTCTGCGTCCGACTGCTCTTTCTTTCCAAGCCGTGCCAGCGTCAAGCCGTAGAAATAATGCCCCGGCTGGTACTCAGGCGAGTAGGTAACTGCCTGCGCCAGCGACGCTGCCGCTTTGTCATACTGCTTCAGCCGGAACAAGGCTGTGCCGGTCACCACCAGCGCGCCGCCATGATACGGGTTGCGAGCCAGCACATGTGTTTCCTGATTGATAGCGCGCTCGTAGTCGCCGCCTTCAAGCGCCAGTTGCCCCAGCTGGTAGTAAGACTCTGTTTGTACCGGCATCAACGCAACGGATTTCTCAAACTCGGTAACAGCCGGCCCCGGCTGTTGCGCCTGCTGCAGAATATGTCCGAGTCCGTAATGCGCGGTCGCGTCGTCCGGCTTCTTTTCGAGATACTTGCGCATGTCCGCCTCTGCCTCCGGCAGCTGCCCCAGGTCAAGCTTGACGCGCGCCGCCAGGTACAGCGCCTTCGCGTCGCCGGGGCTTACCTGAAGCAGGTGCGCTACAGTCCCGTCGGCATCGTGGTCCAGCCGCAGCTCCTCTTCCATTACACCGAGGTCATAAAGCAGGCGGGCATCATCGGGCACCAGCTTTTGCGCGCGCAGCAGGGTGCGCAATATTTCCTCAGAGTTTTTAGCAGCACGGTAGCTCAGCGCCAACTGCTCTGAGGCACTCACTTCACCTGCCTGCGCGGCGGTATCTGCCGGGTTTTGTGCCAGCAGTGCTTCGTAGCGGTCGCGCGCGGCTGCCGGGTTGTCCGCAGTTGCGGCCGGTGCCTGGGCCAGCGCGAGTGCTAGAGCAAAGGCAAGCATGTACACAGATAATAGCGGCTACCTGCTATCTGGCTTGGGCCATGCTCCCCTTGACATGACACGTAGCACAGCGATAGGCATGATGAGAGAGGGAGACAAGATGAGCGGTCCGCTAAAGGGATGGGTGTGCGCAGCGTTGCTGGCCTTTGGCACCCTCGCAGGCAGGTGCCAGCTTGCAGTTGGTACAGCGGATGAACTTGCCCCCGCTCGTACAGCGATAGAGGGCAAGCAGTGGGGGCAAGCCGACCGGCTGCTCCATGCATATCTTGCGCAGTACCAAACTTCGGCGGAGGCGCACTACCTGCTGGCGCTTACCCTGCTCAATGAGCACCAAGCCAAGGAGTCACTGGCCGAGTACACCCATGCCGCTCATCTGGCACATCCCTCGGCAGCCCAGTTCCGCTACATCGCACTCGATTATGTACTGCTAAACGACTATGCGGATGCCGACACATGGATGACCCGCTCCGTGGAAGATGATAGCAACGATGGCGAAAGCTGGTACATGCTGGGGCGCATCAAGTACACGGAAAACCGCTTCACGGAGTCCATTGAAGGGTTTCATAAGTCACTTGCGATCGTACCGCGCTCGGTCAAGGCAGAGAACAACCTCGGGCTTGCCCTGGAAGGGCTGAACCGGCCTGAAGAAGCCGTCCAGGCATATCGGCAGGCGCTGGCATGGCAGGCAGGCGACCCGCATCCGAGCGAACAGCCGTTCATCAACCTGGGCCTGCTGCTGACAGACCGCAATCAGCTGGAGGAGGCTCTGCCGCTGCTGACGCAGGCTGAGATTTTAGCGCCGAAAGACAGCAGGGTTCACGCCGCACTCGGCAAGCTGTACCGCCGTCGGGAAGACATGCCAAAAGCGCAATCAGAGCTTGAACAGGCTGTAGCGGGCAAGCCGGACGATGCTGGGCTTCACTTTGAGCTGGCGCAGGTATACCGCAGGCGCGGCATGTCTGAGCAGGCAAAGCAAGAGCTGGCTCGCGTAGCGGAGCTGAACGGTACGCACTCAAACGACAAATAGCTTGGCCGAGCCGTTGGTGAAGTCGTTAGCGAACCGGTTTTGCCGGGCCGCCCTCTGTCACGGAGTAGATCGCATCGAGTGCCGAAGGCGGCGCAAGCTCCTGTTTGGTGCCGTCAGGCCAATGAATTTCAACGCGATCGACCTTGGCAGCCTGCCCCAGTCCGAAGTGCAGCCGGGGATCGGGCGAAGATGCAAACGAACCCCCTGCTATAACATCAGCGCGCTGGCGGAAGCCGTTCGCCGTCACAAACATCTGCGTGCCGGTGGCGTCCCTCGGCGAGCGGGGACCACCGATCAAGTGGAACTCGATCCAATGATTCATTGGACCGGATGCCGCGGTTTCCGTTGAACCCGTACCGGGGGCGCTCATTACATTCCGTAACAGGGTGGGCGGGGCATCCAGGTTGTTAATTACCACGTCGATCTGCCCGTTGTTGAACAGGTCTCCGTATGCCAGGCCACGCGAGGAGGCAAGCTTGGCCAAGCCGCTGCCTTCAACCGGCGGCATAATGCCGAACTTGCCCCGCACGTTGTGAAACAGCAAGGGGCGCTGGGCGAAGGACGTGCCCCAGTTTTGCTGATCGACAGCAGGGTATACGTGCCCGTTTACCGTGAACAGGTCGAGCCAGCCGTCGTTGTCATAGTCGAAAAACGATGTACCCCAGCCAAGGAATGGCACGGTGACTTCCGCAATCCCGGCCTGGTAGGAAATATCGGTAAAGTTGGCATCACCATCGTTGCGGTACAGGACTTTGTAGTCGTCGGAGAAAGTGGTGTTGTACAGGTCGATTAGGCCGTTGTGGGTGTAGTCGCCTGCAGCGATGCCCATGGAGGCGGTTTCGCGCCCGGTTTCATTCAGCGCATAGCCGCTGGCGTAGGAGGCATCTTCAAAGGTGCCGTCGCCCTTGTTCAGGTAGAGGTAGTTCGGTGTGGAGTCATCGGCTACTACCAGGTCGGGCTTGCCGTCGTTATTCACGTCTATGAATAGAGAGGCCAAGCCGTAATACGCGTGTGTATCCGCGACGCCTGCCTTGGCACTTACGTCGCTGAAGGTGCCGTCGCCGTTGTTATGGAAGAGGTGGTCGGGCTCGCCCTTCAAACCGCGCGGGCCGCACATGACGTTGATGCCGCGGAAGTTACAAAAGGCGATAGGCGCTACAGTTGCCGTGGTGCTTTTCGGCAGGTCGGCGGCGTCAAAATGCACGTATCCGGGTACGAACAGGTCCAGCCGACCGTCCCCGTCGTAATCGCCCCAGGTAGCTCCGGTGGACCAGTTGCCGAGGGTCACACCTGCTTTTTCAGCTACGTCGGTAAAGGTGCCGTCGTGATTATTGTGCAGCAGCCGGTTTTTGCCGAAATTGCTGACGTAGATGTCGGGCCAACCGTCGTTGTCATAGTCGCCGACGACAGCGCCGAAGCCCCAGCGGTCATTGGTTACGCCTGCTTTCGCGGCTACGTCGGTAAAGGTGCCATCGTGATTGTTACGGAAGAGCGCGGCATGCGGAGCCGGTGCCTTGCCGGCGAGCGCCTCCGCAGTCGATCCATTGACGAGGTAGATGTCGAGCCAGCCGTCATTGTCATAGTCCAGCAGGGCTACGCCGGAGCCTACTGTTTCAAGAATGACGGACTTGGCGGGGGTACCCATCTTGTGCGTCCAACCGGAGAGGCCGGACTTCCCCGCGACATCCTGAAACACAACCGTGCCGGTTTTTACAAAGCCGCCTGCGGTGATGGGACGATGTTCCGCATCGAGAACAGCAGCGTGTGCGCCGCCTGTATTCGGACCCATGGCCGAGGGAGCTTGCGCCTGTGTTTCATGCGTGCTCTGCGCCTGCGCATACAGGAGCGCACCTAGGAACACCGCGAGACCGGTGCGATGGAGCGAGAAGAAAGGCCTATGCGGGGGAGCATGGTTCATATCGCATCCGTCCTTTCAGAAAATCGTTTCATGAAGATAAGCCGCCATACAAACGACTTTGAAGCGACCCTCAGCGAGTCACAGGAATATCCAATACGGTAACGCTCGCTGCCGGAAAGGTATGTATAAATCCGGGGGTGATGGCTTGCGTGGCATGCTGCGGCACCACAAGGGTAGGATCTTCTTCGTCATTCGCTTGGAGGATCGAGTCAGCACGCAGGGTAGAAATTTCAGCCGTTTCACCCGGCCGCCCGAGTGCGGCCAGGTCGAACTGCGCGCTGAGTGCATCGGTCAGGTGGCGGTTTACGCAAAATAGCAGCAGGTGTTTTCCATCACTCGAAAGCGCCGCGGTGATGTCGAGGAACGGTACGGACGCAATCTCCGGAATGCGGTTATTGCCATGAGTGACAGTATAGGCAGGAGCATCCGTAACCGTCGCCGCCAGCAGCGTTTTGGGCGCGGCGGTGGCATACTCGCGCAGTACCCAGTAGGCGGGGGCTGCGTAGACCTGGCCGCGCTTCTTCCAGATGCCGCCGAACTCCATGATGCCGGTCATATCGGAGATCGGCACGACATCCGTGTTGCGCATGATCATGTTGAGGAAGCCACCGGCAAACAACGCACCACCCATGTTGGTATAGTTGGGGCCTGCATGATCGTCAGAGATCATAAGCCACTCGGTAAAGGCAACTTTGACCTCGGGGTGGTGGGCGTCTAAGGCTTGTTGACGAATGGCTTTGAGCCGCTCCGCGAGGCCGATGGGCAGCGCGAGCGCGGCCATGGTGGGGAAGTCGGCGGGCGGGTTGCGCAGCTCCACAGCATCGCCCACGACAAAATGCGTTGAGATGTAGTTGAAGGTGCCGGGGGCGCTTGCGAACTGCACGGCGTCCCAGTCATGGAAGTGGTCCGGGTCGGCTCCCGTGGCGATGAGCTTCGCCTGGGGGTCAACAGCGCGCACGGCATTACTGAAGGAAGCGGTAAGCCGGCCTACTTCATCCTGGCTGGGATAGCCGATCTGCCAGTCGCCCCATAGCTCGTTACCTTCCTCCCATAGCAGGCCTGTGTGCTGCCATTTTTCGTCGATATAGCTCACCCAGTCGGCGGCCTGCTGCGGCGTGCCGGTGCCGAGATTGAGCGCGACCTGCGGCTGGCCGTGAATCAGATCGCAGAAGCGTAGAAACTCGTCGGTGCCGAAGGTGTTGTACTCCGGGATGCCCCAGGAGACGTTGCGCATGGACACGCGCTTGTCAGAAGGGCCGATGCCGTCGTGCCAGTCATAGCCGGAAGTAAAGTTGCCGCCGAAGCGGATGAGCGGCGAGTGGAGGTCGCGGGCAAGGGCAAGCTCGTCCGGGTCCATGCCGTCAACGGCGTCCGCGGGAAACAGGTTGACGTTGTCGAACTCGGCGCGTGCGCCGTCTTTTATGGAAATAACGAGATCGACCGGTTCAAGCGGCTGCACGACATTTGGCTGCAAGGCGAGCTCGAAGGGCAACTTGGTCCAGGTGGCCGAAGCAGCATCGAGTGAGGTCTGGGCAAGCACTTCTTCAGGGTGGGCATGGCGGCGCAAGGAGACGGACACCCCTGTGCCGCCGCGCTCATGCTTAATCCACAGGCTGCCGGTGTAATTCAGCTCACGTTGCGCGGGCAGGTACACGCGCTGGCGGATGCCGGTTTCATGCGCGGGCAGCGACATGATAAGCAGCGATTGCAGGGAGTTTGGAACCTCGTGAGTTGCCGTGGCGCGCAGGGGCACGTAACGGTTGCCCTGCGTACGGTCAAGCGGCTCCCACGGCAGCGGCAAGCCCAGCCCGGATGCGCCGCGGAGTTCGGGGCGCTCTTTCACCATGCTGTCGATATTGCCGGCAGACCAGAGGCCGCTCTCAAAGGATGAGTTTTCGACGACATTCGCCCAGAGACCGCCATAGGTGGAGTGGCCGATCGGCTCCAGGAACGAACCGAAGACGCTATCCGGAATGGTTTGTGGAGCGGAAAGAGGGGTGACGCGGATGTGGATAGGGGAGCGACCCGGGGTGCCGATGGTGGTCATTTGCGCATGAAGTGGAACACAGGCGTGCAGAAGAGCAAGAAGGGCAAGAAGGCGGAGGCTCATGGATGTAGGCTCCCAGGATTGAGATGGGCGGCGGCAGGCTCCTGTTTCGGGCTGCCCGACGGCTCATCCACTTTCAAAATCTGATCGGCTTTGACGTTCGACAAGCGTTGCACGGTGCCGCTGGGCCAGTGGATGACAACGGATTGTGCTTGCGTGTCAGTGCCCAAGCCGAAGTGGGCACGCTTGTCATTGGCAGACAAGTAGCTGCCGGTGGTAGAAACCGTAACATATTGCGAGCCGTGGGTAGTGGTGATCTGGATCTGTGCGCCGATGGCATCCCGGTTGGAGCGGTGACCGGTAAGGGCGAACATAAGCCAGTGATTGACGGTTTTAGTTTCATTGTGAAGGATATGCGCGGAGCCGCCGTTGGTGGAGACGATGGCATCGAGACGGCCGTCGTTATCGAGGTCACCGATAGCCAGACCTCGGCCCACCCAGGGCTCAGTAAATGCCGGGCCTGACTCTTTCGAGACGTCAACAAACTGCCCGTGGCCCATGTTGCGGGCCAGCAGCACGGGCTCCTTGTAGCGCAATT
This sequence comes from uncultured Acidobacteriaceae bacterium, assembly GCA_964237325.1. Lineage (GTDB taxonomy): Bacteria > Acidobacteriota > Terriglobia > Terriglobales > Acidobacteriaceae > EB88. The sequence continues at coordinate 7,085 of CAXSHS010000061.1, read as the reverse complement.
GCGGAAAGTTGAGCTCGACCGTATCGAGGTCATGGCCCTGGGCTATCATCAAGTCTTTCAAGCCGTCATTGTCGTAGTCGAGGAAGCGGATGCCCCAGCCGGAGTGCAGCAGCGTCATACGCGCCAAGCCGGAGATGTAAGTGTCGTAGGTAAAGGAGCCATCGCCGTTGTTGCGATAGAGCGCGTACTTCTGATTGGCAAGGTTGGTGATGACCAGGTCGGGCAGGCCGTCATTGTCATAGTCCTGAAAGTCGATGCCCATACCGGCGTAGGTGCGACCGTCGCCATCCACCGCAATCTCGGCGTTGAGGCCGGTTTCCTCAAAGGTGCCGTCGCCCTTGTTGCGGTACAGGAATTCGAGCATGGAGTCGTTGGCTACGGCGACGTCGAGCTTGCCGTCGCGGTCAAAGTCGGCGAGTGCCAGGCCGAGGCCTTTGCCGGGGGCGGCCATGCCGATTTTCTTGGCGACTTCAGTAAAGGTACCGTCGCCGTTGTTGTGGTAGACCAGCGGTGCGATAGCAGGGAAAATGTCGGGGTGGCAGTAGGCGCGGTAGCCTTCACGGTGCTCGCCGCACCATACGTCGTCCCAATCCCACTGGACGTAGCGGAGCACGATGAGGTCGAGCTTGCCGTCATTGTCGAGGTCGACCCAGGCGGCAGAGGTGGACCAGCTCATGCCGGGGGTGGGGTCACCGCCGGTGCCGGACTTGCCGGTTACGTCGGTGAAGGTGCCATTGCCGTTGTTGCGGTAGAGGCGGTTGCCGCCGTATGCGGTTACATACAGGTCTTCAAAGCCGTCATTGTCAAAGTCACCGACAGCCATGCCCATGCCGTAGCCGACACCCTGGAGACCGGCCTTTACCGTGACATCTTCAAAGGTGCCGTCGGCTTTCTGGTGGTAGAGCCGGTTCCAGTCGGCTGGCCCGGCTTTCTGGGGGACCGTACCCTTGGGTGCGGGGTTGGGGATGAGCGCGCCATTAGCAAAAAACAGGTCCAGGCGGCCGTCATTGTCGTAGTCGAATGCAGCTACCCCTGAGCCCATGGTCTCAAGCAGGTACTTGCTGGGGCTATGCGAGGCGACGTTGGTAAAAGTAACCCCGTCCGCGGCGGCGGTATCGGTAAAGTGGCCCGGCACGGCAGGTGCCTGGCCACATAGATGCGTCCCCTCTGTAGCAAGCAGCAGAGCAATAAGCAGCGAAAATCGAAAGGAAGCGCGCATAAGATTTTCAGCGGACTCAACGGTTTTAGAAATCAGCCTTACACCCCCGGTGTTCCTCGGCCGGTGAGCTGCCGCATCAGGTCCACTTCATGCCGGCGATAGGGCGTGTCGTCCTGCTTGAAGACTTCATGGAACCATACAGTCGGCTGCAGCTCGACGTAGGGGTGCTCCCAGGAGTCCCATGGCAGGTAGGTTTGTGTCTTGCCCGCGACCAGGCCCCAGTTAATGGCGGCCACGTGGTACTGCTTCGCTATAGGCAGGGAACCGTCAAAAGTACTGCCCGCGCCGCGCGCCATGTATTCCGTACACAAAATAGGCCGATGCAACGGCTGGAGGCTCTTAATACTAGCTTCAAAGACCTCAGGCCATCCATAGTTGTGGAAGGTGATGATGTCTGATTGCGCGAGCTGGATTTTTGTCGTCTCGCTTTCCTGAGCAGGGTCCGACCAGTTACCGTTCCACACGCCGCTGGTGAGCGGCTGTACAGGGTGGACGGAGCGCGCCCAGGCAAAGGCTTTCGGCAGCAACTCGTCCACGCGCTGCACTTTAGTTGCGAGGTCTTCAGGTTTGTCGCCGCCTTTGTTATCGGGCTCGTTCCACACATCCCAGCCCAGGATGCGGTCATCCTTGGCAAAGGCTCCCACAACGCCCTTGACATAGGCTTCCAACTGCGGCTCGTCGGTACGGTTTAGCAGGCGCTCCTTGCCGGGGCTTTGCACCCAGCCGGAGTTGTGGACGCCGGGGATGGGCGGGTGCTGCGGTCCCAGGTGCGGATTCGACTCCCAGCAGGAATCAAAGAGTACCAACAACGGCTTGATATGGTGCCGTGCCGCAATCGCCAGGAAAGCATCGAGGCGCTTCTTGAAGCCTTGGGGGTCCTGCTGCCAGAGCTGGTCCTGCAGAAAGACCCGGACCGTGTTCATTCCGACGCTCTCGGCCATGCCCAGTTCTTTGTCGTTGAGCGCCGGATTCCAGGTCGCTGCCTGGAACATTTCAAGTTCGTTGATGGCATCGGACGGGATGTAGTTGGCACCGACCAGCCATGGCTGCGCGGCGTACCAGGCGTTTGCTTTTTCCTCAGGCCACCGGTCGGCAACCTGCGCGTGAGAGGCGTACAACGAAGCGGCGAGAAACGGAAGTAGAGAGAGCAGTTTGAGCGTCACAGGCGTCCTTGGGTATGGCGCATTACAACCTGCACCATATATCAAACCATGGACATTTGGACATTTGGCTTTGCCGAACAGGGAACGATTGGGACCGGAGGTGCCCTTGTTTCATGCAGCCTTTACAGTCAACCGGCCATTGAGACAGTTGCCACGTCGTACAGTGCATCTGCTCTCGCTCCATCCATCTCTCGGACGACTGCAGGAGCTTTATGGCAGAAAGGTTCCGGTACCGTTTTTACGCCGAGGGAGTTTTTGAACCGGGATAACGACTTCCATGTCAGGCTTCGCAAATTGGATTTTTGGCCGCGTTTGCACAGTATCGTTGCGTTCATGGCGACTTGCTCGCTCAGGGACAAATCTGCCCTGCACCCGGGATAGTTGCCGTTTTGCTCGAGCCATTGCTGCCCTTCGGGGTAAAAGCAGACTGTACGGCCCAGGCTCTCGGCGTGTGGGGTAGGCACGGGCCAGCCGCTCCAGTGCGCCCACATCAGGCTGGCCAAATCTACCTGCCCGGCCGTTGCCAAAGGGGTTAGTTGTGTAGCGCGCGGGTTCAGTTCGAGAAGGAAGGGCTCGCCTGACCGGTCATCGAGCATGAAGTCAAGCCCGAAAAAGCCGGATAGCCCCAGGCGCCCGGCTAGCAGCACCCCGGCACGGGAGATACGAGCATTACTCATCGTCTGAATCACCATGGAAGGACCGGTTTTTCCGCGAGATACCAGTACACGTGCCTGCACCTCACCTAGAATCCGCCCCTGGTGGCAGGCATACATGGAAGTTGCCGGAAGCCCCTCTACAAATGCCTGCGCGGTAATCTCCGGCCGTCCCATGCAGTCCAGCCGGGCAAACGCGGAACCGTCACCATTGCGCAGCCACTGCGCCAGCCTCGCCGTTATAGGCGTACTGCTCAAAAGTCGGTGACAGGCAGTGAACGCCTGGGCGGTACCCTGTCCCGTCTGGACCATCTGGACTCCGGAGCCGCCCCAGGTGCCATCTCTCTTTAGTACAAAGCCTTCCGGTCGTTTGCACCAGCTGCGGAGCTGGTCTTCATCTGCGATTCGCTCTGTCAGAGGTACACGGATGCCAAGCTCGTGCGCCAGCGTCAGCAACTGCATGCGGGAGCGCAGCGTAGGAAAGGAGCGCGCACTGCCCAACGAACGCTCGATGAACGGCTGCATGGCAGGCATGCGCTCGGCGAGTTCATGCAGAAACCACACAGAAAGATCGTCACAGGGCAGCAGATAGTCGGCTCCGCTGGCTTCAATGGCATACCGCAGGGAATCCAGAGGGTTCAGCAACCGGAAACTGAAGCGGCCGATGAGACCCGGTGTGTGATAGAGAGAGCTTTCCTTCGGACACAATGCTGACAGCAGACAGCCTTGGTCCGTGAGCCGCATGCCCAGGCGTGTAATCTGCAGCCACGTTTGCGTGGCAATGAGGAGAACTTTAGGCAAACCCTGCATGTGCTCCCGACTGTATCGTCCTAATTCCGCGGTGCTTGAATAGCGCACTCTACTATGTTGACATTACTGATAGTAGAGGACGGCAAGCAGTTACTACATAAGTCTTGAGTAAGTGTTACCTATATTTTTTCTAAAACATAGAAAAACACCACTTTATAATCTTCTGGGTAAAGGTGAATTCCTATGAGGCAAGAAAAAGCAGATACCGATGCGGTCATCATCGGAGCCGGGCCATACGGGCTTTCGCTCGGTGCATATCTCCAGGGGAGCAAAGTACGCCACCGCATTTTCGGCCGGCCCATGCAGAGCTGGCAAAGCAATATGCCGACAGGCATGTGCCTTAAATCCGACGGCTATGCTTCCACCTTGTACGATCCTCAGGGTGCCTTCACGCTGGAAGATTATTGCAGGGAGCAGAATCTGCCGTATAAGTACTCCGGTATGCCGATTCCTCTGGAAACTTTTGTAGGATACGGACTTGAATTTCAGCGCCGCATGGTGCCCCAGCTTGAAACCGAAAATATTACCTATGTCACAAAACATGAGAAAGGCTTTTTGCTGCGCACGGTAAGTGGAGAGCAATTTACGGCGGCTCAAGTTGTATTAGCGGTCGGCATTACTCATTTCGGGTATTTACCGCCGCAATTGCAAGGTTTACCGCCTGAAGTAGTAACCCACAGTTATACTCACGGTGACGTTCGCCCTTTCGCGGGCAAGCGCGTACTGGTGGTAGGCGCGGGTGCATCTGCGGTAGATACCGCGGCTTCTTTGGCGGATGCGGGTGCCGATGTACATATCCTGGGTCGCCGGCCGAAAATCGGCTTTTACATGCCGGAGATGGACCCGCGCCCTCTGAAGCGGCGCGTCCTGTACCCTCGCTCCGGCCTTGGGGTGGGCTGGGAATATATGGTCTGCGTCCATACGCCCTGGATGTTCCGTGCTTTGCCGCAGCGATTCCGTCACAGGGTCGTCCGGCGGCACCTTGGGCCGATTCCAGGCTGGTTCATGAAGGAAAAGGTCGAAGGCCGCATCGCCATGCACATGAGCGCGCAGATTACTTCCGCACATTGTGAAAACGGTAAAGTGCACATCGGCTTTGACCAGCCTGAGAAAGCCGGTCAGGTATTTGTCGCCGACCATGTGATCGCGGCCACCGGGTACAAGCCGAGTATCCCCGCGCTGCGGTTTCTCGACCCTGCCTTGGCAAAGCAGATTGCAACCGAGGGCGAAACGCCGCTGCTCAACCGCAACTTTCAAACCAGTGTTCCCGGTTTGCACATGATCGGGTTGGCTTCAGCAAACTGCTTTGGGCCGGCACAGCGGTTTGCGGTGGGTGCCAAGTTCACTGCGCCGCATTTAGCCCAGTACCTGCGGCGCAAATCTGTGCCGCTTTTCAGGAGCAGCCGTATGAACCCGACGAAGGTGGAAAGCTCCACTCCATCCTCAGAGCTGGTGAACAGTTCTAGCTAGGGAGAGCGGCCAGTACCTCAGCCGGCTCCGGGCGCACGCGAAAGTCAGCATGCGCTTGCGCGAAAAGAACAGTACCGTCCTGCGCAAGAACGTAGGTAGCCGGTAGCGGCAAGCGGTAACTAGGCTCACCGTTCATAAACGGAATGTTGACCAGGATCGACCGGTAGTAGCGCTGGAGATAGGTCGGTACGGTGTAAATCAGGCCGAACTGCTCTGCAACACTTGCATCGGAATCGGCCAATACCGGGAAGGGCAAGCCGTGCTGCTGGGCTGTAAAGTCGTTTTGGCGCTCTGTTTGCGGGGAGATGCCGATGAGCAGGGCGCGACGCTCGCGGACTGCCTCGTACAAAGCTGCCCACGCTTCAAGCTCATTGACACAGTAGGAGCACCAACGGCCTCGGAAGAAGTTGATTACCAGCGGACCGAGTGCGAGCAGATCAGCGGAGCGCACCTTGCGGCCATGGCCGTCCGGCAGCTCAAAAGCCGGGGCTTGCGCGCCTACAGCCAGGATGCGGTCTTCGATGCCGCTTGCAAAGAGCTCGCGGACGGCTTGTTCGCCGGGGGCAAGGCGGTCGGCCTGGACAAGCTTGCGGGTTTGCTCGGTGATGGCGTCTAGGCGGTCCTGCAAAGAGGACATGGCGACTCCTAAATTTAGGGCAAAATCCCCACATGGAAAGCTGTTGCCTTGCACGGTGGTTCACGACGAAAACATTCTTCGGTCAGAGGCAACACATACACTATGGAAGTGACCGCAAGCCGCGCAGGCAATTTCTGCCTCCACTATTAGCGGCCTGAGCCTTTCATGCCGCTCATCATGCCCATAGCGCGACGTTGCATCGCACCGCCGCCTTTGCCCAGGCCCTTGAACATCTTGCGCATCTGGGCGTACTGCTTCAGCAGCTGATTGACCTCCTGCACTGTCGTACCGGAACCATCAGCAATGCGCTTGCGGCGGGAACCTGAGAGGATTTCATGGTTGTTGCGCTCCTTGTTCGTCATGGAGTTGATGATGGCCTCGACGCGCACGAACTGCTTCTCATCCACATGGTCGGCCATCTGCTGAATACCCTGAAAGGGACCGATCGAGGGCAGCATCTTGATGATGGACTGGAGTGAACCCATCTTACGGATCTGGCGGAGCTGATCGCGAAAATCTTCGAGCGAAAAGCCGTCGCCGGAAAGGACTTTTTTAGCAAAGTCCTCGGATTTTTTCTTATCGAGGGTAGACTCGGCCCGCTCGATCAGCGACATCATGTCGCCCATACCGAGCAGGCGGCTGACGATGCGATCGGGGTGAAAAGCCTCGAAAGCGTCGGATTTTTCACCGGTGCCGATGAACTTGATCGGCTGGCCGGTGATGTGGCGTATGGAGAGAGCCGCGCCGCCGCGTGCATCGCCGTCCATCTTGGTAAGGATGGTGCCGGTAAGGGCGAGACGGTCGTGGAAGGCCTTGGCGGACTGCACAGCGTCCTGGCCGGTCATGGCGTCAGCTACGAACAAGATCTCCTGCGGGGCAAGCAGGGTTTTGAGCATCGCCATCTCGTCCATCAGCTCGGTATCAATACCGAGACGCCCGGCGGTGTCGACTATAAGCGTGTCGCAGCCGGAGTTCACGGCTTCGCGCCGGGCTTCTTTCGCCAGGCGCTCGACGAGTGCCGCGCCGGGCTCTTCGCCGCGCAGGTCGCCCTCGTAAATGTTGGCCTTGATCTGCCCGGCGACCACTTTGAGCTGCTGGCGGGCAGCAGGGCGGTAGCCACCGCCGGTGACGAG
>CAXSHS010000060.1:17158-19055 GCA_964237325.1 uncultured Acidobacteriaceae bacterium | reverse complement strand
TTGAAGCCGCGCATGGCCATCAGTTCGCCACCGTGCGGACCGATGTCAAGACCATTCCGCCCTCAAGCGTCCAGGTCAACTTCGCCATCAAGGAAGGTCCCAAGGTCAAGGTGGGCAATATCACCTTTACCGGCAACAACAGCGTCAATTCGCGGGTGCTGCGCGCTTCCATGAAAAACCTGAAGCCTATCGGCATCCCGAATTCGATTTTCCTCGAAAACCTGTTCGCCAAGACCTTCGACGCGACCAAGCTTGAGGAAGATTCGGAGCGCGTGCGCCAGGCGTACCGCGATAAGGGCTATGCTCGCGCAAATGTCGAGGAGCCGGAGACCCACATCCGCAGCGAAACTGGCCTATCCCTGTTGACCTTCAAGCCGAAAGACGGCAAAGACATGGACATTCACCTGCCGATTGAGGAAGGCGCGCGCTACCGCCTATCCGGCATCACGTTCAGCGGCGACATAGCTGGGATCAATCCCAAGGCATTACGCGCGCAATTCGCGGCCAAGGATGGCGACTACGTCAACTTTACTGACTTCGGCAAAGGGCTGAAAAATCTTTCCACCCAATTCAGTGGGCTTGGCTACATCAACTTTGTGCCTAATCCAGTGCCGAAGTTCGACGATGCTGCTAAAACGGTTAGTTTTAACATCGACATCGACAAGGGCAAGCAGTTCAAGGTCTCGCGCATCGAGGTGCAGGGCAACAAAATCACGCGCGACTTTGTCATTCGCCGTGAGCTGCTGGTCGAAGAAGGCCAGGTTTACAACGCCAAGCTTTGGGAAGCCAGCCTGCAGCGTTTGAACCAGCTCGAATACTTCGACCCGCTCAAGGTAGACCAGGATTCGGAGACGCACCAGAATAACGAGACCAACACGGTAGACTTGCTGCTGAAAGTACACGAAAAGGGCAAGAACTCCATCGGACTTAACGGCGGTGCCAGCGGCGTCTCCGGTGCTTTTCTCGGGCTCAACTACCAGACCAATAACTTCCTCGGCCTGGGTGAAACCCTCTCCGTGCAGGCCAGCCAGGGCAACCTGGCTCGCAACCTGAGCCTGGGTTTCAACGAGCCTTACATCCGCAACAAGCCCATCACGGTCGGCTTCCAGATTTTCTCAAACAAGACCGATTACAACTCCAACAGGAGCCAGGCGCTGACCGGCGGAACAAGCTCAGCAGGCCAGAACACCAATGCTGCCAACAGCTCGCTGGCACAAAACTACAACCAATCTTCAACCGGCTTTTCCGTATCTACGAACTACCCGCTGCGGCATTTCTACAAGTTTTCAGGTTTCAGCCGTGTGGGCTTAACCTACTCACTGAATCGCTCCGCAGTTACGGCCTTCAGCGGTGCCTCGCAGAACCTGTTCCAGACGCTCTCCTTTCGCTCGGGCATCCAGGGGCAAAACGCGCTTACCGGCATTGTGACGAGTGAGGCTTCCCTGTCGTACTCCTACAATCACCTGGACTCGAACTTCGCACCCCGTTCCGGTTCGGAGCTGCAAGGGGTATTCCGTATCGCCGGGCTCTACGGCAATGTCCGCTACATTTCGCCTACTATCGAGTTTAAGCAGTGGCGTCCATTCAACGGCATCCATCCTGACGCAACTGGCCGCAACGCACTCGGCTACCGCTTGCAGGTGTCCTATATCCGGGGCATCTCCGGTGATGTAGCGCCGCCGTTCCAGCGCTTCTACACGGGCGGCGAAAGCGATATCCGCGGCTTCGGCATCCGTACCGGCACGCCCTATGCATTTATCCCGACACGGGTAATGTTCAACCTGACGAATCCGGACGGCACCCCCGTATCGCGCCAGCCCGGTGCGGCACAGACCAACCAGGCGGTCCAGATACCGCTGCCGGTGTACGGCATCGTGTCCGCCGGCGGCGATACCTC
>CAXSHS010000060.1:0-17058 GCA_964237325.1 uncultured Acidobacteriaceae bacterium | reverse complement strand
TCGCTCGGCGCGCAGGTTTCGGTGCTGCTGCCGATCATCAATGCCCCATTCCGCATTTACTACGCCTATAACCCATTACGGCTTTTCAAATCTGTCCCGCCGAATAGTCTGATTACCCGTCAGCTGTTCCCGGAAGGCAGCGCGGGCGACTTTACCTACCAGCAGGCCAGCCAGTTGTACGGCTCGCTGTACCAGCTGCGGGAGCCCGCAAAGACGTTCCGCTTGACCGTGGGAACAACTTTCTAACCTGCGTTTCCGTCAGAAAAGCCGGGCTTTGGCCCGGCTTTTTATATTTGCGTCATCCTGAGCGTAAGCGAAGGACCTGCTTTTTGCCGCCCTGCGACATACCCGGATGTTAACCCGCATGGTGAAGCATATGTAAAACTTGACTGGTAAGCGATTCGCCGGACGGGTCACATTTGAATGAAAGCTCTTGTAGAGATTGATACAGCAGCTGCACCGAAAGCCATGCGTCCCAACCTGGTGCTGGCAATCTGCTGCATGAGCCTCCTGCTAGTCGGTATGGACATCACGATTGTGAATGTGGCGCTTCCATCGATTCAGAGGGATCTCCATGGGACGCTTTCAGGGCTGCAATGGGTCGTCGATGCCTACACGCTGGTGATAGCGAGCCTTCTCATGCTGGCAGGCTCTATGGCAGACCGGTTTGGGCGGCGAAGGGTGTTCCAGATAGGACTTGTCATGTTCGTAGGCGGGTCCTTGTTGTGCAGCCTGGCGCACAGTATTGGGCAGCTGGCTGCATTTCGTGCGGTGCAGGGGTTGGGCGCGTCGATGCTGAACCCGGTAGCACTATCGATCATTGCAAACACGTTTCTTGAACCTAAAGCCCGGGCTCGGGCAATTGGAGTATGGGGCGCGGTAGCAGGTGTTGCCCTGGCACTTGGACCCATCGTAGGCGGAGCCTTGACGCAGAGCGTAGGGTGGCGCTCGGTGTTCTGGGTCAATCTGCCGATCGGGCTTACGGCATTAGGATTGACAGCAAGGTTCATCCCGGAGTCGAAGGCCGGGCGGGCCCGGGCGCTCGATCCGGGCGGCCAACTGCTAATCTTTTTGACATTGGTCTGTTTGACCTCCGCCGTGATTGAAGGGCCGCGCGCTGGGTGGGGCTCGGGACTGATTCTGGGCCTGTTCGCCGGGGCATGCGCTGCGGCAGCGGGGTTTGTAGCATGGGAGCCGCGCAGGATGGAGCCGCTGGTGGACCTGCGCTTCTTTCGCAGCATGCCGTTCAGCGGAGCGGCAATTATTGCCGTCTGTACGTTTGCTTCATTTAGCGGATTCCTGTTCCTGAACGCACTCTATCTGCAGCAAGCGCGCGGACTTTCGCCGCTCCACACCGGGCTGTGCACACTGCCGCTGGCCGCCATGATGATGGTGTGCGGACCGCTCTCAGGCAGGATGGTAGGGAGTTTTGGAACGCGGCCCTCGCTGCTGGCAGCAGGCGGAAGCATCGCGATAAGCACGCTGATGCTAACCGGGTTGAGCGTGAACACTCCGCTACCGTACCTGCTGGTGTGCTACACACTGTTTGGCATCGGGCTGGGTATGGTGAACCCGGCAATTGCAACGACAGCAGTGTCCGGCATGCCGCGGGCGCAAGCCGGGGTGGCGGCAGCCATTGCCTCGACAAGTCGCCAGGTGGGTGCGGCCCTGGGAGTAGCAATTGCCGGAACCGTGGTGCATGCGGCACGCGTAGGTGGAATCAGCTTCGCTGCGGCAACGCACCCCGTATGGTGGGGCATGACGGTATGCGGTTTGTCGGTAGGGGTGCTGGGCTGGGTGGGGACTACGAAATGGGCGCGAACGACTGCCATTCAGGTGAAGGGATCACTGGAAGGGTGAGGCTACAGGACTAGCTCGTCAGCAACAGGCTCCGGCAGGGTTTAATGGATCGGCCTTTACTTCAAGCGGTGCAAACGGAGGTGTTTGGCTGCTTCGCGCGGATTCCGCGCAGCTTCCATGGCGGTAGACAAGTTTGGATAGTCTCGAACCCGTACGCCCTTGCGGCCACGCAATTCCGGCGCATCTGACAAATTAATGTCACAGTCTGCTTCAGGCATCCCACTCGCCGCTATCTTCATAAATTGCCGAGTCTATGTATGGCGAACTACGCTAAACGCCTATGCCATACTCGGCAGCAGCAATAGAATCCCCTGCATACGAGAAAAAATCTGAGGGTGTGCGGCGGCGAAATTTATATCGGAACCGGATTTCGCGGCCGACGTACAGTCCCAGTGAGATCGTAGTCAGCGCGATGGTAACCAGTCCAATTGCCTGCATGGCTGAGAATGACTCCTCGTTCAAATCCATCTCCGGCTCGAATTCCAAGGTGGCGAGATTGAACTGGTTCATGCACAAATGATAGCGCAGCCTCGTTGCAGCGGCAGAGACGCTTGGGTACTCAAGTCACAAAATTGTTTCCAGCATACGCAGGAGCGACACTTTCCGCTCAGGAGCGAGAAAGCTGGCCTCAATGGAGTTGCCGGCAAGCTCGCGTAGTTGCTCCCGGGTAAAGTCGAAAGAGCGGGCGGCGAGCCGGTACTCGTTCTGAAGATCGCTGCCGAACAAGGCCGGGTCATCGGAGTTCAGCGTAACCATCAGGCCTACATCAAAGTAGTTGCGCACAGGATGCTCCGCAAGCGACGGGCAGGAAGCCGTACGCAGATTGGAACTGATGCAGATTTCAAGCGGCACCTGCCGCTCAGCGAGCACCGTCATCAGCTCAGGATCATCGATAGCGGAAAGCGCATGCCCGATGCGCTCCGCGCCGATATTCAGCGCTCCCCAGATGCCGTCCGGGCCGACGGTTTCGCCGGCATGCGCGGTCAGGCGCAATCCCGCCTCGCGCGCTTCGGCATAGAGCCCGCGAAACGGCTCCGAGCCGACCCGGCGCTCATCGCCGCCGATGCCGATGCCGACAATGCTGGGGAACTCGCGGCGCATCTCGGCTGCCTTGCGGAACACGCGCGCAGCCGGCTCCGGTCCGAAATGCCGGACAGCATCGAAAATCCAGAGGCAGCTAATACCCCAGCGCGTCTCAGCCGCAACCCGCGCCCGCTCCATACCTGCGAACAGCGGCTCAAACTCCGTACGGTCCCAGTAGTACACCACCCCTACTGAGACATACACCTCAGCATGCACAATGCCTTGCCGATGCAAGCGCTCCAGCATACGCAGCGTGATGAGTTCGTAGTCCTCGGCGGTTTGCAGCTGCTCTGTGACGGCTTTGAAGGCGAGCAGGAAGCCTGAAAAGTCGGTGTAGCTATAGAGCGCGCGCGCAGTGTCAAGCGTCAGCGCCGGTCCATTTGGGGTCTCATGGCGGCTGCTCAGCTCGACCAGTGTTTCCGGAAAAACGCTGCCCTCAAGGTGAAGGTGCAGCTCCGCTTTAGGCAGGCTGCGGATGTATGTAAGGAGATCGACTGGCATGTCTGCTTTTGGATGCGCTGTTGCACTTACAACGGTGCGCGAGATGGGTGCGGCCTTTTACTGGTTCCCAAATTCTGGGTCATCCTGAGCATAGCGAAGGATCTGCTTTCCTCTCTACTTGGTAATTGGAGCGGCATACTGTTTCTGCACAGTGGTATATACCTCTTTTTTCTCCCCGCTCGGGCTGAACAAGCCTTTACGGTTGTACAGGTCCTGCACACCAGGCAACTGGCGTGTGGGCGAGCGAAAGTCCATGAGCACCCACGGCGTGGTCCCGCGCACAAAGGGGATTTTTGCGATCATCTCGTATTGTTTTTCAAACAGGTGCCGCTGAAACTCCTCCGTCCATCGGTCCTCAACCGCACCGTGCAGCCCGGCCCGCGCGTCGCCCCCAAACTCGCTGATAATAACCGGCTTGCCCAACGGATCGGCCCAGCGGTAGCTCAGCGCATCGTCGGACTTGCCGGTATACCAGCCGATGTACTCGTTCTGGCCCAACACATCGAGATACTGGCCCAGCGGGTCGTCAAGCGCGGCAAGCTCATGGCCGTCCGCGTCCTTGTGCGTCGGCGTCAGCATGGCTGAGGTAATCAGCCGCGAGGGATCCTCGCCCCGCGCCTGGTTCACCAGCTTGTGGATGAACTCCGTGCGTTCGGGCGAGATCGGCGTTTCATTCGACATGGACCAGAACACGATTGAAGCGCGGTTGCGGTCGCGCGCGATCATTTCGTGCAGCTGCGACTGCGCGCTCGCCAGCGCCTCCGGGCTGGTCCAGTGGATGGCCCAGTACACCGGAATTTCCTCCCACACCAGCAATCCTTCACGGTCAGCCTCGCGCAGGTAGGTTTCAGGGTACGGGTAGTGCGCCATGCGGACGAAGTTGCAGCCGAGAGCCTTGGCCCGACTCATCATCAACTTGGCGTCGGCCTCAGACCAGGCGCGTCCGGTTTCACTGCCTGGGAACTCGGGGTAGCTGCGGGGAGCCTCAGCATGCATGCTGATGCCGCGCAAGTACACCGGCTTGCCGTTCAGCAGGATGTCCGTCCCGCGCACTTCAATCGTGCGGAAGCCGACCTCATCGCTCAGGCGGTCTTTGCCGACACCCTGCCCGACTTGGAACTCGACTTTGTAAAGCCTGGGATGCTCGGGCGACCAGCGCTCCAGGTTTTTCGGGAAGAAGGAGAACATCGCGCGTCCATTTACATCCGCCTTGGCGGATATATGGATGTCAAGCTCCGGTATATTCAGCGCGACGACAGTTCCCGGCGAAGCATTGTTCATATGCGCGTAGCCGGATATATGATCGTTTGCGTCATGCTCCAGGGTTAGCGCGTCATCATCGATAAATGTTTCCGGCACCTCAACCAGCGAGACCTGCCCGGTCAGGCCGCCATAGTTCCACCAGTCGGTCTTGGTAGTCGGCACCCGGTCGCGCATGCGCGTGTTGTCTACCGCGATCACGATGGAATTTTCACCATCCCTGAGCGCTACCGTTGCGTCGCAATCAAATGACGTGAACGCCCCCTGGTGCTCGCAAACATCATGGCCGTTCACCGTCACATCGGCCCGATATGCCGCCGCACCGAAGTGCAGAAAGCTTCGCATACCGGCATGCGGGTGGTAGGTAAATGTTCGCTGGTACCAGAGCATACCCTCGTAATACAACAGCTGCGGCCGCTGCGAGTTCCAGTCGCCGGGTACGGTCAGCGTCGGCTCCCTGGGCCAGTCATACTCCTGCACCGGGCCGCGCGGATCCGGCGTCCGGTTGGCGATAAAGCCTTGCGGATTGGGAGCGTCAAGCTCCTTCTGAAACGTGTCAAAGCCATTGCGGTATGGGTCGACAAGGTAATGCCATGGTCCGTCAAGATCGACAGCCGGGCGCCGACCGGCCGCACCGAGAACAACAGGCGCAGGCAGGGTCTGGGCGATAAGCCCTGAAGGCGGCAATACCGTGCAGCACATGCAGCAAAGAAGTAAAGCGGGAAGCAGACGCATGCGGCCCATAGTAACTCTGCACGGGCTGCCTGTACCAGCTACGCTTTACCGCCTTCAGCATCAGTCAGCGTCGCCCGGAATGCATTTGCCTGCTCAAACAGCGTGCGCAGCTCCGGCGTACGCAGGTTTTCGCGCAAGTGCGCCAACTCCTGCTCCATGGCCAGCAAGGCTGCGGCAATAGCGCGCTCGTTGGTCATAGCAATGTCGCGCCACATGGAGTACGGGCTCGCACCCAGCCGCGTCATCTCACGCAAAGCTCTGCCGCCGATGCCATGCAACGCACCATCCTGCTTCGCATCTTCGCCGAACCGGCTTTGCAGCATTGCCGCAAGCGCTGAGGCCATCATCTGGGGCAGGTGGCTTACCGAGGCGCACAATACGTCGTGGCGTTCCGGGGTAAGTGTGACGGCGCGCGCACCGAAACTCTGAACCCAGTGCTGCCACTCCCCCACATACGGGTGAGTCGACAGCGTAGTGGACTCAGGGGACGCGCCGGTAAACAGCCAGGTACTGCCGGCAAATAGCCCTCCTTCCGCATAGGCAGCGCCGCTGTGCTCCTTACCTACCATGGGGTGACCAGGGAGCCAGCCCGGCTGATTCTCACCGTTGTAGAGCGAGCCCGCCTGCTCTACCAGAAAGCCTTTCACACTCCCCACATCCGTCACCAGTTGCGAGGGCGACAGCACCGATGCTAGCTGCTCCAGCCATTGCGCTACTGTAAATACAGGCCCGGCCAGCACAATGACATTGGCTGCGAGCGCACACACAAACGGATCGTCATTCGCATCGCCTGCGACTACCGGGTCCACTGCGCCCATGGCACGCGCTTGCGCCAGCATATTCGGCTCCGGGTCCCAACCCAGGATCGCGCCTGTAAAACCTGCCTTGCGCAGCGCCAGACCGATAGAAGCTCCGATAAGCCCGGTGCCGAAGATGGCGACGCGCCGCATCTCGCGCTCACGACCGACCGTCTGAGAATTTACCTGCGTGAGCTCCTCTGACATGGCACTCCTTGGCTTGCTTTTAGTTTGCGATGCTGCGCCCCAGAGCAGGCGCGATGGCCTTGAGCTGCACCATAAGTGCTTCGAGCTGCTCGGGGTAGAGCGTTTGCGCTCCATCGGAGACTGCCTTCTCCGGGTTGGGGTGGACTTCAATAATCAATCCGTCGGCACCAGCGGCAAGCGAAGCCCGTGCCATGGCCGGTACCAGGTCGCGCCGCCCGCAGCCGTGCGAAGGATCGGCAATCATAGGCAAGTGCGACAGTTTCTTGACCACCGGGATCGCCGAAATATCCATGGTGTTGCGCGTGTACGTCTCAAATGTTCGGATGCCGCGCTCGCACAACATGACATCGTAGTTGCCGCCTGAAAGTATGTACTCGCTCGACAACAGGAGCTCCTCGATCGACGCAGCCGGTCCACGCTTGAGCAGCACCGGCTTGCGGGTGTGGCCCAGCTCGCGCAGCAGGTTGAAGTTCTGCATATTGCGCGCACCTACTTGGAAGCAATCTATGTAGGGGAGCATCATCTCAATCTGCGAGATCTCCATTACCTCGGTAATGATGAGCAGCCCGGTCGCGTCGCCTGCCTCGCGCAGCAGCTTGAGGCCGTCAAGACCCATGCCCTGAAAGGAATATGGTGAGGAGCGCGGCTTGAACGCGCCGCCGCGCAGAAACTGCCCGCCGGCATGCTTGACCTGCGCCGCGGCAGTGAACAGTTGCTCGCGGCTTTCAACCGCGCAAGGGCCGGCCATGATGACGACTTCCTCCCCGCCGACTGTGACGCCATTGGGAAAGCGAATGACGGTGCCCTCGGGGCGAAAGCTGCGCCCGGCGAGCTTGTAGGGTGATGAGATGCGGTATGCCTCCGCAACGCCGTCAAGCACCTCATACTCCTTCACGTCGAATGCATCCGGACGACCGACCCCGGCCAGAATCGTCTGCGTTACACCGGTAGTGCGATGTACCTTGAAGCCGTCTTCTACCAGCCGCTCCACAACATGCTCGACCTGGAGCGCGGTTGCGCCCTCCTGCATGGCAACAATCATCGCTTGCCTTCCCCTTCTTGCTCGCGTGCGGCTTCGGCCCGCTCTTTTACCCGCTCTGAGGCGAGTTCATCCTGCTGTAGCGCCCGCATCACGTCGATGAGCCGCTCGTAGATGTGGGTCAGTTCAATGTCGGGCAGCGGGCCTTTGTTGGCGGCGCGCACGTTCTTAAAGATAACGGCTTCACGATTGGGCTCGTACACGGGCAGGGTGCTCGATTTTTTCAACCGGCCGATCACTTGCGCGGCGCGCGCACGCTCTGAAATCAGTTCGACAATCTGCCGGTCGAGCTCGTCGATCCTGAGGCGCATGGTTTCAATATCCATCAGTTCCTCACACGGTTGTGAAGGGATGTACTACTTCGCACTAGGGGCGGGCTTAGGAGCGGACCGGCGCGGGGCGCAGGCCCCCGATAAATCGCGCAATGGCCCGGGGCGCAATTTCGCGGCTGCTCGCCTCAATGAGCGACACCAGTGCCGAGCCGATCACAGCGGCATCGGCGAACCGCCCCACCTGCTCCACCTGCTCGGCATTTGAGATGCCGAAGCCCACCGCGATGGGAAGGTTGGTATAGCGCCGCAGCCGTGCCACGAGCTGCTCACCGTCGCCGGTCATGGACTGCTGCGCGCCCGTTATGCCTACCCGCGAGATGGCGTAGATAAAGCCGCGCGAGACCTCGGCGATCCGCTGCAGACGGACGTCCGGGCTGGTAGGCGCAGCCAGAAAAATAGGCGCGAGGCCGTACTGCTTCATAAGCCGCAGGTACTCGCCCCCTTCTTCCACGATCATGTCGGTTAGCAGCGCGCCGTCCAGGCCCGCCTCGGCGGCATCGGCACAGAACCGCTCCATACCGTATTGCAGGACCGGATTGAGGTAGGAGAAGACGATCAGGCCGGCTTGCGGCCTTTCGGCGCGCAACTCGCGGGCCAGCGCCAGTACGTCGGCTAGGCGAGTACCGCGTGCGACTGCGCGCTCGCTGGCTCGCTGGATGACTATTCCGTCAGCGACAGGGTCAGAGAATGGAACGCCCAGCTCCAGCACGTCGGCACCGGCATCGATCGCCGCCAAAGCGATGGCGCGGCTGGTGGGGAGGTCAGGGTCGCCGATGGTGAGGTACGCGACAATACCCGGCTTGTTATTGAACGCAATCGGCATCGTCGCTCAGGCTCCCTGTAGCTTCAATTCGCGCGTCAGGATGCCGAGATCCTTGTCACCACGACCGGAAAGGTTGATGAGCAGAATGTCTTGGCGGCTCATCGTGGGCGCGATGCGCATGGCTTCCGCCACGGCATGCGCCGTCTCAAGCGCGGGGATGATACCCTCTGTCCTCGACAGAGCGACAGTAGCTTTAAGTGCATCCGCGTCAGAACAGCTTACGTACTCCGCGCGGCCTGCGTCATTCAGCATGGCATGTTCCGGGCCGATCGAAGGGTAGTCGAGCCCGGCTGAGACCGAGTGCGTGGGCACAGTCTGGCCGGCTGCATCCTGCAACACATAGGAGTAGGTGCCCTGCAACACGCCGGGCTTGCCGCCGCCCCCACCCGGCAGGAAGCGTGCCGCGTGCTCGCCTAATCCATTGCCGCGCCCCCCGCCTTCAACACCGATGAGCCGGACATTTATATCTTTGATGAAGTCGTAGAACGCACCGATGGCATTCGATCCGCCACCGACGCAGGCGACGATCGCCGACGGCAGCCGACCCTCACGCTCCAGCATCTGCCGACGCGCCTCCTTGCCGATTACTTTATGAAAGTCGCGCACCATCGTCGGGTACGGGTGCGCGCCTAGCACTGAGCCCAACAGGTAGTGCGTGGTGCGTACGTTCGTGACCCAGTCGCGCATGGCCTCGTTGATGGCGTCCTTGAGGGTTTTTTGCCCGGCTGTCACGGTGCGCACCTCGGCACCCAGCAGACGCATGCGGTACACGTTCAGCTCCTGCCGGCGCATGTCCTCCTCACCCATGTAGATCACGCACTCCATGCCGAAGAGCGCGCAGACGGTCGCGGTGGCGACCCCGTGCTGGCCCGCGCCGGTCTCGGCGATGATGCGCCGCTTGCCCATGCGCCGGGCCAGCAGGCCCTGGCCCAGGCAGTTATTGATTTTGTGCGCGCCGGTATGGAGCAAGTCTTCGCGTTTGAGGTAGATGCGCGCGCCGCCGAGCTCCTCGGTCATGCGCTTGGCGAAGTAGAGCGGCGTGGGGCGCCCGGCGTAGTTCTGTAGCAGTTCATCCAGCTCGGCGTGGAAGGCAGGATCTGCCTGCGCGACGGCATAGGCAGCTTCAAGCTCTTCAAGTGCAGCCATCAGCGTTTCCGGCACGTACCGGCCGCCGTATACGCCGAAACGTCCAGGGATGTTGGCGGAAACGGTCTTCTTCTCGTTTAGAATGGGGATTTCTACAGCAGTGCTCATCAGTGCCCTCGCGTTTGTCTAGGGTACGCTGCGGGATGGGTTTGCTCAACGAGCAAAGGCCCACTAGCAAGATAACCAAATTCGAGGTAGACTCCGGCAGCATGATTTGCGCCTATCTTGACGAATCTGGGAATACTGGAACTGATCTTAGCGATGCTTCTCAGCCTTTTCATCACGTAGGTGCATTATTAGTTCCTGAGAATGTTTGGTCTGCAACGAAAACGTGCGTTCAAGAAGTAGTTTCTTTTGCACGGCAACATTGCTTTCCTGCGGATCAATCGTGCGAGTTGCACGGCAAAGAAATTCTGCAGGGTAGCAAAGGATGGCGGAAGGTCTCTATGGATGATCGGCTCTCCATTTTGAGTCGGTGTTTGGATGTTATTGAGCAGAATGATGTAAAGATGGTTGCCGGCGGTTGCGATAAGAAGAAGCTGCTTAGAAAGTGCTACGCCAAGCCGGAGCATCCGCACTCGCTCACATTATGGTTATGTCTGGAACGAATTGCGCGTGTAGCGAAACAACAAAATCAACTTGCAGTTTTGGTTGCGGATGACTGTAGCTGGTCGCATAAAGAGCTTTCCAGAAAAGCTTTGCTGCATTATCGAGAACATGGTGCTCCTTATGGACCCAGTGTAGATTTTCTACACTTATTGATGTAATCCACTTCATGCCTTCCCATGATTCTTCGCATATTCAACTGTGCGATGTTGTTATGTACATTCAGCAACGCTACCGGCAGAAGCAAGATCTTAGGCTGAAAGATCTAAATGACCGATGTAATAGTCTCTACGCTGCGGAAGTTGGCAGATCCCCTATTAGCGTTACAGTCAAAGAGACGACTGACTGCGGCCGTTCCAAAACGACCCTGGGAATCCTTCCCTCAGCCGTCCCTACATTAAGTCATAACGGCGGAGGGCTGTACTCGTTGCATCCCTCCGCTTGTTACGACAGCTGATTTTCCTAAGATTGCTGCTCAACATGTTATATGCCGTGTTTCCGTTGTATACCCACTCTCACTAGCAGTCAGCACCAACTCCACCCTTACACCTCGCCGCACGCCGTACACCAATGCAGGCCGAAAACAAGCGACGCACTCACTCCCAGGCCGCCGAACACTCGGGTACAGCACCCCATTTGATCGCCCGAGCAGCAACTCACGCGCCAGCCGCTGCGAGGGCGCATAGCAGGCAGGTACCGGTTCAGGTCGCAGGTACTCGCTGAACTTCGAAGCAGGTTCGAGTACGTGTAGCTCCGTCCGCAGATCGGCCAGCCAGTCATCGTACATCGAGCTATCCCGGTCCGGGCGTTCGCCGGGTAGGCCGGGCACGATGATCTCTCCGAGCCGCCTTGCTTTGTGAAACGCGACTTCGGCGACGGAAGTATCGAGCGTATCGGCGCAGTACCAAGCGCCGCGAGCAGCATCGCTGAACCGCGATCCCTCCGGGCCGGCGTGTGTGAAAGCCGCATTGACGATGTGCGCGTTCGGGATGCCGTAGACCAGCTCATACGGGCTGATACCGGGGAGGCCGGAGTGCTCGCCGCGGATGCGGTCGTTCGTTGCGCCGTCAAGCAAGATGAGGTCGGCGAGCATCACTTCATCGTCGGCTATCTCGCTTAGTACACTTCCCTGGTCGTTGAAGAGCGAGGGGATAAGCCGGTGCAAACCTTCGCGCGAGAAGAAGCGTAGCGGCGGCAGGCCGGTTGCAGCACTGGCGGACGATTTAGCAGTATGTCGCATGGTTCAGATTGCATCAGTCAGGTTGCGAGGCTCAGGTTTGTGCCTCCGCGCAATAGCAGGTTCTTCGCTGCACTCAGAGTGACACTCAACTTCAAATGAATTTGAAAGCGACGGTAAAATAATGAAACGGCTAGCGCCCGCCGCGCGCGGCATCGAGCATCCTGCGCACGTCTAGCATACCGGGCTGTCCCTGCCGCGTCATGTACGCAATCGGTGCCTGGCCCATGAACAGTGAGCCCCGGTTGCTGAGCGTCACCCAGCGGTCGGCCCATTGCGCGCCGAAGTAAATGTGCAGCGTTTTGTAAATGCCGATGACAATCGAGATGCGCGTTAGCACGTCCTGGCTGAGCCGATGTGCCCCCGGCTTGGTGCGCCAAGCATGGAAAGTGGAGGTGGACATGCCGCCCAGGAGATCGCGTTTTTGCGCCTCAGTCAGACCCCACTTTGTTGTGATGTTGAAGAAGCCGCGCAATGCGCTGGCGCTCAGGCGTTCCCGTTCCGTAATGCTGCCGAGGTTCGGAGCCGAGTCAAACGTGTATCCGGCAATGGAACTTTCAGCCATTGCGGGTGGGGTGAGCATTGCAGACATGGCACAGCCTTTCTATTTAGAGTACACGGTAACTCGAATCCGAGTAGTCCAGCAAGCTGAACCGATCCGAAACTACGCACCGAGGAGTGAAACTTTCCCCTCCGGTGTTTTCGAGATGCCGTAGAGCAGCCGCCCGTCGGCGTCCAGGTGGCGCAGTTCCAATGCCTTGCGCGTCACAGAAAGGTGGCTAAAGCCGTGAACCTCCTGCGCATACGGACCGCGCTCCAGCCCATCGATCTTGAGCACGTACAGGTCCGCCCCGCCGCCGCCTGAGAGAAAATGGGTTGTCGGGTGCCCGGCAAACTCCAGGTGTTGCAGATCGTGGTCATGGCCTGCCATGTAGAGATCGACCTTATACTTCTGGAACAACGGGTCCCAGTCGCGCACCAGTACCGGATGGTCGCCGTGCGGGCCGTTTGAGTAGACCGGGTGGTGGCCCAGCACAGCTAGAAACGGCGCGGTGCGGGGCTTCTGCAACTGGGCT
This sequence comes from uncultured Acidobacteriaceae bacterium, assembly GCA_964237325.1. Taxonomy (GTDB): domain Bacteria; phylum Acidobacteriota; class Terriglobia; order Terriglobales; family Acidobacteriaceae; genus EB88. The sequence continues at coordinate 4,356 of CAXSHS010000060.1, read as the reverse complement.
TCAAACCAGTGCAGCTGCTCCGCATGCTGCGCGGGCGTCATCAGGAAGTTGGGAGCATGCGGTGTACTGCCGTCCGCCTTGCCCATGTTGCTGTCAAGCACGATGAAGTGAATAAGCGGCTGCTGGGTGGGAAAGTCGAAGGTGTAATAACGCGCAGGCAACGTCCAGCGGGTCGGCTTACCGTCCATGCCTCGACCCTGCTTCGCGTAAGCCATCTCGGCCTCGACCTTGTTCACCTCGGGCGGCATGGTTTGATAGTCGTGGTTGCCGAGCATGGTGTATGCCGGTCCCGGAAAGACGTCCGCTGGGTACATCTGCTCAAAACCTTCCATCCAGCGCGGTGATGCAACCCCTCCGGGGAGGTCGCCGTACCAGCTGTCACCCAGCATCAGCAGCGCTTCCGGCTTCAAACCGGCAGCCTGCGTGTACTGCCGCATGCCGCGTGCTACCTGGCTCTGCGCCTGGTGGGTGTTTGCGGGGTTGGAGTCATCGTGCGACGGCTTATCGACGTAGCCCCAGTCGCCGATCACGAGCGCGTGGGCGGCGTGCGGGTCGGTACCTTTCGCTGCCAGGCCGGGCAGGGTCGGCATGGCGGCCATGGCGCTCCAGGCAAAGCTCTGGCGAAGAAAGCGGCGGCGTGAGACAGAGGCTGCAAACAGTGTCGAGTCCATACAGATAGGCTAGCAAACCGGTTTGAAGCACGTGTGAATGCAGGCTTTACGGCCGGTCTAGGAATTGTTCCAGAACCGCACGGTACCGCTCGGGCTCCTCATAGGAGGGCAGATGGCCGCTCTGCTCGAAAAACACGATGGTCGCCCTCGGAATGGCATGTGCCATGTTCCAGGCGGTTAGCGGCGCGACGTTCATGTCATAGCGTCCTGAAATCACCAGCGTGGGAAAGTGGAACTCTGCCAGCCTGGGCGTCAGGTCGAGAGTTTCCGTGGCTTTCGATACAGCTTCAGCTACCTGCGGCTCATAGCCGAGGCTGCCCATGTGGGCCATGTAAGCATCGCGTTTCGCAGGCGAGTAGAAGATCATGCGGAAGTGGTTGCGCAGGCCGGCCTGGGCTGCGGCGTCGGTCGTTTCGCCAAGCTTTTTCTCTTCCGCCGCATCCGCCTCTTCAATGTCGGGAAAGGTCTGCGGCAGCAGGTGCACCATGCTCTTTGAAGAAGGCGCGGCAGAGTCGGACAGGACCAGTTTGGCTACATGCTCAGGATGCGCAGCGGCATATGCCATGGCAAGCAGGCCGCCGTAGGAATCACCCACGATGACGGCTTTGTCGAGGCCGAGTTTGGCGCGAACGGCTTCCATGTCAGCTACCTGGGCGTCCATCGTCTGCGCTGCGCCCGGTTGGACTCGCTTCGAAGCACCGGTTCCGCGCTGGTCATAGAAGACGACGAAATGCTTGGCGGCGACTTTCTGCCACATATCGTTTTGCAGCATATAGGTATGAGGCAAGCCGGGGCCGCCATTGATCGCAATTACAGACAAAGCCTTGCTGCGGGTGCCGAAAGTCTCATAACCGAGGTCAACCTGCTCAGTATGCACCGTGCCGGTGCTGTGCGCGATGGGAGGTGCGGCGTGTGCGGCAGATGAAAGGCTAAGGGCACATGCAAGCAGGATGCGGATCACGGGAGCACCTTCCAGACGGGATACCGCGGAGCATAGCACGCCTACGCTCGGGCAACAGCCGTCGTAGCCAGGGCGCGTGCCGTAGCGCGGGCGCGGCTTACAAATGCGCGCACCTTTTCAGGGTCCTTGCGGCCCGGCGCTGTCTCTACTCCGGTTACTACGTCTACGCCCCAGGGACGCATGGTCGCAATAGCTTCGGCGACATTGCCCGGCGCGAGGCCGCCCGCAACGATAATGCGCAAGTGCGGTGCCGCTTTCAGGAAGGACCCGCCGGCCCGTACCCAGTCGAAGCGCGAGCCGGTGCCGCCTTGCGCTGCGGCTGTACGCGAGTCAACCAGTACCGCATCAATGGAGTGGTCTTTCTGTAGCTGTTTCAGTTGCGTGTCGAAGATCGTCCCGTTATCGGAAAAATGGAGTACCTGCAATAGTCCGAGCCGCTTACGGTTAGGAATCCCATTGAAGTGCGCGCGCAGGCGCGCGGGTAGCTCGGCGTCCTTGAAGGAGTGCAGTTGCACACCGGTCAGCCCGCCTTCCCCAATGGTTGCGACGATCTCGTCAAATGACGCATCGACAAACACGCCATACCGCTCCACTGCCTGCGGCAGGCGCGCGGTAATGGCAGCCGCCTGGGCCGGCGTAACCCGGCGCGGGCTCGGGGCAAACACAAAGCCGAGAGCATTGGCACCGGCATCCACGGCGAGCTGAGCATCCGGGAGGGTGGTATTGCCGCAAATTTTGACCCACATGCGCGGCTACCTTGACCCCGTTTGCGGTCCGTTTTGCAGCCCGGCAAACGCAGGCTGTAGCCACCCGGCAAGTGCCGCGCCGGGGTCGGGCTGGCGCATCAGCGACTCGCCGATGAGAAAGGCATGGAAGCCTGCTTCGCGCAGGTAGTCGATGTCAGACCGGGAGCGGATGCCGCTTTCGGCAATGTGTACCGCGCCTGCGGGCAGGTCGCGGGCGAGTTCTATCGAGATATCGAGATCAACTTCAAATGTAACGAGGTCGCGGTTGTTGACCCCGTAGGCATCGCAGCCCAGATCGCGCACGCGCTCCAGTTCTTCCGCCGTGTGGACCTCGCATAGTACGTCAAGCTCGAGCGCGTGGGCTTCCGCCGTAAACTGCTCCAGTTCCGCATCGGTAAGCGCGGCGGTAATCAGCAGGATGGCATCGGCGCGATGTGCGCGCGCCTCCACAATCTGGTAGCTGTCCACGATGAAGTCTTTGCGGAGGCAAGGCAGCTGACTCGCATCTGAGGCCTGCTCAAGGTAAGCGAGGCTGCCCTCGAAGAACGGCTCGTCGGTGAGCACGGAGAGAGCCGCGGCACCGCCGCCGCGCAGCTGTCGAGCCAGGGTCCAGGGGTCGAAGTCGGGCCGGATGAGACCTTTGGATGGTGACGCTTTCTTGATCTCGGCCAGGATGGCAGGGCCGTCAAGAGCCTTGCGGCGCAGGGTGCGGGCAAAGCCGCGCGGCTCGTGCAGGGCAGCCATGGCCTGGAGCTCTGCAACGCCGGTGACGAGTTTGCGCTCAGCCACGGTTTGGCGGGTTCGGGCGAGAATGCGGTCGAGGTGCATACAGTGTCAGTATACGAGCGAGCCGGGGTGCGTCTAGGCTAGTCTCAGCTTGTCTGGGTTGGGTTACTGTTGGTAAGCATGGAGGTTACTCTGGTTGAACGCATGAAGAAATTTTCTACAGGCCGGTACTGCCTCGTGCCCGCCCTGCTGCTCTGCGGTGCTGTATTGGAGGCATGTGCGCAGGGCACACCGGCGTCCTCCATTGACGACTACATCCATGCATCGTGGACGCAGCTGCAGCGGTCCATGACTGATTGCGGGTCACTGGTTGATCCCAAGACAAAGACCACGCCTGTTCTATACCTGCCGCGGGAGCTCGCTGAGCCGCCCGAGGTGCACTTGCTGCGGAGCGCCTGCGGTGTTCATGTCGAGCAGCTTCCCAAACGCATCGACCGGCCCGGCGCGCTCAGGCCTGAAGACATCCACACGCCGGGGCTGCTGTACTTGCCGCACCCGTATGTAGTGCCCGGCGGCCGGTTCAACGAGCAATACGGCTGGGATAGCTACTTCATCCTGCTGGGTCTGGAGCGCGACCGTCATCCGGAGCCGGCGCGCGGCATGGTTGAAAACTTCTTTTTTGAGATTGAGCATTACGGCAACCTGCTGAATGCGAACCGCACATATTTTCTGACGCGCTCGCAGCCGCCCCTGCTTTCGTCCATGATCCGGCTGGTGTACGACGCAGAGCCGGTTGCAGCACGCAAAGATGCATGGCTCGCGGGGGCCTACGGGTATGCGGTGAAGGATCATGCGTTGTGGCAGACGCCTGAGCATGCTGCCGGTGAGACGGGACTAGCTCGCTACCACGACCTGGGTGAGGGACCTGTGCCGGAGATGGCGGATGCGAGCACATACTTTCCGGATGTGATTCGGTGGCTGCTGGATCACCCTGATGTGAAGACAGATGATTTGGTCGATTGGGCAGGCACACACTCTGCCTTTTATAAGGGCAATGGCACTATTTTGGGAGAAGGGCCGCCAAGCACCCTTGAAGATGTCGAAAAGCTACGCACGCAAAGCTGCGACTTCAAGAAGTCTGAAGTATGCGCACACGCGCACCTTGGGCCGTACTGGTTAACCCGCGCCTTCTACGAAAATGACCGCGCCATGCGTGAGTCGGGCTTCGACACCACCTTCCGCTTCGGCCCTT
>CAXSHS010000059.1:0-19188 GCA_964237325.1 uncultured Acidobacteriaceae bacterium | reverse complement strand
TGTGAAAAATGTAACGGGAGTAAGCCAAGAGTCACTTGTTGCACATCCGTCACTTCACCGGCTTGTAGCCTAGAATCAGAAAGCTGCCGTAACCCATCCAAATCACGAGATGCCCATACCAATGTCAGTTCCCCAGCAAGCACAAGACGCATTTTTCAGCACAAGATTTGGCATCACAGACGCTCTCATGGAGCGCTGCCTCGGCGAAGCCCTTTCCGCCGGCGGCGAGTATGCTGAACTTTACTTTGAATCGGTCGCCTCCACCTCGCTCGGCGTCGATGAGTCGCTGGTCAAGTCTGCCTCACAAGGCGTAAGCGCAGGCTGCGGCATCCGCGTATTGGCGGGCGAACGCACCGGCTACGCCTATACCGATGAGCTTTCCCCGGACCGCCTGCTGCGTGCCGCGCGTACTGCCGCGCTCATTGCGAGCGGCCCGGCCAAGCAGTCCGTGGTCGGGTTAGGTCCCAAGCCGCTGACGGAGCCCGCGCGCGCGCGCCTGTATCCAGCGCCGGCTGCCGAGCTCGATCCGGAATTGAGCGCCAAGCTGGCCCTTGTCATGCGTGCCGATAAAGCTGCCCGTGCCGCCGACCCGCGCATCACGGAAGTTCGCGCAGGCTACGGCGATGAGGTGCGGCGCATCCTGGTCGCGGCGTCCGATGGAACCTACTCAAGCGATGTGCAGCCGTTGCTGCGCTTGAATGTCTCGGTACTGGCCCGTGACGGCGAAAAGACCGCGCGCGGCACCGCCGGCGGCGGCGGCAGGGTTGAGATCGACTACTTTGATGGAGCCAGGTCGCCTGAGTATTTCGCGCGTGAAGCCGCCCGGCAGGCGCTGCTGCAGCTGACCGCCGTAGCGGCGCCCGCCGGGGACATGGAAGTAGTGCTGGGACCGGGCTGGCCCGGCGTACTGCTGCATGAGGCAGTGGGACATGGCCTGGAGGCAGACTTCAACCGCAAAAAAACCTCAGCATTCTCCGGCATGATCGGTCAGCGGGTCGGCAGTGACAAGGTCACGGTCGTCGACAATGGAACAATTCCCTCACGCCGCGGCTCCATCCATGTCGATGACGAAGGAGCCGATTCGCGCGAGAATGTACTGATTGAAAACGGCATCCTGCGCGGCTATATGAACGACAAGCTAAGCGCGAAGCTGATGGGCACTGCCAACACCGGTAACGGTCGCCGTGAGAGCTACCAGCAGATGCCCATGCCGCGCATGACCAACACGTATATGCTGGCCGGGCAGGATGAGCCTGAAGACATCATCCGGAGCGTGAAAAAAGGTTTGTACGCGGTGAATTTCGGCGGCGGCTCAGTCGATATCACGAGCGGCAAGTTTGTCTTCTCGGCCTCTGAAGCTTATCTGATTGAGGATGGACAGATTACGTCCCCGGTGCGCGATGCGACCCTGATCGGTAACGGTCCGGAGGCGCTGAAGTATGTCTCTATGGTCGGCCACGACCTTGCGCTGGATGAAGGCGTCGGCAATTGCGGTAAGCAGGGGCAATGGGTTCCGGTCGGGGTCGGCATGCCGACAATCAAGCTCGACCGGATGACGGTCGGCGGTACCGGCAAGTAACCTTTAGAAATTGGTATTGAACAATGCCTAATTATCAGTTCTGTAATAAGTTGGAATAGGAGTATAAGATGGATCATTTCGCGAATTGGATCATAATACGCTTTGTAAACGGCAACTTCTGCTGGGATTTAAATGCTGCAATTTTGACTTCCATCTTTTTATAACTAAAGGTAAAGGCGAGCAATCCTGAACAAAAATATCTTACTACTGGGTGTCTTTGATTGATTAGTTTATGTTTCGCTGTAATTGCTGTTAACCAAAAATCGCAACGCTATCTTTCAGCATCCTGATGGCGCTAATTTGGATAATGGATTGGCTCCTAGAGTATCGTGCTATGCAAAAACCATCCGCTTTGCAGTAGGGTAGCGAGCCGCTATGTGAGCAGACAAGTTTGCAAGAGACACAGCAGCTCGGCAGCACATACCATAGGCGCATGAATGCAGTACTCGAGAACGTAAGCCCTAACATCCAATCAAAGCCCGGCGCACGATATCCGAATGGGCCGCGCATATCGGCACGCCTGCTCAGCGGTAAAGCCTTCCGGCAGGGGCCCGTCGAGTACATGACCGAGAATGCTCGACTCTACGGAGACATGGTGCATTTGCGCGGGCCGGAAGGCCATGTGTACCAGTTCAACCATCCGGCCCTGATCCAGGAAGTTATGGTGATTCACGAGCGGCAAAACCGCCGCGTACTGACCATGCAGCGGGCGCGCGCGGTGCTTGGCGATGGACTGCTGACCAGCGAGGAACCCTTGCACATGCGCCAGCGTCGCCTGGCTGCACCTGCCTTTCACCGTCAGCGCATTGCTGCTTATGGTGAGATTATCGGCCGATACGCGAGGGAGGTAACAGGGCGCTGGCAGCCGGGAGAGCTTGATGTACATCCACAGATGCTGCTGCTTGCGCTGCGCATCGTGGGCAAATGCCTGTTCGACATTGACGCGGAAAGGGAGGCCAAAAAGATTGCCGCCGCGGTAAGCGCCTTCATGGTCACCCCACCGCCGGCTTGGATTCCTCTAGGCTTGCTCGAGCAGTTACAAAAGATTCCTTTCGGCCCTGCAAAGCGGATTCGCCGGGGTATAGAGGACTTGGACGCAATTTTGTACGGCATGATTGCGGAACGGCGCAAGTCGCCGGGCGATCGGGGCGACCTGCTCTCGATGCTAATGGCATCGGAAGACACAGAGGGGGATGCCGAAGCCGCGAACGGTGACCGCCGAATGGATGACAAACAGGTACGCGATGAGTGCCTGACCGTGGTACTGGCCGGACATGAAACCACAGCGAATGCGCTTAGCTTCACCCTGTGGCTGCTAGCCAAGCACCCCGAGGCTCAGGAAGAAGCACATCGGGAAGCCGTGAACGTGCTGGGTTCGCGGCAGGCGGGCGCGGCTGACTATCCCAGCTTGCGCCACACCTATATGGTCTTTGCCGAGTCCATGCGACTGCTGCCGACTGTGTGGGTACTGGGGCGCAGTTGCGGCCCGGAGCCATATGAATTTCACGGCTTCACGATTGAGCCGGGGGCTATGCTGCTTGCGCCGCAGATCGTGGTGCATCGCGATCCGCGCTTCTGGCGGGAACCGGAACGCTTCAATCCGCTGCGCTTTGCCGAGGAGGAGAAGTCCGGCCGCCCAAAGTTTGCCTACTTTCCATTTGGGGGCGGTTCCCGCCAGTGCATCGGCGAGAGCCTTGCATGGATGGAGGGCGTGCTCGCACTGGCAACGATTCTGCGCGATTGGCGGCTTGCGCCCCTGCCCGGCGCTTCGGAGACGCTTCCCATGCGCGCCTCGATCAATCTCCGCCCAAAGAACGGGGTGCCGCTGCTGCTCCAACGGCGGTGAGGCTCACTTGTGCGCGGTTAGGATAGAAGCAGGAGCCCGCCTTGCCAGTCCAGAACTTAAAAACCATGCACATCCCCGCTTTCGCCGCTGACCTTGCCGGGCAAGCGGAAGCCATTGTCAAGCAAGCCCTGCAAGCCGGTGCGACGGACGCGGATGTTGTGATTCGCGAGGGTGACGAGTTCGAAGCAAGCGTCCGCATGGGTGAGCTTGAGTCGCTCAAGGAGTCCGGCTCACGCGGCGTGGGGTTGCGCGTATTCCTCGCAGGCGATGAAGGCCGGCGTGTCGGCTCGACTTCATCGAGCGATTTAACCCCCTCCGGCATTGCGCACCTTGTTGCCGGTGCCGTGGCGCTGGCGCGCATCAGTTCGCCCGACCCGGTACAGGATCTGCCGGAGCCGTCGGCGTTCGGCACGCTTGAGGGTGACCTTGCGCTCCATTATGAAGACGTTTATTCCCTGCCCGGCAGCGAGCGCATTGAATATGCCCGCCGTGTCGAGGCAGCCGCGCTTGCGGCAGATCCACGCATTCGCAACAGCGACGGCGGCAGTTTCTCAGCCGCTACCTCACTTAAGGTGCTGGCCAACTCACGCGGCTTTACGGGCGCATCCCGCTCATCGTACTGCGGCATCTCCGCCGCGCCCATTGCCACCGGTACCAATGGAGAAATGCAGCGCGATGGATGGAGTTCAAGCGCCCGCACCCTTGCCAAGCTGGAGTCTCCGGAGGCAGTCGGTGCGGAGGCGGCGCGACGCACCCTGCGTCGCCTCGATGGCCGCCGCGTGCCTACGCAGCGTGTGCCGGTGGTGTTCGCACCGGAGATGGCACGGTCCATCATCGGTGCCATGGCAGATGCGGCAAACGGGGATGCCATCTATCGCGGGGCATCGTTTCTTACAGGAAAAATGGGGCAACAAGTAGCTGCGTCTTCAGTTACAGTGATCGACGACGGCACGCTGCCAGGGCTGTTCGGCTCCGGGTACTTTGACGGCGAGGGCCTGCCCACGCGGCGTACGGTGCTTATTGAAAACGGCATCCTGCGCTCATGGCTGCTGAACACCTACACCGGCCGCAAGCTGAGCCTGCCAAGTACCGGTAGCGCCGCTCGCGGGCTTGCCGGCAATCCCGGCATCGGGACTCATAATCTTTTTCTACCGGCAGGCACGCAAACCCCGAAGCAGATCATCGGCGATGTGCAGCAAGGCTTGTACCTGACGGAGTTCCTGGGCCGCGGTGTCAACATGGTCACCGGTGACTACTCGCGCGGTGCCTCCGGCATCTGGATTGAGAACGGTGAATTAGCCTACCCGGTGCAGGAAATCACGGTCGCCGGCAACCTCAAAGACATGTTTCAGAACATCGTCGCGATCGGCAATGACCTTGAATTCCGATCGAGCACAGCATGCCCTACGTTGCGGATGGAAGGGCTGACGATCGCAGGTTCTTGACCGTTTATAGGTGTGATGACTTACCGGTGACTAATGAGTACTTGCATTGCGTGTATCTTACGTGTGTAGTTACGCACGGGCAATCCCGCCCACTTACCTAGAATCGAGATCTCATATGCGCTTATTTTTACGTGTAATCACACTATGTCTGACATTCGGCGCGATCGCCGGTGCAGGCTTCGCGCAAACCGCCGCTTCTACGCAAGCAGCTCAGGCAGGTCAGACAGCTTCACAATCCGTCGCCGGCGCCAAGGCTAAGACCATGGCTGCCGTACCATCGGCTAGCAGTCAGAGCGATGCACAAATTGCAGACGCGAAGTCCAAGGGCATGGTTTGGGCGAATGCAAATACCAAGGTTTACCACAAGGATGACGCAATGTACGGCAAAACCAAGCAAGGCAAGTTCATGACGGAAGCCGATGCGCAAAAGGCCGGGTACAGGCTGGCCAAGTTGTCACCGATCGGGCAGAAGAAGACAGCGAGCACCCCAGCCACAAAGTAGCCTTCGCTGTTGCTGTACCGGATTGACGTTGAAACGGTGCAATATAGGGCAATGCATGCCTCGGCAGACTAGGCCCCGCACTAAGCCGATTGCCTTTGTAGTGCGTACGTGTGTCTGTGCTGATGCATGTACGCATTGTCACGTAAGCTAACCTGCATAGCAGCCCGACATGGGCTTAGCTGAAACAGCCATGGTACCGAGGCCGGTTTCTTTGCGGGCCCGTTGCCGGGCATGGCACTGTCCCCGACGGCAATACACGACAAAATACATACAGCTCCAGTAGGCTTTGCCTAGTGAGCTCTTCCCTGCTGCCTCCTATCTTTCCGCATGAAATCGCCTTCGATCCGCAGGCACCTGAGGCGGCGCTGACGCAGCTGCCCTCGCGCCCTGCCGTCTTTGCCCTGAGCGGAAGCACCGGCGAACCGTACCTGAACCGGACTGCCGACCTGCGGCGAAGACTCACCAAGCTGCTGACGCCTGCACCGGCACAAAGCAAACGCCTGCAGCTTGCCGGTCTGGTGCGCCGCATCCTGTGGGTTGAAACTGCTTCGGAGTTCAGCGCGCAGCTGCTGCTCTATCGCGCTTCCGTTGCAGCTTTTGGTGAGCGTGCCGAGAAGCGCATGCACCTCCATGCGCCATATTTTATTCGGATGGGCATGCGCAACCGCTTTCCCCGCTTATGGGTCACGAACGCGATTGCGCTTTCCTCGGCAGACGATCTGTTCGGGCCTTTCCTCTCGCGCAATGCTGCCGAACGGTACGCCGAGCAGGTGCTGGACTTGCACCTGCTGCGGCACTGCTTTCAAGATCTCGACCCTGACCCGGCGTTTCCCGGCTGTATTTATTCCGAGATGAAAAAATGTCTGGCGCCCTGCTACGGCGGCTGCTCTGACCGACGCTACGGCGAAGAGGCGGCGGCTGTGCACGCATTTCTAAGAACGAATGGACAAAGCCTGCTGGACGCGCTTGCTGTGGAGCGCGAGAGTGCCAGCGAGGCGCTCGACTTTGAAGCGGCGGCGGCTGTGCATGCCCGCTACGAGAAGGTGCAGTCCGTAGAGGCGCTTACCGCGGAGCTCACACGGGCACTTAGCAGCCAGCATGCAGTGTTGGTGCAGCCCGGCGTGGAGCCGGACCGGGTCGAGCTGTATCTGGTGCAGGGAGGGAAGGCTACCGGGCCGGTTCCATTTTCCATTCTCGGCATGCGTCTTCCCAATGAACAGTCCGGGTCGAGCTCATTGTTTGCGCACCCTGCCGCGCTTGCCGCCGTTCCGCTTGAAGCTGCCGGTCAGGCTGTGCAGCCGACACCGGACAGCCGGCTTCGCGATGCCCTCAAGGCGCTAGAAGCCGCTTGGCAACCGACCGGTAAGCAGGAGATTGGCGCGCATCAGGCACTGCTGGCTCGCTGGTATTTTCGTCCCCAGGTAAAGCGTGAGGGCGAGATCGTCTTCGCGGAGCCGGGTGCCGGGTCGGTCGCGCTCAAGCCGTTGCTGCGAGCTTGTGCGCGTGTGTACCGGGCGCATGTCGAGCGGCATGCGCCGATACAAACTCCTTCCAGCTGAAAAGCGCTTTACTGCCCATGCGCATCCAGCCAGCTTTTTACATTCGCCTCCTGCGCTGCACGAAACTCCAGACAATCGTGAATCTGCGTCTGCGCCGCAGTCAACGCACGTGCCGCGGCATGGACCGGGTGCGCTGTGTAAAAGTCCTTGACCTCCTGCGCCTTTTCAGCCGAACAAAAAGAGCCTGCCGCCCTCACAATGCCTCCTCCATTCAGTTCGGTAAGCTGCGCGGAGACTGCAGGCCAGTTTGCCTGGATGTACTTCCAGGCTTCATCGTGGGTGTCCGGATTACCGAGCGCACCGGCAAAGATAAAAAGGGAGTCCTGATTTTTTACCTTGCCGGAGGCAGCGTAAGCCATGGCACGATCCGTCAGGGCGGGGGCCTTGAAGTAGGCGAGCAGAGCCAGCGCACCTTCAGACCGTTGCGGGTTAGGGTCGGTTTCGGCTGCCTTCTGCATCTGGTCAAAAAGCGTGCTGTCGCCGTTTTCCGCGGCAATGGTGAAAGCAGGCCGCTCTAACGACGGATCGACAGAGTCGGGCGACTGCAGTGCCTGCAAGGTCAGTTTGCGAGCCTCGGCGATCGTCGCCGGGTCATTGCCGATGCCGCCCACCAGCGAGAACAATTCTGCGCGCAACTCTGAAGTCTCCGGCTGCTCCCCGGGTAAAGGCGCGCCCAGTTTCGCTAGTTGCGGCTTGTAAGTACGCACGATCCAGGCTGCAAACTGCTGCTTTTCCTCAAGCGTTGCCAGCACCCTGGAGTCGATGGCGCGCAGGTCGCTTAGCACCGTCGCCGTCACCTCGGCGCTGGTGTCGGCACGGGTCGCTTCCGCCAGGTCCAGTGTGTCGCCGACCTTGCCCTTGCTCGCGCGTACCTGCGCCCAGGTATCGCCTACTACGGCAATGCGTTCGCTCGGCGTCAAGCCGGTTTCAATCTGAGCTACGATCTGCTTCTCTACCTCAGGCGGGTACTGGGTGCGATAGTAGCCTTTAGCTCGGGCATCGGCAAACAAGAATCCATGAGACGGTCTGGCAAGCTGGCCTTGCGCCGCACTCAGCAAGGGGCACTCCGCATTGGCAGCCATACCCTTGAAACATACCGGTATGGTCCAGGTTTGCGCCGGATCACTCGCATGGGCTTTTTGCGCGTCCGGGCTCAGGTAAAAGCGGGTTTCCTTCGCGCCGATCGTCTTTCCGGCAGGAGCAGCCAGTTGCAGCAGCGGTACGCCGGGTTCGGCCACAAAACTCGACATGATGCGATCCACCGGCTTTCCGCTGGCGGCGGTTTGCGCATTCCAGAAGTCTTCAGCCGTGGCATTGGCAAACAGGTGCGCCTGCAGGTAGTTGTGCACGCCCTTGCGAAACTGCTCTTCGCCCAGGTAGCTCTCGATCATGCCGATGATCGCGCCGCCCTTCTGGTAGGTAATGCCGTCGAACATTTCATTGATCTCGTCCGGCGTATTTGCCTCTGCGCGGATCGTCCGGGTCTGGGCCTGCGCGTCCAGGTTCAGCGTGTTATCGAGCGCGGCGGCTTCCTGCTCCGGCACGTGCCACTCCGGGTGCCATGCGGCTACAGGCTTGTTCTCCATCCAGGAGGCAAAACCCTCGTTCAGCCACAGGTTGTTCCACCACTGCATGGTCACCATGTCCCCGAACCACTGGTGCGCCATCTCGTGCGCGACTACCTGGGCAACACGTTCCTTGGCTTCTATCGATGCATGCTTTTCATCGATCAGGAAGTCAGTCTCGCGGTACGTGATGGCACCGAAGTTCTCCATCGCGCCTGCTTCAAAGTCCGGAATCGCGATCATGTCGAGCTTGGGCAAGGGGTACTTGATGCCGAAGTAGGTGTCGTAGTAATGCAGCACGAACTCGGCTGCTTCGACCGCATAGGGCGTCAGCGCGAGCTTGTCGGGCGTGGAGCAGGCGCGGATCGGCACCCCGTCCGCCTCGCCTTTGGTACAGACAAAATCGCCTACCAGGAAAGCCACCAGGTACGTTGACATCTTGGGGGTAGTTGCGAAGTGCAGCGTGTGCTTACCCGTGTCCGGCGCAGGCGTGTCGCTGATGATATTGGTGTTCGAGATGGCTGTGTCGGCTTTGTCTATAGTCAGGCTTACGTCGAAAGTTGCCTTGTACGCAGGCTCGTCAAACGACGGAAACGCACGGCGTGCATCGGTCGGCTCAAACTGCGTTACGGCGTAGTTGCGCTTCGCGGTCTTGGACAGGTAGAAGCCGCGCAGCTGCCCGTTCAAAATACCGGCGTAGCGGATGTGGAGCGTGGCCGCTCCTGCGGGCAGCGAGTTGGGAAAGGTGAAGGTCACCTGCTCCTTGCCCTTGTCTTCGCTCACCTGCGCGGTCTGCATCGTTCCCTGTGCATCGGCGGTGACGGAATTGAACGTGATCTCAGCCGCGTTCAATGTGATTGTGTTGGATGGCGCAGCCAGGATGATGCTGATGGTCTCATCCCCGGTAAATGTAGCGGCAGAGATGTTTGGTGCCAGAGTGAGGCGGTACCCTTGCGGGATGACGTTGCCGGGCAGCCGCTGAGCGATCACAGCGGGAGCGGCAGCAAGCAAGGCAAAAGCCAGAGTGGGGAAGTGCAGGCGCATGCAGGAACCTTTTTGAACGAAGATGAGGCAGGCATAGCTGGGAAGCATACCGTTGACTGCGCTAGAAAATAATCCTCCTGGGGCAAAAATGCAATCAGGTATTACAGGGCGGATCAAGATTCTCGGTAATCAAGCAGCACCAGCCCTGCCAGTGCAAGGCATACCGGCCATACCAGCCCTGCGCTGCGGGCAGTGGGCGTACCGGGCAGACGCAGTTGCAGCCATCGTCCGCAGCCGGCAGTGGCTCCCAGCAGGGCGATAGGCGTGTGCGCCATCTCTGCCAGCATTTCGTCCTTGATGTTGCTCAGCCCATGCGAGTGGGTCAGCAGAGCTGCGCCGCCGGCTGCGCACAGCAGCGGGAACACATACGCCGCGCGCGGCGATCGCCGACGGCCTGTAGCCACCGCCCACTCGAAAAAGGCAAAGCAGCTGATGAGCAGCGCATACGCGCGATGTTGCAATACATCAGGCGCGGCAAAGCTGGCCCAGAAGGAATGCGGCCCCAGCGGCCAGTTTTCCGGGTCGGCACGCAGCAGGATGAACGCGGCAAGACCTAGAAATAGCAGCGGCCAGTTTTGTGACAGCTTCTGCACACGGCCCGGCGGCAGCGCACGCGCGGCAAAAGCCAGCAGCCCGGCAAGCAGCACGATCAAGCCCGCCCAATGGTGGTTGTACTCGGACCAGGCTCGATCCATGGCATCCGGTTGAGCGCCTGCACTGTACTGCCCATCTACGATAATGGTCCTCAGGCTCGGCGGCGCAGTCAGTGAAGAAAAAGCCGGACTGGTCATCCTCGGGGTCTCCCAATGCAGGCGCCGGGTAATTTCCGGGAGACTTAAACGGTCCCGCTGCAGGTCGACCGCAGGCGGCTGCGAAGTGAGTGATGCGGCAGCCAGCACGGCTGTGATGCCCAGTACCAACTCCGCCTCACTGAAGCGACGCAAGCGCAGCATCGAACCTCCCGGAGCCCTAGCCTCGACTCCTTTCTCCTGCGGCACATCCGCCTGTAACAGCCGGTAGTTGCCCGCACCCAGGCCCAGCATGGCCAGCAACAGGTAGGTTTTGGCCAGGATCATGAGGCCGTAAGTAGTCCCGTACAAGCCTGGGAGCGATCCTACGTAAAAGAAGCTCATGCCGACTCCGGCGAGAACCAGCAGCGGCACACTGACCAACGCCATGGCCGAGTAGCGGCGCGTCAGTTGCTGTGCGCTCACAGGGTTAGTGCCTGTGCGTAGAGCCAGCAGCAGAAACAGCATGCCGCCTACCCAGCCTGCGGTACCCAGGTGGTGCAAGGCAGTAAAAAACATGAGCAAAGCGCGATTGCTGAGACGCGAAGCTCCATGACTTTGCAATACGGAGGCGCATACAACGACGGCGGCAGGTATCCATACCGCAAGCGACGCTTTGCGAGAACCTCGGGCTAACAGCCATGCCAGCAGCATCGCACCGGTGATCTCGGCCGTACCGGTGATAAAGAAAGACGCACTGACGAGCGAAAAGAACGGGAGGCCCGAGCTCTCCATCAGGATTGAAATCGAGAGACCGGTGGCGCAACCCTGTATGCAAGCAAGCATGAGCGCAAGCTGGGCAGTTACACGCCGGGTTTGGCGAAGCTGAGCGAGGTTCGCACCGCCCGGCAGCGCGACGAGGAACAGAAATAGCAAGCCGCCGACAGTTAGAGCTTCAAGCGATAACGCCGCTGCGCGGAGCAGGACGCTGAGAAAATCAAAGTCTTTCAGCAGCCAGATCACGGATTCATGATAGCGAACGATCCAGCCTTGTATTCGTTGTATGACACTTCTTTACTTAACGCTGAATGGAATTTCGCCGCGAGTGATATGGCCGTCACTTGCTAGAGCCTGCCAGCGTAAGCTGTAGGTGCCGGGCTCCAGGGCGGTTGCGTCTGCGTCAAGCTCGTCCGGAGCAGTCTGCTTCGCCAATTGCAGAGTCTGAGCCGGACCTCCGGTTTTTGCGAGAACTAGTGTGCAGCGCGGCCCGTCAATGCGCGAGTTGAACTGGAATTGCACATGCAGGTTCTTTGCATGTACGACTTCCTCACGCTGCGGCGTGGAGTGGACAAGCACTGCATGGGCCAGCGCAAGTTGCGGTACAGCAAGCGCAAGTGCCGAGCCGAAGAACAAACGAAAGAGAGACAACCGGGAAACTCCTGATGGAAGGTAATGTATGCTGCGCGTGAACTTTTCCGTAGAACAGAGTTATACCGCGCGACTGGAAGCCATGCGCACGGACTGCCCGCTGATCTCGGCCGCACGCGCCTCGGCATAGGCCGCAGCACCCATCAGCGCCGCGCGGCTTTCAAGGATGATGTGTACCGGCGTATGCACCAGCAGGTCACTGAGGCGGCCTTTGTCGGTAAACGCATGCATAAAGGCACCATCGCGCATTTTGTCGAGAATCTTGGGTGCGATCCCGCCGCCGATGAACATACCGCCGGTAGCCAGCACCTTCAGCGCGAGATTTCCCGCTTCCGCACCGTACACACTCACGAAGATGTCCAGGGTGCGCTTACACAGCTCATCCTTGCCAGACTCGCCAAGCTCGCCGATGACAGCATTCGGGTCTTCGTGCTCCATGCGATCCTTCAACTCGGGAGATTCTGTCATGCCCTGGTCGTCACGCAGAAAAGAATAGACATTTGTAAGCCCAAGCCCGGAGACGACACGCTCGTAGCTCACGCGCCCGCCCACCCGCTTTTGCAGGTACAGCAGCAAGGCAATTTCCATGCCGTCGCGCGGCGCGAAGTCGCAGTGGCCGCCTTCAGAAGCAACCGGGATATGCACATTACCGTTCCACATCAGTACCGCCTCGCCAAGGCCCGTTCCTGCGGAAACGAGGCCTCGGTTGCCGACCACGCTTGGATCGCCCTGGCTCAACGTGAATACCTGATCTTTAGTCAGCTCCGGAATGCCGTAGCCGTTTGCCTCAAGGTCGTTGATGAGGAAAACATGGTCGATGTTGAGGTTGCGCGATAGTTCGCGGCTGTCGAGCAGCCAGGGCAGATTGGTCAATTTAAGCCGCCCGTTACGCACAGGGCCCGGCACGCCGAAGCAGGCGGAGACGATATGGGGATGGTTGTTTTTCTCGAAAAAAGCCTGTACAACCTGTTCGAGACCCGTAAACTCCCGTGCAGGAAATCGCTCGTCGTTGACGTGCCGCAAGCGGCCATCCTCAAACTCATATAACGCCAGATGTACTTTCGTACCGCCTACATCCCCGGCCAGAATCATCGCGACAGCTCCACATGCCCGCTACCGTCCACACCGGGTTTCGGTAATTTTGCGGCAGCTTTCTCATCGAGAAGGAACGTCAGGGAACCGTTCTTGGGTTGAATGAGTTGGGAGGGCGTGACCACCGGGTTGTACTCGCCGTAAAGAACCCGCTCCAGCGGTTCAGCTTTATCAGCGCCGCCGATTAGGAACACTACGTCGAGTGCCTCATTGATGACCGGCCACGTCAGCGTGATACGCCAAGTATCCTTCTGCGGCACATGGTTGGCATACACAATGCGGCCCAGTTCGTGCACACCTTCCGTATCAGGAAAGATCGACGCAGTGTGCCCATCATCGCCCATACCCAGCCAGACCACGTCAAAACGCGGCACCTCGGCACCCTCCAGGCGGAACTCGCGGCGGATCAGCGACTCGTACTTGGCTGCTGCCTCTTCCGCATCTAGTTCGCCCTCGATGCGGTGGATGTGCTCGGGGCTAAGCGGCACCTTGCTGAGCAACGCTTCGTTCGTCATGCGGTAATTGGAGTCGGGGTCGTCCGGGCCGACGGAACGCTCGTCAACCCAGAACAGCTCCACCTTGTCCCAGGCGATGGTTTTGCCGTAGGGCTGACCGGGATCGGCAAGCAAGGCAAAGGCTGCCTTGGGTGTAGAACCGCCAGAGATGGCGATGCGCGCGCGTCCTCGCTTGTTGACTGCCTGCTCAATTCGCTCAGCAAAGTGTGCTGCCGCGGCATGCGCCAGGGCATTGGCATCTCCGTACACGCGATACGTTACTTCCAATCGTTTCGACACTGCTTCCCTTTCGGTGACTACCGCTATACCGCGTGCCAGCTGTGCTTGTCTGTTGCAAGCAGGGCATCGGCTGAGGCCGGGCCCCAAGTACCGCTCTCATAATTAGGAAAATCCTTTGGCGCGTTCTTCGCCCAGCTTTCAAGCAGGGGCGTATACAGTGCCCAGGCCACTTCCACTGCTTCGCGGTGCGAGAACAGCGTGGCATCGCCCAACATGGCATCCAGCAGCAGCCGCTCGTAGCCGTTTGCGGTGTACTTGCCGAAAGCGTCTTGATATTTGAAGGTTGCAGCGACGGGGACGATGGTGGTGTCAGGCGTGGGCAGCTTATTGCTGAAGATGAAGGAAATACCCTCTTCCGGCTGAATACGAATACGCATCAGGTTGGGCTGATCGTTTGGCATCGTGGCAAAAATCTGCTTTTCCGGCTGCTTGAACTCTATGACAACTTCAGTCACGCGCTTGCCCAGGCGCTTGCCCGCGCGCAGATAAAAGGGCACACCCTTCCAGCGCGGTGTATTGATCGAGAGCTTGACCGCGGCAAAGGTCTCCGTAATCGAGTTCGGGTCCACGCGGTCTTCTTCGCGGTACGGCTTAACCTGCTCTCCGCCTACCGTGCCTTTACCGTACTGGCCGCGCGCAGCCGTCTCTTCCGTCAGCGGCTGGATAGCCTGGAACAGCTTCAGCTTTTCCTCAAGCACACCCTTTGCCTCAAACGTCGCAGGCGGCTCCATGGCGACAAACGACAGCATTTCCATCATGTGGTTTTGCAGGATGTCGCGCGAAGCACCGGCCTTCTCATAAAACGGCCCACGCCCTTCAATGCCAATCGACTCGGCGGCTGTGATCTGAACGTTGTCGATATACTTCGCGTTCCACAGGGGCTCAAACATCATATTCGCAAAGCGGAATATGAGAATGTTCTGCACCGTCTCCTTACCCAGGTAATGATCGATGCGGAAAATCTGGTCTTCCTTGAAGACCTTGGCAACGCCGTCGTTTAGCGCCTTGGCAGAGTTGAGATCGTGGCCGAACGGCTTTTCAATGATGACGCGTACCGTCGCTCCATCCGCGGCTTTGTCCATCTCCTGCTCGCCGAGTTTATCGACAATCTCCTGGAAGTACTCCGGCGCTACTGCGAGATAGAACAGGCGATTGCCCTTGGTGCCCTTCTCCTTGTCGATGCCGGCCAGCGTTTCTTTCAGCTTGGCATAGCCTTCGGAGTCGTCGAAGTTCGTGGTGAAGTAGCTAACCTTCTCCATGAACGGACTAAGCTTTGCGTCGCTCTCATCTACACCGGAGGAAACGATGGCTTTTTTCATGTCAGGGTTGAAGCTTTGCGACAGATCGCGGCGCGCCACGCCGACCACGGCAAACTCTTTCGGCAGCAAGCCGCTTTGCTCCAGGTGGAAGAGCGCCGGTAGCAGCTTCTTCTTGGTGAGGTCGCCTGATGCGCCGAAGATAACAATAACGGTCGGTTCAGCGGCTCGCGCCTTTGCATCTGTCGAGACCTGTTTGGCCAGGTCCGGATTCATTACAGTGTCACTATTACTCACAAGCTACCTTCCTGATGTGTACGTCTGATAGTTACAGAAGGCCCAGGGATTGCAGTTCCGTACGAAGCGCTTCCGGGTCTTTGTACTCAATGCCGTGCATGCCTAGCGATGCGGCTGCGCTTGCATTCTTCTCACGGTCGTCAATGAAAATAACTTCTGCCGCAGACACTTGCAAAACTTCAAGCGCTAGTCGATAAATCTCCAGGCCGGGTTTGCGCAGCTGTACATAGCCGGAGCAGAAGAACATAGACAAATACTGTTTGAGACCGAAACGTGCCAGTCGCATGTCGTTCAACTCGCGCGACTCATTGTTCAGCTGGCCCATCCGTACCCCGCCTTTTGTGTGCAGCTCCTGTAGCACCTGCATGGCGGTATTTGGAAGCATTGCCGATTGCTCTTCAATCGCGGTTTTTATGGCTTGAACTGTAAAAGGGCGCTGCTTGAAAAAGACAGTGCGCTCAAGGTACTGGTCGAAGTTGATGGTGCCTTTTTCCCAGGCGTCATTCTCAATGGCGTGCCGATCCTCAAAGGCGTCCCGATCATCAAAACCCAGCTGGTCGAAAACGGTTTTGCGCTCGTTGTGGTCCCAGCCGTTTGTGAGAAGGACGCCGCCGGTATCCCACAGGACAGTGCTGAACTTGCTCATTCGCTCCTTAGGATGCACCTGGAATCGTGTGCAGTGCAAAAAGGACGTTCTCTGCCAGACGCCTTTAGAGTTTCAGCGTTCGCCATACCCCTCGTTAAGAGAAGAGCGCGAGGGCCAACTCGCGCCCGCTGCTTTACTTATCGTTAAGGCCGGCAAGCGCCGGGATGCCTTTCCCTGCCTTCGCCAGCAGCGCCTTAGCGCGATTCGTGATGTTGTCTACGCCAAACCCTAGCTTCTCAAGTGCCAGCGTACCCGGTGCCGAAGCACCGAAGCGATCCAGCCCGATGACATCGCCGTGGCGGCCTACCCACTTCCACCAGCCCAGCGTTGCTCCTGCCTCGACAGCCAGCTTCGGCATGTTCTCCGGCAGCACTTCGAGCTTGTAGCTTTCCGGCTGGCGCTCAAACAACTGCCAGCTCGGCATGGAAACAATGCGAGCTGTAATGCCTTCCTTCTTGAGCTCGGCAGCAGCTTTCACAATCTGCCACACCTCGGCACCGGTGGAAAGCATGATGAGGTCCGGCTGATCGCTGCCACGGTCCAGGATGTACGCACCCTTCTTCACGCTCTCGTATACATCTACCTTGGTGGGGTCGACCATGGGCAGGTCCTGCCGCGAAAGCGCCATGAAGCTGGTTTCCTTCATTTCAAGTGCCAGCCGCCAAGCAGCGGAGGTTTCGTTCGCGTCTGCCGGGCGGAAGTCGATGAGGTGCGGTATGGCGCGCAGCATCATGAGCTGATCGATGGGCTGGTGCGTCGGGCCGTCCTCGCCCAAACCGATCGAGTCGTGAGTGTACACAAAGATGGAGTGAATGTGCATGAGGGAGGCCAGCCGTATGGCAGGCTTGGCGTAGTCGCAGAAGGTAAAGAAGGTTGACCCATAGGGAATGATGCCGCCATGAGCCGCCATGCCGTTGACGGCGGCATGCATGGCAAACTCGCGCACGCCGAAAAATACATTGCGGCCCGCGGGATCGATGTGGAAGTTCGCCGACTTTTTCAGGATCGTCTTAGTGGATTCGGTGAGATCCGCCGCGCCGCCGAACAGCTCCGGCACTTCATCCGCAAAAGCGTTCATCACCGCGCCGCCTGCATTGCGGGTGGCCATGGGTTTGGTGTCTACAGGGTAGGAGGGCAACGATTTCTCCCAACCTTCCTTCAACTTGCCGGCCTGCACACGTTCGTACTCGGCGGCAAGCTCCGGGAACTCAGCTTTATACTTCGCAAAAAGCTCGTTCCACTCATTCTCAAACTTTGCGCCGTTGGTGACGATTTGCAGCCAGTTCTCGCCGGCTTCCTCCGGCACGTAGAAGGTCTTGTCATCGGGCCAGTTCAGC
Organism: uncultured Acidobacteriaceae bacterium; assembly: GCA_964237325.1. GTDB lineage: Bacteria > Acidobacteriota > Terriglobia > Terriglobales > Acidobacteriaceae > EB88. The sequence continues at coordinate 2,070 of CAXSHS010000059.1, read as the reverse complement.
GTCTGCTTGGTGAGCTTTACATTCTTTTCGCCGAGCGGCGCGCCGTGTGCCTTATTGGTGCCGGCTGCGGGGCTGCCGTAGCCGATGATGGTACGTACCGCGATGATGGAAGGCTTGTCGGTGACTGCTTTCGCCTGTTCAATCGCCTCCGACAATGCGTCCAGATCGTTACCGTCGGCAACCGTCTGCACGTCCCAGTGGTACGCCTTGAAGCGTGCCTGCACATCCTCGGTAAATGAAAGGTCGGTGGGTCCGTCCAGCGAAATCAGGTTGTCGTCGTACAGGAAGATCATCTTGCCAAGCTTGAGCGTGCCGGCAAGCGAGGCCGCTTCGTGCGAAACGCCTTCCATCAAGTCACCGTCGCCGCAGATGCCGTAGGTGTAATGGTCCACCAGCTCATAACCGGGCTTGTTGTACACAGCGGCCAAGTGTTTCTCTGCCATGGCCATGCCTACTGCCATTGCAAAACCTTGACCCAGCGGGCCGGTAGTTACCTCGACGCCGTCTGTCTCACCAAACTCCGGGTGACCCGGCGTTTTAGAGCCCCACTGCCGAAACTGCTTCAGGTCCTCAATCGACAGGTCATACCCGGCCAGGTGCAGCATGCCGTACAGCAACGCCGAGGCATGGCCATTGGACAGCACAAAGCGGTCGCGGTTGGTCCATTTCGAGTGCTTCGGATTATGACGCATGTACTTGTGGAACAGCAGGTAGGCGATGGGGGCACAGCCCAGCGGCGCGCCGGGATGGCCGCTGTTGGCTGCTTCTACGGCGTCCACTGCAAGAAAACGCAGCGCGTTGATGGAGAGCTGATCGAGGTCGGTCTTGACGGGGGCTATGGCGGTCGCGCTCATGGGATTCTTCGTTCTCCGGGGATGATTAGGGCTGACTAGGGTATTTTAGTGCGTTTTCATTACACTTGCATGCTGAACCGCTAAGGAATGCGATTCATCATGCATTCCCTTCAGCCCTCGCTCGGTGTGACCTTGACGGAGAAATTCTGGCTTTCCCAGCGTTTCGTCTCGGTCCAAAACAACGTGAAGATCAGCTCCGACGGCTTGCCCACAAGCGCCGGCGGCACATCTGCCGCCGAGCCTGCCGCACCCAGGCTGTGCGAGCAAATTGTCTTTTGAGTCAGCCAGCCATCGGTTGTATAAAGCACTTCAAAGGCATTGGCAGCGATCACCCGCAGGGTTTTCCCAGCCGGAATGGAAGAAATTTTTCGGCGCTGCTTCCACACTTCAATGGTGCTGGGTCGCGGTCCCGCCCCATAACGGGCTTCTACAGCCTCAATTCGGTCGAATACCCGGCCGTCATGCACGGAACGTACCAGCTTCAGGTACTCCGCATGGGCCCACACCAGCGGCATGGCTGACCCGGCCGGGTCGCCCAGCACCACCGGGCCGGCGCTGGTGTCGAGCGAAACCCGCTGATCCCAGACCTGCTCCGGCAGCATCGCTCCCTGGGAGGCAAAACCTTCCAGCGCCAGAACGAACGGGCGCACGTCACGGCCCGCCTGTAACTCATAGTGGGCGCGTTCCCCGGTGAGTAGCGGCCACGCCCGCCCTTGCCCGTACGACAGGAACGGCCCGCCGCCCTGCTGCTCGCCGTAGCCGTCATGGTTGTACCTTCGCCAGCATGGACCCTGCGGGGCCTCGATACGCAATACCCGATCGATCACCTTAACTGTGTCCATGATCAGAGGATCATCGGCACGGCGGATGCCGTAGCGTACCAGCTCCAGAAAGCCGCCATCGACAATCGCATCGGCCGGGAACTCGGATTCCTGCCACGGCGCACGATTATTGAGTCGGATATTGCCGGGAGCAACATCATTGCGGTACCACGGCTCGCCGAGCGCAGGCGGCCGTACACGAATGTAGTGGCGCTTGATCTCAGGGTGCAGCGTGCCTTCGTTCGTCACGGTCCAGTCTTCGAGGTGGCTTTGAATCCAGTCCGCATGCTCGTATAGAAACATGCCGAGCTCGGGCGAGCCGTGGTTCTCCGCGATTTCCGCAGCGCAGCATAGTGCGCTGATGACCGCGGCCAGCGTGGAGGGTGAGTAGCCGG
>CAXSHS010000058.1:0-19465 GCA_964237325.1 uncultured Acidobacteriaceae bacterium | reverse complement strand
TCGCCGCCATGCGCGACCTGTTTGCCATGCTGCCGGAGTCGCGCGAGCGCGGCTATAAGCCGGGCCGCTTCTCCTTCAACGTGTCCGGCGGTCGTTGTGAGGCCTGCCAGGGAGATGGGCAAAAGCGGGTCGAGATGAACTTCCTGCCGGATGTGTACGTGTTGTGCGACATCTGCAACGGCCGCCGCTACAACCAGGAGACAATGGGGGTCAAATTTAACGGCTACTCCATCGCCGACTTGCTGGAACTTTCCATTGCCGACGCGCTGCCGGTACTGGCTGACATTCCGCAGGTGCGCAACAAGCTGCAAACCTTGGTCGATGTGGGGCTGGGTTACATCCACCTGGGGCAGGCCGCGACCACGCTTTCAGGCGGCGAGGCACAGCGAATGAAGCTGGCGCGCGAACTGTCCAAGCGTCAGACGGGCCGCACCTTATACCTGCTTGACGAGCCCACCACCGGTCTGCATTTTGACGATGTGCGAAAGCTGCTGGAGGTACTGCACAAGCTCACCGATTTGGGGAATACGATCCTGATTATTGAGCATAATCTTGACGTGATCCGCAATGCCGACTGGATTCTGGATATGGGACCGGAAGGCGGCGAGGGCGGTGGACGGATTATCGCGGAAGGCACCCCGGCGCAGATCGCCGCCGTCCCTGCTTCGCACACCGGTGGATTTTTGAAGCCGTATGTCAGGATGGAGGAAGTCATTGAAGTGGTTCTTCCAGTGCGCGCATCGAAAACCGGCAAAGCTATGAAGTTAGTTGAAGAAATTCAACCGGTCGAATCCGTTAAACCGGTGAAAGCGGTCAGACCGCGTAAGTCGTCCAAGCCGGCCGCTACAGTACTTGGGGAGACAGTGCAGTGAGCACAATCGAGCCAGCTTTGCCGGAGCGTGAGCTGCCCTTACAGGAACCGGGCCCAGAACCGGGCATCGTCGCGCTGGGTCCCAACATGGGCCACCTGCTGATTCTTTTCATTTTGTCAGCGATCCTGCTGCTCGGCAGCCAGTTTGCCTCACTGGCCACCTTGCGTTACTTCCGCGTGTTCGGGCGACATTCCCTGCAAACCTATGCAGCGCTGATGCAGGGTGATGCGCGCTGGCTGGTGGCGACTGAAGCACTTGGCTATACGCTGGTGTTGTGCGCGGCCATCCCTTTGTTCCGAGCCATCTGGCAGCGGAGCTTTGCCGCCGGGTTGCACTGGAATATCACGCAGGCGGGCGACCACCTGGGTCGCCTGCTGCTGGTAGGCCTGGGCTGCGGTTTCGGTATCGGGCTACTGGGTAGTGTGCTGCCCATGCCTAAAGACCCGCCTATCCTGGCCGACCTTATCCGCTCGCCGTCAGGCGCATGGATGATGTTCATCTTCGGTATTACCGGCGCGCCGCTGTTTGAGGAGATGTTTTTCCGCGGCTTCCTGCTACCGGCTTTTCTAAATGCCTTCCGCTGGCTGTCGCTTAAGGGCGACCTTTCACCGCGCGCCGTAGTCTGGCTCGGCATGCCTGCGTCCGCATTGCTTACCAGTGTGCCGTTTGCGCTGCTGCATGGGCAGCAGGTTTCGCATGCCTGGGCTCCGGTGCTGCTCATCGGCTTGGTATCGCTAGTGCTCTGCGCCGTGCGGTTGCGGCTCAACTCGCTGGCTAGCAGCACGATCGTGCATTCGGCCTACAACTTCACCCTGTTTGCCGGTATTCTTGTGCAAACCGGCGGCTTTCGTCACCTAGACCGGATCGCCCATTGACCTGTGCGCCATCCTAAACAGATGTCATCCTGAGTGGAGCGCAGTGAAGTCGAAGGACCTGCTTTCTCTCTCAATCATTGCCGGAGACTTGACTTGATCACTCCCCAAAGTCCGACCGCACATGCCCTGCTCCGCCTGCTTGCCATCCACTCTTTCCGCCTCGGCAGCTTCAAGCTCTCGTCCGGTGCCGCCAGCGACTACTACATCGATTGTCGCGTGACGACACTGCACGCCGAGGGAGCCCGTCTCACGGGCTTGGCGTTGCTCGATCTGTTTGCAGCTCACAAGCTGCACCCTACGGCCGTGGGCGGCCTGACCATGGGTGGCGACCCTGTAGTAAGCGCTATTGCTATCGCCAGCGCACAGCGTGCGCATGAGCAGTCCAAGCAGCCTTTGGTGCATGGCTTCCTGGTCCGCAAGGGCGAGAAGACACACGGTACACGCAGGCGCATCGAGGGCTTCTTTGAGCCGGGCGCAAAAGTCATCATTGTGGACGATGTATGTACTACCGGCGCTTCCACTATCGAGGCCATTGCATCCGCGAGCGAGGCTGGCATGCAGGTATTGGGAGCTGCCTGTCTGGTAGAGCGTACCGAAGCTGAGGGCCGGCCGACGGTGGAAGCGGCCTTAAACGGCAGCCCATTCCTGCGCCTGTTCACCGCAGAGGATGTACGCGCGATGCATGTTACGCAGATGCCTTTGTAAAGGCACCTGCGCCTCGCTCTGGGGGAGGGAGCTTATGGCTGCGGCTGGGCTATCCCTGCGGCGGGTGTTGTGTTTGTAGCGGCACCTGAGGTCGGCTGATTCGTCAGCAGCTGCACCTCGACACGGCGGTTCTGTGCGCGTCCCGATGCGGTGTCGTTGCTGGCTACAGCCTTATCTTTACCCAACCCTATTAGGTAGAAGCGATGCGCCGGTACGCCATACTGGGCCGCCAGGTACTGCACCACAGCTTGAGCACGCTTATCGCTTAACTCATAGTTGTACGCCGCGCCACCTACGGAGTCGGTACCGCCGGTAAGTGACAGCAGGTACGAGTGCTGGGCAGCCAGCTGGGCTCCAAGTTCGTCAAGCTGCGCCTTAGCCTGTGAGTTCAAATCAGCTTTGTTGAAGGCGAAATTGACAGACACATCGCCTACTTGTTTGTAGGTGTCCAGATTGGCCACTACGCTGCCCAGGGTATCAGCCCGGTGGACTGCATCCTGCGCGTTACCCTGTGCTGTGCCGGCTGCGGAATTTGCTGAAGTGGCGGATTGTTGCGCGTTGTTTGCAGAGCTCAATGCCCCGTTCACGCCATTGCCGGTGCGCTTGTCCAGTTCATTCAAGGACCGATTGTTGGCAGCAGTCTTATCTTCCAGCTCATTGGTACCGTTGATGACAGGGGTGGTCTGGTTGCGCACGTACTTCTTTGTGGTGCAGCCTGTCAGGAGCGTAAGGGCAAGCAGCGAGCAGCCAAGAGTTCGAGGCTGGAGAAAAGGTTTCAGCATTGGCGTTTTCACCTCTGGTGTCATCTGGCATTAGGTATCTGCCAGACAGCTGTGATGCACGGGAGAGCCTAAAGAATGCTTCCCTCCGAAATGCTGCAATATATGAGTTCAGGACAGCTTGATAACCGGCGTAGATTCCCTTGCAAAAGTACTTTTTACCGGATCATCAAGGTACTTTCAGCCGATGCGGACGGAGGTACCACGCGATTACCATGGAGAAGACGCCATGGATCTTCAAGAGAAAATCAGGACAATACCGACCCGTCCGGGTGTGTACCTGTACAAGGACGCGGATGGGATTGTCATCTACGTGGGTAAGGCCAAGAACCTGCGCGCCCGCACCCGATCGTACCTGCTGGCAGCCTCGCAGGCACATGCCAAAACCGGCTCGCTGATGCGTGAAGCCGTTGACATCGACTACATCCTGGTCGACAACGAAGGGGAAGCGCTCGCGCTTGAAAACAACCTCATCAAGCAGAAAAAACCGCGCTTCAACATCCTGCTACGTGATGATAAGACCTACCCCTACGTCAAGCTCACCATGGGTGACCGCTTCCCTAAGGTTTTTGTCACCCGCCGCCTGCGCAAAGACAAGGGTGCTTACTACGGCCCGTACTTCCCAGGCAACCTGGCTTATCGCATTGCAGAGCTGCTGCACCGCTCGTTCCTGCTGCCCTCGTGCAAGGTGGACCTGAGCCGCTACCACCCCCGGCCCTGCCTGCAGTACTACATCAAGCGCTGCCTAGGTCCCTGCGTGCAGGAGCTGACCACGCCCGAGGCTTACGGTGAGAGCGTGCACGATGCGCAGATGTTCCTCGAAGGACGCGGCGCGGAGCTGGGCAAACAGATTGAAGGTCGCATGCAGGCGGCGGCGGAAGCCGAGCTGTACGAGCTGGCCGCTAAATACCGCGATCTGCTGACCACGGTGGACCAGCTGCGCGAGAAGCAACGCATGGCCACCACCGGCGAAGACGATGCCGACCTGTTCGGCTACCACTATGAGCAGGGTATGCTGGCGGTCAACCTGTTCCATGTGCGCAACGGCAAGATTGTGGATCGCCGCGAGTTCTTCTGGGAAGACATCCCAGACCTCGAAATGAAAGAGGAAGAGGAGACCGTTCTTATTACGGACGCCGTAAAGACGTTCGATGCCGGCGCCTTTTTCGCTTCACTGCTCAAGCAGCTCTATCTCGACCAGCCCTATGTGCCCGCCGCTATCTACACGCCTGTAGACTTCAGCGACCGCGATCTGCTTGCCTCAGCGCTCTCAAAACGCGGGCGCAAAGTCTGCATTGAGGTGCCGCAGCGCGGCGAAAAGCGCTCCATGCTCGACTTGGCGGGAACTAATGCCAAGCAGAGTTATGATCAGCGTTTCCGCGTGCTGAAGCCCAGCGAACGGGCCATCGCTGAAGCGCTCGAAGACGCGCTGATGCTGCCTGAAACGCCCACGCGCATCGAATGCTTCGACATTTCTCATATTCAAGGGTCGGAGACCGTGGCCAGCATGGTGGTGTGGGAGACGGGCGGTATGAAGAAGTCCGACTATCGCAAGTTTCAGATCAAGACTGTCACCGGCGTCGATGACTTTGCATCCATGCGTGAGGTGATCCAGCGGCGCTACAAGCGGCTGCTGGAGGAAGACAAACCCATGCCGAGCCTCATCCTGGTAGACGGCGGCCTGGGGCAGCTGCATGCAGCAGCGGCCGCGCTGGAGGAGATCGGCTTGACTACGCAGCCGCTTGCGTCCCTTGCAAAGCGCGAAGAGTTGATCTACGTCCACGGTAACGGGGGTGACTCCGATGCGGACCCGATCGTTCTGGAGCGGCGCTCGCCAGTGCTGCACCTGGTGCAGCGCATTCGCGACGAGTCGCACCGCTTCGCTATCTCCTACCACCGCAAGCGGCGCGAAATGCGCGACCGCGACTCCGAGCTGCTGAAAATTGAAGGTGTAGGCGCGCGCACCCGCATCCGTTTGGTAGAGCATTTCGGCAGTGTCCGCTCTGTGGGAGCAGCCGGTATTGAGGCGCTTACCGCAGTTGTACCTCGCAAAACCGCGGAGCGTATCCATGCGCATTTCCAGGCTGAGCTTCAGGAGCCGCGAAGCACTACGGATCTCATAGCCAAAAAGTTGCCTGTAACAGACAGCAATATGCTTCTTCCAGTATTGCCAAATGCTTGAGGTTTCGCGCATCTTTCTGACAAGCTGAGGTGAAAGCAGCAGCGCGAATCGCGTTTTTGCCGTTACCCTTGTCTAGGAATGAACCTGGCATGAGCACACAACTTCAATCGCTGGCCTATCCCCGGGCACCGGAACGCCAACCCGGACACCGGCGGCCTGACACGCTGATTCCCTTGCTCGTGCTCTTCGGGGTAGTTCGGTTCCTGCTGCAAATTGGCATCAACTCGCTGTCGATCCATGCTGGCTACGGCATCTACCGCGATGAGCTTTACTACCTTGTATGCGGAAACCACCTGGCTGCGGGGTATGTCGATCATCCTCCGCTAGTCGCGCTTCAGGCTCGCCTGGCAGATATGCTCTTCGGCCATACCAACCTCATCGCCTTCCGGCTGCTGCCTGCTCTGGCCGGCTCGCTGACCGTGGTGCTCACCGGCTTGCTCGCAACCACGCTCGGCGGTACGCGCAAGGCTGCCGCCCTGGCGATGCTGGCGGTGCTGCCTGCGCCTGTTTTGCTGGCTACGCAAAGCTTCATTTCCATGAACGCATGGGACCCTGTGTTCTGGATGGCTGCCATGCTGGCCCTGCTTCGGCTGATTGCGGTGCCGACGGCTACGAAATGGTGGGTGGTGCTGGGCCTCAGTACCGGGCTGGCGTTTGAAAACAAGGCATCGGTTCTATTTTTCATCGCTGCCCTGCTGCTGGCGCTGCTGGCAACCCCGGCGCGCAGCCTGCTACGTACACGCGGCTTCCTTCTTGCCGTAGGGCTTACTTTGCTGTTCGCGCTGCCCAATCTCTGGTGGCAGGCGGCGCACGGCTTTCCTACCTGGGAGTGGCTGAAGGACGTGCAGCACAGTGACAGGGACGTGTTGCTGCCGCCGCTGCAATTCCTGCTGCAGCAGGTGCTCATGTTGTCGCCTTTGCACGTGCTGATATGGCTGCCGGGCTTAATATGGCTACTTGTAGGGCGCACGGGCCGGCCCTGGCGCGCAGCTGGGCTGGTATATCTGTTCTTCCTGACGATCATGATGGCGCTGCATGCCAAGGAGTACTACCTTGCACCCATCTACCCGCTTCTTTTCGCTGCCGGAGCAGTGTTCTGGATGGAGTGGGCTGAGGCTTCAAGGATGCGAGTCAGGGTTGTCGCTGCCTATGCCACTCTGATGACGGCGTTTGTTCTGTTTTCGGCTCCGTTCGCGGTTCCCCTTCTTTCGCCGGCGAACTTCGTCTTCTACAGCCACTTCATGCATTTCGAGCTTACGGAGAGTGAACAACATACGCCGACGCCCTTGCCCGAGTTCTTTGCGGACCACCTGGACTGGCAGCCCCTGGTACAAGACGTAAGCCGCACCTACCATGCGCTGCCGCCTGCGGAGCAGCGGCAAACCGGCATCATCACCAGCAACTATGGGCAGGCGAGTGCAATCAATGTCCTTGGCAAACCGCTTGGACTGCCTGAAGCTATCAGCGGCCACCAGAACTTCTGGCTATGGGGTCCCGGCGACAATTCCGGCAAGGAGATGATCGTGGTCACCGATGCTTCTCCGTCCGCAATGCTGCGCGTCTATCAAAGCTGCATCGTGGCCGACCGGCAGACTTATAAGTACCAGATGCCGTGGGAGCAGCGCTACATCTACGTGTGCCGCAACCGGTACCAGCCGTTTGGGAGCAGCTGGGATGCGGTCAAGTTTTATCGCTAAAACTTTTCTCACTATGACCGGCGACGCGCCACGGACTCATACAAACTGGCATACTCTTCAGCAGGCCGCTTCCAGCTGTAATCCTTGCTCATGCCGTTCCCCATCAGCGCGGGCCACTGCGCCCCATCGGCAAAGCAGCCCAGAGCGCGGTCAATTGCCGCCAGAAAGTCTGCCGCAGCATAGCCGTGGAACTTGAAGCCTGTGCCCTCGCCTAGTGCAGGCGCTTCCTGCACAGTATCATCCAGACCGCCGGTAGCGCGTACCACGGGCACTGTGCCGTAGCGCAGACTGTAAATCTGGTTCAGCCCGCATGGCTCATAGCTAGACGGCATGAGGAACATATCGGCACCGGCCTCAATTTTGTGGGCCAGCGTATTGTCATACTGCACGCGCACGGCAAAGCGATGCGGAAAGCGCTCAGCCAAGGAGCGGAGCAGGTTTTCGTAATACGGCTCGCCCGTGCCCAGCGCCACTAAAAATAGTTCTCGCTCCGCAAGCTGCTCGGCAATTTGCGCCAGCAGGTCGAAACCTTTCTGCGTGGCAAAGCGCGACACGATGCCCAGCACTGGAGTGGTGGGCGGTAAGTCGGGCGCGGCAAAGGCGTGGAGCAGGTCGCGGCGGCACTCGGCCTTGCCTGCTAAATTCCCCGCTCCATAGTGCGCCGCGATGTAGCGGTCGTGCGTGGGGTCCCATTGTTCATAGTCCACACCGTTCAGGATGCCGTGCAGATCGGCGGCGCGGCGCTGCAGCGTGCCTTCCAGTGAGTAGCCGAACTCGGGTGTCTGAATTTCCTCGGCATACTTGCGGCTTACCGTGGTCAGCACATCCGCATAGACCATGCCGCCCTTCAAGAAGTTGAAAGTGTCGTAATGCTCCAGCCGGTCCATGCGATACACATCCCAGGGCAGCATCAGCCACTCAGTCGTCTGCGGTGGGAACCAGCCCTGGTAGCCCACATTGTGGATGGTAAACACCGTGCCCGCAGTCGCCAGCATGGGGTCCTGCGCGTAGATCGTCCGCAGGAACACAGGCAGCATGGCCGCCTGCCAGTCGTGCGCGTGGAAAATGTCCGGTACCCCAAGCTGCTTGCTCGACTCGAGCACGGCACGGCTAAATAGGCCGAAGCGCTCCCAGTTGTCAGGGTAGTCACCCGCGGCGGTGCCGTACAAGGCTTCGCGGTCGAACATCTCCGGGCAGTCGATGAATACGAATCGCACACCGTCGCGCGTGCCGCCGTCCACAACAGACACAAAGCGGCTGTACTGAGGGAACGGGATGGTAAGACTATCAATCAGCACGCGGCGCTTGGGCAGTTGTGCCGCTACAGAACGGAACAGCGGCAGGTACACCGTCACAGAATGACCTTGCCGCACCAGTTCCGCGGGCAGCGCGCCGATGACGTCGGCAAGTCCGCCGGTTTTGATAAACGGAACACATTCTGACGCCGCAAACGCAATATGCATGGTGCTCAGCCCTCGCGCGTCGGCTTTTCAAGAGCAGACGAGAGCTTAGTCTAATGGAAGGGGAGCTGCCGCACTGCATGAGACCGGGGCAACGATCAAAGCTGGGTCAGAACTTTCTGGTGGATACGGGCGCGCGACGGCTGATTGCCGAGGCGCTTGGGCCTGCCGCGGCCGGCACTGTAGTCGAGATCGGTCCGGGCAGAGCGGCTATTACCGAGCTGCTTGCCGCCCGCGCCACGCGGCTGGTGGCTATTGAGCTGGATTCGGCGCTGGCAGCGGCACTGCGCACCCGTTACCGCGATGTGCCTCATATCGAGATTCTTGAAGCGGATATTCTGCATGTGGACATCGCGGCGCTGGCAACCGCTCCAGGGCGTTCCCTGGCGATAGCAGGCAATCTGCCGTATTACATCACCTCGCCGATCCTGCAGCACCTATTTGCGCATGAGCATGCGATTTCCCGCGCGGTGCTGATGGTGCAGCGCGAAGTTGCGGAGCGCATTGTCGCGGTGCCGGGTACCAGCGACTACGGCCTCCTCACTGTGCTGTGCGCGATGTACACGCGCGCAGAGCTGCTGTTTACCCTGCCGCCCTCTGCTTTTGCTCCTCCGCCCGCTGTCCACTCCGCGGTAATACGCCTGGAGTTCGCACCGCGCTGGGAAGAATTTAGAGTCGCGCGCGAGCCGTTTGTACGCTTTTTGAAGGTATGCTTCGCCCAGAAGCGCAAAACGCTGAGCAATAACCTGCGCGCCGCAGGTGTTGCGGGCACTGAGATCGTGCACGTGCTTGCGGAAAGTGGGCTTAGTGCAGCAGCCAGGGCTGAGGAGCTATCTCCTCCAGCCCTGGCTGCCTTGTTCCGGCTGCTGCAACCCTAGTGCCCGTGCGGCACGGCTGTTACCGGAGGCGCGGCAATATGCGGTGTGGCTGATACCGGAGCAGGTGCCACACGGATTGCTGTCGGCGACGGGGTAATACGTACGGGTGCGGGCAGCGAATGCACGGACGGTGGCGGCAGCACGGCGTTTCTAGGTGCAGGCAATACACCGGGGGCCTGTGTAATGACATTGGAGCCGGGTGTAGTAACGCGGCCCACATAGCCTCCCTGCTGGCCCAAGCCTCCGTTATACGTGCCGCCGCCGATTGGCTGATGGTTGAACGCGCGGCCGGCGTTGAACACCGGCAGTACCGGTGCTAATACGGGATCGCCTCCGCCGGTTGAAGATATGGAATCTATCCGGAATGCGCGCGGAGCAGGCCGCTCCCCGCCGGGTCGGCGAAAGCCATACGCAGTGTTCCCCAACGGCGTCGAACGCGGCAAAGGTACCGGCCCCTGCCGGTTACCGCGTCGCACCCCGACAGCAGGGATGCGATACCCGGGCGGCCCATTATGAACTCCCGTGTACGGGTACCAACCTGCGCCTCCAAAGCCTCCGCAGCCGCTGCCCGGCTGCCACATCCAGCCAAAGCTTTGAAAGTGGTTCCAGCCGCCGCAATGATATGGCAGCCAGCCCCATGGGTAGCCTGAAACCCAGGTGGGACCGACGCCCGAGAAAGAGCTGAAGCTCCCCGACCCGTACGGGTCAAAGCTCGCGTCCACGCCGTCCGGAGCCCAAGCCATACCAGCGCCTGGCACGTCGTACCAGGTACCGTAGTAATCCAGGTCGTTCCATGCGGGCGAGTCCGTAGGACCGTTACCGACACGCGCGTTCGTCTCGTTCTCAGCTAGCTGCGACAAGGCTCCGTCACGGTCTGTATTCCACCGGTCCCAGGAGTTCTCCGCGACATCCTGCTCGATGTCGTAGGCGCTGGGAGAAGCAGGATCGATCTTCGCGGTCTCTCCCTCTTTCGCCTCAAAACCGATATCGGAACCTGCGTTGTTGAAGTGCGCCGAACCGCGCACGAGTGCCGCCTCAAATGGAGTGTTGTCCAGGTCCACTCGAAACAGACTTCCCGGGGCCAGCCGCACCTGGTCCGGCCCTACCTGCACCAGCAGCGCCCCCGCGCCCCCGTCCGGCAGCTCATAGTAGCTGAGTCCCTTCAAGGCGCGTAGCTGCTCGCCGCCGTTTTGCAAGGTGACCACGACAATCTTTGAGTTCGGGGTCAACCGGGCCAGGCTACCGTCACTGAACTCGATTTCGGCGCGACCGTCACCGCCCGTTTCAAGCTGCATACCTGCAAATAGCGGTGTGTTGACCTGCGCCGGTTTCGATGGCTGGTTTCCCGGTGAATTTGAGGTAGCTTGTGCACCATGCCCTGACTGGGTGACACGGACAGAGCCTTCGGCATCGCTGATGCGTGCCGGCAATGCAGAGGTTTGTGCCGGAGGCTGCTGGGCCTGAGATCCCTGCACCTGAGGCCCTTGCGCTGGGGTCGGCTGAGTGGATGCTTGGGGAGACTCTGCTGAGGGCGCCTGCTCGTCCTGCGCCTGGACAATGCCCGGCACGCAAAAGGCTGCGACGCCCATGAGTAATATTGCCGTTCGGGTGGACGCAATGGGCATAATGTGCCTCCGGCAGTGACGCTCTTTAGGAGCTAAGACACCTGTCACCCTTGTGTTGTATCACCACATTCGATGCATGCGCCAGGCTGCCGGGTTCTCCCGATTCCATGCGGTGTACAGGGACGGATCAGTGCCCCGCTTGCCCCTTCAATAATGCCTGGGCACGCATGCGCGGACGGTTCAATACTTCCTCGTCGCTGCTGATAGCGCGTAACACCGGAGCAATATTTTCAAGATCCAGCGCACGGCCGTCCGCCTGCTCCCCAGCCAGAGTTTCCATCTCCGCATCCAGGCCCAGCTTGTCATGCGCCAGCAGGGATTCAAGCTTACGTCCCTCGTCCAAGGTGTTTGCCACCGCGATCAGCTGGCCTGCCGTTGCCTCAATCTGCCCATCGCCGGAATAGTTAAACGTGCAACTGCCCGCGCCGTCAGGACCTGCATAGGCAAGCGTCTTGGTACCGGTAAAAGCGGTTTTCTGCTTCATATCGCATGGTTTGGTGAAATGGTTCTTCCGCGCTACGGCAAACACCTGTTTCCGTATCCCGTCGTTCACCGTCATAGGGCGCGTCAGGGGCGGTACGCCTTCCATGGCCGGCTGGGAGTACTCGGCGCTGCCGTCCTCGTGTACCGCGATGCCGTAGTGGGGCGGCACCAACGCCGGATTGTCAAAGGTGAACGTAACGGTCGCGGTTTGCGCGAAGGCACCCGTGCAGAGAAGTAGGGAAAGCAGTAAAGGGAGATACCGGAGGGTCAACGGCATGCCTCGTGTGCAGAACGTAGCTTTGCTTGCGGCATTGCCGAGAACGGAGCTGCCTGCCGTGCTTCTGTTTGAGCATGATGGATGTGGCAGATTGCAATAGCCAGCGCATCGGCTGCATCGGCCGGTTCCGGCACATGCTCCAGCTCCAGCAGGCGGGCTACCATGTATTGCACCTGCTCCTTGCCGGCCAGTCCATAGCCAACCACTGTGGACTTGATCTTGAGCGGCGCGTATTCAAACACCGGCAGCGAAAAACCGGCTGCGGCCAGCAGCGCCACGCCGCGCACATGGCCCAACTTGAGTGCGGACTGGGCATTTACCGAGTGGAATACGGCTTCCACGGAGACCGCATCGGGCTTGTGTTCCGCCAGCAGCGTGGTCAGCTCGCGATACACAGAAGCTAGCCGGACGGAGAGCGTTTCTTTCTTGGAAAGTCGGATGGCACCCGCGCAAACGGGCCGCAGCCGAGAACCGCGCGGAGTTTCTTCTAGTGAAACCACACCGTAGCCGGTCCATTCCGTGCCGCAATCGATTCCAAAGACGCGCATGTATGTGAGTGTAGCGCGAGGGGAGCCGCTTCTAGCGCGAGACCCCTTCCAGCGGCGACGAGGCGGTTGCGTACAGCTTGCGCGGCATACGTCCGGCCAGGTACGCCTGCCGCCCGCCAAGCACCGCATGCTGCATTGCCTCAGCCATCAGCACCGGCTTTTGCGCCGCAGCCAGGCAAGAGTTCAGTAAGATCGCGTCCGCACCGAGCTCCATAGCCAGTGCCGCGTCCGATGCCGTGCCCAGACCGGCGTCAATGATCAGCGGCACTTCATGGATCAGCTCGCGCAGAATTCGGAAGTTGTCCTGATTTGAAATGCCCAAGCCCGACCCGATGGGCGCACCCAAAGGCATCACCGCCGCGGCTCCTGCATCGATCAGGCGGCGCGCAAACACAATGTCATCCGTGGTATACGGCAGGACGGTGAAGCCTTCTTTTACCAGTACCCGTGTGGCCTCAAGCGTGGCCTGCACATCAGGGTAGAGTGTAGCCTGGTCGCCAATAACCTCAATTTTGACCCAGCTCGACAAGCCGACCTCGCGGCCCAGGCGAGCAGCACGAATCGCCTCGTCAGCGGTGTAGCAGCCTGCGGTGTTCGGCAGCAGGAAGTAGCGTTGCGGGTCGATGAAGTCCAGCAGCGACTCGCGCGAGCGGTCCAGATTTACGCGGCGCACAGCCACGGTGACGATTTCGGCTCCTGACGCTTCAATGGCGGCACGAGTCTCTGCACCGTCCCTGTACTTGCCTGTGCCTACGATAAGCCGCGATTGAAAAGCTTTACCTGCTATGACGAGCGGTTCCATGAATCCATTATAAAACCGGCAAATAACAAGAGGCCCACTCTTTCGAGTGGGCCTCTTGCCGGTGCACTGTTGAGATTGACTTGAGGCATCCTTCGAGCCAAACAGGCTGCGCATACCCAATACTGCGCTGCCGACTCTTGAGATGGGCCTCTGCGTTCTCGTTCTGTACGCCAGGTCTAGAGCTGGAAGGAGCCCTAAGCCTCAGTCACCTCACACGTAGCGTTAATGCATAAACTACAGTCTGAACTTTTCAATAGGATCGCCCTCCTTTCTTGTGTAACTACAGACTATGACGACAGCGTTTAGACGTCAAGCGGTTTCAAAACCGCGCGTTTTAGCAGTATCGAAAGAAGGCTTGCTCACCAAGCGTGCAGAAATCCGTCGCGCTTACGCAGCGTCACCGGGACGCTGAAAAGCTCACTGAGTACCGGCTCTGTCAGTAGCTCATGACGCGGCCCATCGGCCACGATGCGGCCTTGGCGCATCAGCACGATGCGCTCGATTTCTGGAATGATGTCAGCTAGTTGATGTGTAACCAGCACCAGCCCGGTACCCGCTTTCGCTACGGCTTGTAGTGCCAGCCGCAACTCATGCTGCGCTTGCAGATCGAGCGCGTTTGATGGTTCATCGAGGAGCAGCATGCGGGGCCGGTGTACCAGCGCCCGCGCGATCATGACTCGACGCTGCTCCCCGGCAGACATCGCGCCGACCAGCTTGGTGGCTAAGTGTACCGCCCGCATCTGCTCAAGCGCCTCGGAGGCCTCCTGCCGCATGGCCGGGGTAACCACATGGTTCGGCCAAAGCGACGACGCGCCGAAGAAGCCCGCAATGACTGCATCAAGCCCGCAGGTCATCGGGGTGCGCTCGCCGGGCAGCTCCGCGCCTACGACACCGAAAGATGAGCTCAGCTGCGAAAGATCCCATCGCTCGCGGCCCAGCAGGGTGCAGCGTATAGGCGGCTCACCCACCGGTGGCACCATGGGGTATAGTTCGCGCATAAGCGTTTTGATGAGCGTGGACTTGCCGCAACCGTTCGGCCCCAGCAACGCGATGTGCTCGCCCAACGCGATGTCGAGCGATACACCGTGCAAAGCAAACGTGTCGCCGCGCGCCACGGTCACATTGCGCATGGAAAGGAAGCTCCCGCGTATCCCTGCATTGTCTATGGTAATTTGCATATTCCATGGTCGCAGACGATTGGCAGGGAGTATCCGCGCCGCATTCGATACAGTAGAGCGACAATGGCACTCCCCCTTTTGCCCTCTCAATCGCCGGAACTGCAGCTGCTTCCGGATGAAGCCGTTCCGCGCGGCTTCCGCTTTTCCGCCGTGCGTGCCGGCATTAAACCAAGCGGCAAGCCGGACTTGGCCTGCGCAGTTGCCGATATGCTCGCACAGGGCGCGGCCATGTTCACCGGCAACCGCGTGGTCGCGGCACCGGTTACGCTGGGGCGTGAGCATCTGCTAGCAACCGGCGGCGCGGTTCGTGCGATCCTCGTCAACAGCGGCAATGCCAACTGCGCTACCGGCGCTGCGGGTCTGCTCGCAGCTCGGCAAAGCTGCAAGGCTGCGGCATATCAGTTCGGCTGCGAGCCCGCCGAGGTCATTCCCTGCTCTACCGGCATCATCGGCGTGCCGCTGCCGGTCAATAAACTCATACATGCGCTGCCCGCCTCCTCTGCCGCACTCGCCTCCGGCGCGGAGGCCTTTTCAGCGTTCGCGCGCGCGATTCTCACCACCGACACACGCCCCAAGGTCGCGCATCGGCTGGTAGACATCGACGGGCAAACTGTGCGTCTTGCAGGGACGTGCAAGGGTGCCGGGATGATCCACCCGCGCATGGTCGCCCCGCATGCGACCATGCTGGCGTACCTCTTCACCGACGCGCGGATGGAAGCCGCCGTGCTGCAAGTCATGCTTCAGAACAGTGTAGAGACGAGCTTCAACCGCATCTCCATCGACGGCGACACCTCCACCAACGACACTGTACTACTGCTCGCCTCCGGCGCAAGCGGTGTGCATGTATCACCTGATCATGAAGGTTTCCGCACCGTTCTCCACGATCTATGCCGGGAGCTTGCGCTGGCAATTGTCGAAGACGGTGAGGGTGTGACTCATGTGGTAACGCTTGAAATCACAGGCGCGTCGAGCGATGCCGATGCATTGCAGGTAGCCAAGGCAATTGCGCACTCTCCGCTGGTCAAAACCGCCTGGGCCGGCGCCGACCCAAACTGGGGACGGCTCGCCTCCTCAATTGGAGCAAGCGGCGTGGCGATCGACCCGGACACGTTCTACATCACCCTGGAGGGCTTGCCGGTGTGTGAGAACGGCGGTCGCGCTCCCGGCTTTGACGAAGCGGCGGTACACGCCGCTATGACGCAGCATCGGTTCAAGATTGCCGTCGACCTCCGCCTGGGCACCGGAAGCTGCCGATTCTGGACCAGCGACCTTACACGGGAGTACGTCACCATCAATGCCGATTACTCCTCATAGAGGGTCTTTCATGTATTTTTCACGGCTGCTGCATCCATGGTGCACTCAGGTGAAAGCCGCGTGAATCCTGTAGCCGGTGAGGTTAAAGCCCCCTCTTGCACAGCCTTATGCACACTTGTGTTGAAAACTGCCGCTTGCGTCTTTATCTCTAAATGTGGTGCGCATGCGTTGTGAGGGAACATGAGCAAGGAAGCCGCGGCACGGGTCCGCGATGAACTGCTGCAAAGCCTGTACGCCCAGACCTTGCGCTGCACCCTGGCGTTTGCGCATGCGGGTATCGAGGAAAAAGGACAGGCAGCGATAGCGGTTGCCGCTGCGGTTGCCGTCATCCTGAAGCCGGAAGACCTGCTGCTGCTGCCTCAAAAGGGAGCGGCGGCCTTTCGGGTGCTGCGCAGCCTCCCGGCGCTGGGGCAGGTGCCGCACCGCGAACAGGCTGCAGGCGTGCTGCCGCTGCCTGAAGAGGAAGCGGCTGCCGTGGCGTATACCCTAGGTACTGCTGCGGCGGTCCAGCTCAGCGGTACAGGCGCGCTTGTGTGTGCTGTACTGCCCGGCTCGGCAAGCCTGCGGAAATCGGAAGCCGCCGGGCGCCACCGGGCTGCCGCACGGCTGCCTTTTCCACGAAGCTGGGCAGAGGCAGGCGTGTATGCGGTCCAGAGTAGCCTGCCGCTGCTGCTGGTATCCGATCAGACCAGGCTCAAGTCCGCAGCGGCTACAGAGGCGCACCTTCTTCCAGCACCGCTTTACCCCTCGATCCCTGTAGATCGGCAAGATGCACTCGCTGCTTATCGCGTGGCGTTTGAGTGCGCCGCGCGCGCCCGCGCTGAAGGCGGTCCCAGTCACCTTGACGCAGTACCGTTCCCTGCCGGGTTGCCGGGCGAAAATGAGACTGCGCTGGCTCGGCTTGAAGCGGCCTTGCGCAAGCGCGGTGCTTTCAGCAAAGTCTGGCAGCGGCAGCTGGAGCGGCGGCTCGTACGAGAGCTGACACAATGAAAGTTTGTACCGGTTTCGTACACGCTGCTCTTCAGTAATATGGCTTTCCCTTGTGTTCGCACCGGCCTTGCTCTAGGCTTTGGCAAGGTCCGGTTCTATGCAAGCAGACCTTTCTTGGTATGTGTAGTACCCGAGGTGAGAGTGAGATCTGCTGTAGCTATCTGTCTGCTGGCCGCTTGCGGCATCCCTGCCGCATTTGCCCAGACCGAACCGGCAGTCCCCCTACAACCACCGGCGAGCGTTTCCCTTCCACCGGCGCAGGACCGACTACCTAATGTGCTCCTTCCGCGCAACTACCGTCAGGCCTACTCAGTCGAGCAGCGCGACGGCCAGGGTTCGGTTTCGGTGCCGATCGACAGTTGGATGTACCCGGCGCTGGACCGACTGCACGCACTCGGCTATCTCGATACAGCGTTTCTGGGCCTGCGACCCTGGACCCGGCTCAGCATCTTCCACCTGCTTGAAGACAGCCCGGTACCCGCGCATGATGCGGACGAGGCCGACAGCGAAGCCTACGACATCTACCACGCGATTCTGAAAGAGGTAGGCGACGATCAGCGCTTTACCGGTGAACACGCCGAGCTGGATACGGTCTACTCCCGCTTCCTATACATCAAAAACCCGGTTCTGAACGACAGCTACCATCTCGGCCAGACCATCTACAACGACTACGGCCGCCCCTACCAGGACGGCTTGAACAATGTCTCCGGCGCGAGCGGTCGGGTTGAGGCCGGACGTTTTACATTCAACGCGCGCGCGGAGTTTCAGCACTCGCCTTCAGCAACAGGCTACTCGCCGCTGCTTGCCAGCTTCCTGTCACAGGATCTCGATAACATCATCTACAATCCCGCGCTGCCCCAGGACACGGTCCCGCAGGGTTCGATTGCCGGCATCAGCCATTTCCGCCTGATCGAGGCGACCCTCTCTTACCACTACCTGAAGCATGAAGTTTCCTTCGGCAAGAACGACCACTGGCTTGGGCCCGGGCAGGGCGGCGCATTCTCCTGGAGCAACAATGCCGATAACATCTACGCCTTCGAGATCAATCGAATCGAACCGATGTATGTGCCGCTGATGCGGCGCATTGTAGGGCCGCTTCGCTATGACTTCTTTGTGGGCTCCCTGCAAGGCCACACCCAGCCGAACCATCCCTGGGTCCACTCGGAAAAAATCAGCATCCATCCCACTCCAAACCTAGAAATGGGCTTCCAGCGCACTGTCATCTGGGGCGGTCTGGGCCATGAACCGGTCACAATCAAGAGTTTTCTGCGGTCCTTCGCCAGCTTCAGCAATGTCAGCCTGGCTAAGAAAGATGGACCCACTGACCCGGGCGCACGCTTCAGCGGCTTTGACTTTACCTATCGCCTGCCCCATGCGCGCGACTTACTCACGCTCTATCTCGACTCGTTCTCGCACGATGATGTAAATCCGATCTCGGCACCGCGCCGCGCCGCTATACGGCCCGGTATTTACTTATCGCACTTTCCCGGTGCTCCCAAACTCGACTTCCGCGTCGAAGGGGTTTCGACTGACTGTGTCACCAGCCGCTGCAGCGGTGCCGTGCCGTTCGGAGTTGGGAACCCGGGCGATCTTGGAACGTTCTACTTCTACGAAGGCATTCAGCAACAAGGCACCACCAACAAAGGCTTCCTGTTTACAGACCCGGTGGGGCGCGATGCCAAGGGTGGTCAGGCTTGGCTTACCTACAACATTTCGCCGCAGGAGCACCTCCAGCTCTCCTACCGGAATGTCAAAGCAGATAAGGACTTTATTCCGGCGGTGATACCGACCAATTTTGTTCCCGGGGGCTCCGGGGGTACGTACATCCCGGGCGGCACCACGCAGAACCAAATCAAGCTGGACCTCGTCAAACGCATCAGCGACGACGTGGAAGTACACGCGGCCGGGCAGTACGAGAAGGTGGCGGCACCATTGGTACTGGGCTTCGGACGGCACCAGAATGCATCCGTGTGGGGTGAGCTTACTTGGTACCCGCACAAGGAAAAGCAATTTTAAAGCAGAATTTATAGTCCCTAGCTGCTGCGTAGCACCCGCAAATCTTTCCCGCTCATCTCACGCGGTTTCTCCAGGTTCAACATCGCCAGAATTGTAGGCGAAAGATCACGCAGTGAGCCGCCTTCACGCAGTGTATAGCATTCAGCTTGCTCATCTACCAGCACGAACGGTACCGGGTTGGTGGTGTGTGAGGTGTGCGGACCACCGGAGACCCGATCCACCATCTGCTCAGCATTGCCGTGGTCGGCGGTAATCAGCATGGAGCCGCCGCGTGCGCGCAGGCTGGCATGGATGCGTCCTAGCGCGGCATCGACTGTTTCTACTCCGCGGATCGTCGGTGCGAGTTGGCCGGAGTGGGCCACCATATCCGCATTGGCGAAATTGACCACCACCAGATCGAATGCTGTGTCATCGATCGCCTGGATGACCGCATCGGCAACGCCGGCCGCGCTCATCTCCGGCGCAAGATCGTAGGTCGCCACTTTTTGCGATGGCACCAGGAGCCGGTCTTCTCCGGGAAATGCCTTTTCAATACCGCCGTTGAAGAAGTACGTTACATGCGCGTACTTTTCTGTTTCCGCAATGCGCAGGTTGCGCAGGTTTGCCTGCGCCAGCAGGTTGGCCAGTAGGTTGTCCATGGACTGCGGCTCAAGCACATGCGGAACGGCGAAACTTTGGTCGTACTGCGTCATGGTGGCAAAGTATAAGTCGCTCGGGATGGTATTTCGTGGAATGGCTGCATCCTGCTCTGCAATCTGCGGCAGCTCGCGGCCATCATCCTTCG
>CAXSHS010000057.1:0-19532 GCA_964237325.1 uncultured Acidobacteriaceae bacterium | reverse complement strand
CTCCAAGCCACCGGCAAACTAGCCCCGCCCGAGCCGCTCCCCATCACCGCTGGCACTTTAACCCTCCGCATCCCCTCAAGCGGCCTTGCCCTCATCGAGGTCAAGCCTTAACGCACCAGTTACCTCCAAGTGGGTCATCCTGAGCGCAGCGAAGGATCTGCTTCCCGCTCATCATTCCTTACCCTCTATTATCCAGGGGAGCGACGCGATTTAGCAGCAATCGGGAGACTGAGTGTTGGCAGTAGATGCAGGCAAAAACAAACTCTTCTACGGCGATAACTACGAAGTCCTCCAACTCCACCTCCGCGACGAGTCCGTCGACCTCATCTATCTCGACCCACCCTTCAACTCCCGCCAGGACTACAACGTCCTTTTCGCCGAAAAAGACGTTTCGAAATCCAGCTCTCAAATCCACGCCTTTGAAGACACCTGGGAGTGGAACCTAGACGCCGAACGCTCCTACCAACACATCGTCGAAAACATCGGCGGCCAGGTCGCCGACGCCATGCGCGCCTTCCGCACGTTTCTCGGCACCAGCGACGTGATGGCCTACCTAGCCATGATGGCCTCGCGCCTGGTCGAGCTCCGCCACGTCCTCAAGGAAACCGGTTCCATCTACCTCCACTGCGACCCCACCGCCAGCCACTACTTGAAGTTATTAATGGACGCGATTTTTGGCCCTCAATTCTTTGTCAATGGAATTACATGGAAAAGAACGACAGCACATAATGACGCGAAGCAAGGCCGAAAGGCTTACGGTAATGTATCTGACGTACTGCTTTCTACCCTCGCGGCCCAAGATATACATTCCACTTTCAACATGCTGAGTACAGCGAAGATTACCTGAAGAAACATAGCTACTCTGATCAGGATGGTAGAAGATTTCGCTTAGACAATCTCACAGGTCCCGGCGGAGCTGCGAAGGGTAATTCTCAATACGAAGTTATGGGAGTTAATCGCTTCTGGAGGTACTCGCAAAACAAGATGAAGGCCCTTGTTGAAGCAGGTAGGGTAATACAAACCAGACAGGGAGCCGTGCCACAGTACAAGCGCTATTTGGATGAAATGCTTGGCGTCCCTTTACAAAATATCTGGGATGACATCTTCCCCATCAACTCACAAGCCCAAGAGCGCCTCAGCTACCCCACCCAAAAACCCGAAGCCCTCCTCGAACGTATCCTCCGCGCCTCCTCCAACGAAGGCGACATCGTCCTCGACCCATTCTGCGGCTGCGGCACCACCGTCCAGGTCGCCAGCACCTCAACCGTCGCTGGATCGGCATCAACATCACCCATCTCGCCATCGGTCTCATAAAGAAGCGCCTCACCGACGCCTTCGGCCCCGAGGTCAAGCAAACCTACGATGTTATCGGCGAGCCCACTGACTTCGCCGGTGCCGCCCGCCTCGCCGAAGAAGACAAATACCAGTTCCAGTGGTGGTCCCTCGGCCTCGTCGGTGCCCGCCCCGCCGAGCAAAAGAAAGGCGCGGATCGCGGCATCGACGGACGCCTCTACTTCCACGACGACAGCTCCGGCAAGTCAAAGCAAATCCTCTTCTCCGTGAAAGCTGGCGGCGTCCAGGTCTCCCAAATCCGAGACCTTCGCGGCACCCTCGAACGCGAACACGCCGAGATTGGTGTCTTTCTATGCTTCGAGGAACCAACCAAACCCATGCTCCGTGAGGCCGCCGAAGCTGGCCTCTACACCTCATCCGACAGCAGCACCTACCCTCGCATCCAGATCCTCACCATCGAGCAAATCCTCTCGGGAGCACAGCCCAGCTACGCCCGCCCCAGCCGCAACGCCACCTTCAAAAAAGCTCCGAAAGCTCGCAGCAAAGATGAGAATCTGAAGTTACCGCTCAATTGAAGTTATAAGCAGGAGGTTCACCATAGCCCGCAACAAACCGATCCTGCTCAGCGGCTTGGCAGAGCTTGAAAGCTAGTTGGCCCCCGCTTTCTCAACAACAACAACCCTCAACGCCATCCTTCCCCCGGCATGATGCGCTTCAAAAACCGATCAAACAGCGGAACCGTAAACGCCGTATCCCCATGCCCCGGACTCCAGATCATCCCGGTCCTGATCAGCTCACTCCGTATCGGTGCCAGCGCATTGACGGGCCTTCCAAGTTCAGCAGCAATATCGCCGGAACGATGCGGCCCTTCCCCAAGCTCAGCCATCGCGCGCACATAACGTTTTCCGCTGCGCGTGATTCTGTCCAATCGCACCAGAAAGAAACTGCCATCAAGCGCCGCCTGCGCTTCTATATTGGCTTGCACCACATCTTGGAGGCGGATCGTATCTCCCGACGCAATATCCCAAGCATGTTTGCCCCACTCCTGAAGAAAATATGGGTAGCCGCCGGTCTGCCGCAGAATCTCAGCAACCGCATCCTCTGTATATGCCGCGCCCTCCTGCATCGCCGGTTTGACCAGGGCTTCCCGCGCATCTGCCTCTGCAAGCGGCCCCACCGCAGGAAACTCAAAAAGCCGCTCCGCATACGACTTCGCCTCACCCGCCAGGGCTCGCAGCTGCGGCAAGCCCGCACCCACCAGCGTCAAAGGAAGCTGACGTTGCGCACAACGATGAAGCGCGGTAATCAGCGCCCGAAACTCCGCCTCGCGTTCCCGCAGGTATTGCATCTCGTCCAGGAACAACACCGCGGCTGTCTGGGCACTCTGCGCGGCTCGTGCAACCTGCTCTAACAGAGCACTTAAATCACTTTCAAGGTCTCCATTGTCAGCCAGACCGGGCTCGGCAGGGCGATCAAAAGCAACTTCAATATCGTCATACTTCACCTTCAACGACCGGGCGAACCCCGTAAGCGCTCTCAACCCGCGATCGGCATACTCCTTGGCACACTCCACCCGACTCAGCTGCAAAAGAGCGGACCGCAACTCCGGCGCCAGGATGGAAGGAAGTGAGCGATCCTCCGGTGTCTCCAGGCGCATGGTTTAGACGCCCGCCTGCTCCGCATCGAGTCGCATTTGATCCAGAAGCACGGTCTTGCCCACGCCTTGTAGCCCGACCATGATCACGCTCTTGGCAGACCGGCCCTGGCGGATGCGCGCAATCGCGATTGCAACGTCTCGCCGTAACGATGTACGCCCCGTCAACTCAGGAGGCGGAGAACCGGCTCCGGGAGAATACGGATTACGAATCGGGTCCATATATAAGGAAGTTAACCTGGTTTATGTAAAACGCGTAACTTTCCTAACTTCCTTATATTCGGCGCTCGCGCAATCCGCTCCACTCACCATGGCGACTCTCCTGCCGACATCCATCCAAGCTATCCTGATGCCGCAATGCCCTGCGACACCGCCATCCTCGGCGCGGGCGCGCCTCCATCCGCGCCTGAACAAGGGAAGAATGGCTGCCCACACAAACACTCCATGTCTCCAATTATCGCCGCCCCCGATATTCCTTATGGCCTTGGTCTTTACCGCATGCAGGCAAAACACATGCCCGCAGCCATGCGGTGGCTGGCTCAGCCGCAAACACGGGAAAGCAATATATTGTTTCAACCGCGCTCGCCGCAGCCGGGCGCAACTTCGCACCATGATCTGTGTCCATGTAGGTGTGTGCAAATGCCTTCAGAGTTCCTGAACAGCCGACCACGGAAACAATACCGCTGTTTTCGTCCTAAAAGGAGATCGCTCGTATGAATAAATTTGCCGAAATTGCCCTTGCAGCAGTTCTCGCTGCCTTACCTGCTGCCACGCTCTCAGCTCAGACCACCTACACTCAGCGCCATAGCGTAAACAACCGCAGTAGCGACCAGCAGTCGCGCATCAACCAGGGCGTAGCCTCCGGCCAGATCACCAACAAGGGAGCGGCCAACCTCCAGTCTCACCAGAACGCCATTAACAGCAAGATACAGGCCGATCGCGCCGTGGACAGCGGCCATTTAACCGCACAGGATCGTCACCAGCTTGCACGCGCGCAAAATCGGCAGTCGCAGCGTGTATACCGTGACAAGCATAACGCCGCCACCCAGCCCGGTGTCACCCCAAAGTAAACAGGTATAAGCAAAGTACCGGAATGCCTGCGTTCCTAGGCGTATCCACACCTTGGCACCCTTTTTATAGCTGTAAGGCCGTATACCGGCTTCATTTCCATATGACATCACCATCATCGGTGCCGGCGCAGCAGGCCTGTTCCAAGCGGGCCTGCTCGCGGCGTGGTCTTCGTGTTCCTTGGTCGAACACATCCCGAAGCCGGGTCGCAAACTTACCTTCTAAAACCTCTTAACAAGACCAAGCGAGGTTCCTATCAGCTGCCCACCCGCCCAGCAATGAGGATTTGAAGACTCCCCGCCCGTAGCATCGCTGGCATCGTGGCAGTCGGTGGTGATCCCGTGCCCTCCGGCCCCAAGATCGTAGTGCGCGTACGGCCCGTTAAACGTCCCCGCCCAGTTGGTATAAGCCGTCAAACCGTCCCCTATCCGGTGCTTATAAGCGACGGTGAAGAAATTGGCCGCATTGTTGACGCCGAGCCCGCCGGTTGAGTCTCCGGGTGCTCCGAGCGGGGGCAGCGCGAGTGAGGTATTGTGCTGGCCCGGATCGCCCGGGGCACGAAATGCCCGTGCCCAACCCAGCGAAATGCTATCCCCTGAAGACACGGCCTGCGTCACCGCAATCCAGCTCCCCAGCCTCTGCCGTTCGTTTTGAAACGCAAGAAAATCCGGCACATATCGGTGCAGGGTCTCAAACATCACGCTGGCTGTTGTTTTCCTTTGAAAGGTGTACTGCACCCCTACTTTTCCCGCGTCCTCATCAGCTACATCGGCGTCGTAGTACAGGGTGGGCACATTGGCATACGGCCCCGTAAGGTCGCTCTGCCGATTTACCTTCAAATGCCGTTCATACGCAGCAACTATGTAGAGCGGCTCCCGCGTGTAAGCCACGCTCGCACTGACGGCATCGCCGAACCCGCCGTCGTTGCAGGCAAACGGCAAGCTGCCGCCGCTGCCGGGGATATCGCCGCCGGTGCAACTTGCCTCACCCGCGGCGATATTGTCCTCGGTGCTGGAGCGGTTCTGGCCCGGAGAGTACAACGTATTGAAGTTAATCCCGTGCAAGTTAGGCGAGGAGTACCAGATCGAGTGGTCGAGCCTTCCTGCAAACTCAACCCGGTTATCCCCGCCCGTATTTCCCATAATGACAGCGTAGTCCCCGATCATTCCAAAAAATGGATCGAGGCGTGCCGTGGATTGCCGATACGGTGCGTCCGTTTTTCCGAACAGAACAGCCCCCACGTTCTTGGACCCGAGACCGATGTAGCTGTTTCTTGAAGTTAGGGCTCCTCGCACGTCATTCGACGCCGCGCTGTTAGTTTCTGCCACTCCTGACGTTGCCGAAATGTCGATCAGCGTTTCCAGTTGATAAACAAGGTTCAAGTTCTTGAAGTTGGTGGACTGGGTACCCCGAATTCCGATAAAGGACACATTGGTCGATATATCGGGTAGCCACCCGAGATTGCCGACAGGTGCAAGCCCATCGGGGCCGCGAAGCTGACTGATTCCCTTGGTAAGTACGTCGAAGGAAAGGTCCAGGTTGCCGTAGGTCGTAAGCTCGCCGCCGTGCGTATAAAAAGTAAGATCCCGCCCGGGCTTTCTTTCAAAAAAGCCATGCTGCGCCTGCTGGGCCTGGGTCGGCTGGTTCTCGCCGATCGTCTGGTTAATCACCGCGGCCGGGTTGGTTCCGCTGGCTGCAGGAGTCGTTGAACCTGGCTGGGTGTTCGGTGCGCTCTTTTGCCGGGTATTCTGGGCCACATCGGTTTGGGACGGCGTAGATTGGCCCGATACCGGTAGGGCCGTGCTCCCCGACGCTCCGGAGGTCGTCTGCGCGGTTTGCGCTTGTCCGATCGGCCCCTGCGGAGCCGGAGCCGCAACTGACGCGGCTGTCCCTGGCGATGGCGCAAAAGATTTGGCTGTCGGGACTCCGGACTGCGCGGCACCCTGGGACTGCATCGCAGCCATCTGTGCTCGCAGCGCGGCAAGAGCCTTTTCAAGGCTGTCTACCCGCTCCTCCAGCGCGCGCTTATCGTTCTGAGTGTCACTCTGACTTACACCTTGCTCCTGAGCAAACGCCACATAGGGGGCGCTAAAACAAGCAAAAAGAATCAAGGCAACACAAACCGGCCTAAGCAAGGCGTGCCCTATTAGAAGCACAGCAATTTGCCGCACTGAAGAAAAACGCATCAGCCGAACCGCCCTTTGTTTTATTTCTAACTACAGACGCTAGCATCGTGCGACGATAGATAGCTCCCGATTATCCCTGCTCCATTACCAAGGTGTGCCGATGCATTCCCACTATGGAAGGCAGTCTGCTCGAGTAAGTGCAAGGCAAATATCTAGCTGTACCCCGGTCCAAAACGGAACAAGCCAAAGACCACTTTGCACCGACAGCATAAACATCGGCCCCCACACCGGTCTCGCCTGCAGCATACCCTGAATACATGCCCTATGACACCATCATCCTCGGCGCGGGCGCGGCAGGCCTGTTCTGCGCAGGCCTGCTCGCCCAGCGCGGCTTGCGCGTGCTGCTGGTAGACCACGCCCCCGAGCCGGGCCGCAAAATCCTCATCTCCGGCGGCGGACGTGCCAATTTCACCAACCTCAATACGCAGCCCGAGCACTTCCTCTCAGAAAACCCGCACTTCGCCAAGTCCGCCCTGGCCCGCTACACCCCCCAGCAGTTCGTCGCCCTCGTCGAGCGCCGCGGCATCGCCCACCACGCCAAGGCCCCCGGCCAGCTCTTCTGCGACGGCTCCGCCCGGCAAATCGTCGACATGCTCCTTGCCGAGTGCTCCGGCACCGACCTGCGCCTGCAAACAGAAATCATCGGCATCGCTCGCTGCGCCGACGGCTTCACCCTCGACCTGCGCGACAGGGGCGGCAGCCTAGTAAAAGTCGCAAGCCGCACCGTAGTGGTAGCAACCGGCGGCCTTTCCATACCAAAGCTGGGCGCAACCGGCATCGGCTACGACCTGGCCCGGCAGTTCGGCCTGCGCGTGGTCCAGCACCGCCCCGCGCTGGTTCCGTTTACCTTCAACGCCGACGATGCCGCCCGCTTCGAAGGCCTGAGCGGAGTAGCCGCAGAGGTCGAGCTGACCCTGACGCCCTCACAAACTAAAAAAACAATCCGCTTCCGCGACAAGCTGCTCATCACCCATCGCGGCCTCAGCGGCCCGGCCGTCCTGCAGCTGTCCTCCTACTGGCAACCCGGCTCCGCGCTCACGCTTGACCTCGCCCCCGAGCAGCAAGTCACCGCCCCCCTGCTGCGCCCCCAGTCCCGCCGCGACGAGCCCGCCGTGCTCGCCGCCTGGTCCGCCGCCCTGCCGCGCCGCCTCGCCGAGCGCCTGCTCACACTCGATCCGCCCCAGGCCTGGACCAACCGGGCCTTGCTCTCCTCCGAGCATAGGCTCCACAACTGGCCCCTCACCCCGGGCGGCACCGAGGGCTACGCCAAGGCCGAGGTCACCGCGGGCGGCGTCTCCACCGCCTCGCTTCACGCGCAAACCCTCGAAGCCCGCCAAGCCCCCGGCCTCTACTTCATCGGCGAAGTGGTCGATGTCACCGGCCACCTGGGCGGCTTCAACTTCCAGTGGGCTTGGGCCTCCGCGGCAGCCGCCGCCGACGCGATTTCCGCTTCCTGCCGGGTACTCTGAAAAGGTGTGTGCATCAAAAACAATACGTGTCATCCTGAGCGAAGTCGAAGGACCTGCTTTCGCTTTTGACTTTTGCCACGATTCGAGGAAAGCAGGCCACGCTCCGTAGGGCGCATATTTTACAACTCGACAAGAGCCTCTTCCGAAGTGCTCTGCCTACCCTTGCGTAAATTACTCAACGCCGCCGACGGCGCAAAAGGTGTTGGAGGCCGAAGCCTGTAAGCATTCCTGAAGCGGACCCGGATGAGCCAGAAGATGAGCAGCGGCAGTGGAAGCAAGGCTGGAACGATGAGGTAAATAGAGCCGCGAAGCGCGACCGGGAAAACTTGCGGCTGGCCTAGAAAAAAGGAACCGGTTGCAATGAACAACCCCACGCACATGCGCCACAGATGGCGCACGATACGAGGCCGACCGGAAATACCGCCGTTGGCGAGCACGCGGATGTCTCCGGCAGCAGCAAGCAAAAGAACGCCGCCGAAGATAAAACTCATCATTGCAGGAGCGCCGTTGTCCGTGCCGCTGCCGGAGTGGACCGCTCGGAAGCCAAGGGTAAGAACGCCGGCTGCGCAAGCCAGGCAAAGAAATAAGCCGGTCCAGTCGAGCAGGCCGGTTCCGTCCCGGCGGCGTCCGGCAAGCCACGCACTGCCGATCAGATAAAAGGTAAGTACAGCGGCGATGACATTGCTGATCTGGGATTTAAAAATGGCGAGCCAAAATCCGCTCATGGCTAAGGTCAACATACCCACCGTAAAGGCATTACCCGAGAGACGATGCAGTCGATCGCCCTTGCGCGCGATCATGGCGAGGGTACCGGCAAAAAGGCCGAGTGTCCCACCGAGAATGTGGAGGACCAGGAGCGGAAATCGCATACCGGAAAAGACCTTTCAGGCCTCAGCAATGACTTGCCTAGGGGGTACGCGAGGCCACTTGAGAAAGTTCCTCAACATGTAACAAAACTCATTGTGCAAACAGCAAAGCCGGTTTTCGAAGCGCACATCTTGCGCTTTCGCAAAGGAATAGAAAGCGGCAACACGGCCTGGTCCTTTAAGGGTGAGCCGACTGATGCAGAGGACGCGAAGCACAGTGGCATGATATAAAGTCTTTTCGCGGGCAAATTTAGCTTTCTCGCTCCATATACCGGCTACGTAACAGGTGCATGATAAACGCGACGACGCAGTCATACTGAAACGGCTCGGCTAACCGCAGCCGGTTGCTCTGTACTGTTTCCAAACAGCGACATTATCTGTTACATAGAAGAACGGCTCCATCTTTCTATGTTCGATTATCTCTGTTATGCCACTGACATTGAATGCTTGATAAACTGGGTAATCGAAGACGTATCCTCGTCTGAAAGCTGCTATTTGAAATGGCTTTTTACACGCTGTTGTGGCACTTACCTTTTCGAGTATCTAGTTACTCCCGCCTTGCAAGCTAAACAGCGTATAACTGCCCCAAGGCTTGATGTAGTAGCTCATGACTAGCTTGGTGCTGGCGCGTGTAAATCCAGGTGGTATAGAAATCCATTTAGGAAGCCTTGAGTCACTAGCTAACACGAAGGTGGATTCCGGGAAATACTCACATCCGACTAACAAGTAACTTGCGACTGCTAATGTACATCCAAATAGAAACCGCTTCCTAATGTGTTGACTTCTTGTGATCATCTACCTGCCCTTCACCGGTTACTACGTAGATGCTGCTCCTGACCCCTCAGGCGTCTGGCTACGGTCGCGTTACAAGCTGACTTGCATAGCCCCGGAAGCCCTAGCGTTAGAAATGAACCTGCATTGCTACTTTATGTAGCAACTATCATGCGCCTGACAACACTCCTGAACACGCACAGCACGCCGAAAGCACTCAGCCGAATTCCGAAACATGAGAAAATCCCTACATGAGCGATTTCATCCCGAAACCAGGTAAGGTCAAAATCGGCGGACTGAGCCGCGCAGCCCAAAAGCTCCAGGCCGCCCAGGAAAAAGCAGCTAATGCCAAGAACGGCGCAAAGCCGCTTTCCGCCGCCAACACCGCATCTTTCAAGGCGAAAGACTCCTTCGCCACCACCAAAAAAACTACCTTCCAACGCAAAGCCGTCTAGCTCGTAGTAACAGTGCTTCTCATGCGAGCAGGCGCTTTGCACCCTACCTGCAAATGGATCATGGCCGAAAAGCGTCCACGCTACATTGAGCCGAGCCGTTAAGCTTTACAGCACTTACTATTCCTAGGATCATCCCAAAACTATGAGCAATGCTCTCGCCACCCCAACCGGCACCGCCCTGCTCACCGCCGCCCGGCAAGCAGGCCTCACGCCGACGACCACAGAAGCCGGTACCGACTTCCACGGCAAACCGACTGCCCGCGTCTCCTTCACCGGAACAGGCACCGGCACCCCCCTGCAAACCGAGCTCACCGAAGGTTTCAACCCTGCGGCAGGCGAGCTGCACACCGGCCTCACCCAATACCTGCGCGACCTCGCAGCCCGCCTGCGCAATCCCCAGCCCGACTTGTACGTCACCGCGGGCGGCTTGCCGCTGCGTTTTACCGGTTTCGCTTGGCCGTTCCATGCCTCCACCTCGGGCGCAGACACCTCCATCGTGCACGGCATGGTCCAGCTTGCCGATGGCACCGACAGCCCCCTGCATGCCAAGATTTCAGCCAGCATGACCGTCACATTCGCCGAGATCGTCGCCGCCCCCGAGCAGCCCTATTCTGAAGACTTCATCTACAACGCCATCCGCAAAACCTTCGATTACGGCCAGCTGGAGCTGCTCAAGAGCGGCAACCGCCAACCCGTACCCGTCACCACGCGCTACTACAGCCGCTGGTCGAAGAAGTTCCAGTTCACTGACACCACCGACGCCACCCGCGCGGAGTTCCTCGCGCTTAAAGCCTTCTGGCTCTCCGGCGTTCACGGCGGCAGCGCACCCATTTGGCTCGCCGACCCGCGCGATGCCCAGTACCTCAACACCACCCCCGAGCAACTCGTGCAAGACGCGCAAATAGTAGCCCAGGCCGGCTTCATCACCCTGTCCGGCGACGGCAGCTACGGCGCGGCCGCCCCGGCCCTTCTGGCCCGCGAGCCCGACTTCCGCGAACAACTGGCGGCAGCCATGAACAGCATCAAGCCCGCCTTTAACGAGGCCATGCGCGGCGGCCTCACTAACATGTAAGCCGTAAGTAAAATCCGCGATGCTGATTTTAAATTTACTGAAAACTTATATCGATATCGGAAAACCGGATTACTGCCAGATCGGGGTTCACAGTAGATCAGTGTGTAATCTGAAGCTGGTTCGGTGTGAGCCAGACAATGTACAAATCAGAATCCTCATTCTTGTCACTCAAGATGTAGCTTTTAGAATCGCACTACCGCCGGGATAGCTGAAAACCTTAAAGGGTTTTCCGTGGTTTACAGTTCCATCAAGTTTCTTTAAAGTCACAGTTGTTTCAACCCATCCCGTACCAAAGCCACCCCACTGGTCCGTTCGGGCTGTTGCGACCCACACTCCATTTGGTGAGCGCACATCTTTCTTCCATACTGTTGGATCATTTTGACAACCTGCAAGCATGGAAGAAGTCGCAAACACAATTGCAACTACAGGCAGATTGCTCAGTAAGCTCCGATACTTCATGGCAGTAACCTTCTCATAGATCGCCTCAATCAAACCCTGAACTGCTGCTCCGCTTTGAACAACCAAGCCGCATCGTATGCCGCAAGTAACATTTCATCATTCAATGCTTGCCCACCCACACTGCGCTTGATCTACTAATGACAAATGCAAACCAGACCAAGCCCTGCCGAGCGCACCCGACGTTCAGTCTCTCGCGACGGCAGCCTGCTGACCCGCGAGCCCCTGCTACTGCTCGGCGTCCTGCTGGCAGGCTTCTACTTCGGGCGCCCTCTGCTCATCCCCCTGGCGCTTGCGCTTACACTCAACTTCCTGCTCGGCCCGGTCGTAGCACGGCTACAGCGGCTCCATCTGCCCCGTACCCCGGCGGTGCTGCTTACCCTTACCGCGGCCACGGCGCTGCTGGGCGTTCTGCTGTGGCTGGTCGCGGGGCAGCTGCTCACGGTAGTTAATGAGCTGCCCGGCCATGCCATCAACATCCGCGCCAAGCTTGATAAAACGCACGTACCGGCAGACAGTTCCCTGGGTCAGGCCGTAGCCAGCCTTGAAGGGCTTTCGCGTGAGTTCTCCCCAGACCCCGTCCAGCAGGACGCCCAGCAGCGCACCCTGGCCGGTAACGCCACGGCACGCGCACGCAGCGCGGCACGCAAGGCAGCCGCCATTTCCCCAACCGCAGAGCAGCCCACGCCCGTTCTCGTAGTGCAGGCACCCGCCTCAGAGTTTGCCTACCTGCGACAACTGCTGCGACCGGTGCTGGCCCCGCTGGGTACAGCGGGCATGGTGCTCATCTTTACGGTCTACATGCTCATCAAGCGCGAAGACCTGCGCAACCGCCTGCTTCTACTGGCAGGCATCGGCCGCCTCAACCTGGTGTCCCACGCGCTTGACGACGCCGCGGACCGTATCTCGCGCTTTTTAATTGCCAACGTCGCGGTCAATACCGGCTTCGGCATCCTGTTTGCCGCAGGCCTGTATGCCATCGGCATGCCCTACGCCACCCTGTGGGGTGCCCTGCTGGCTCTGCTTCGAACCATTCCCTATGCCGGCACGGTAGTCGGCGGCGGCTTCCCCATACTCTTCGCGCTCATTTACTTCCCTGCCTGGTGGCAGGCGGGCTGCACGCTCGCACTTCTCGGTCTGCTTGAAATCCTGATCTCCAACTTCCTGGAACCGTGGCTTTACGGCAACCGCACCGGCATCTCCGTGCTTGCCCTGCTGGTCATGGCCGTTGTGTGGAGCCTGCTCTGGGGCTGGCCCGGGCTCGCTCTCTCCACCCCGCTCACCGTCTGCCTCATCGTGGTAGGCCGTACCATGCCGCAAATGTCGTTCCTGCACATCCTGCTGGGCGATGATGCCGAACTGGCCCCCGAAGCCCGCTTTTACGAGCGCATGCTCGCCATGGATCAAGGGGAAGCACGCAGGCTTGCGGATAGTTTTCTTGACCGCGCCACACACCCGGGTACAAAAAACCCGCGTGCAAAGCACCGGGGCGTGCCCGTTCTTCAGCCGCGCACTTCTCTCGACCTCTACGACGAAGTGTTGCTGCCCGCCCTCGCCCTGGCCGAAAGTGACCGCCATAAAGGCATTCTCGAAGAGCACCGCGCCACCTTCTTTTTTCAAAGCGCAGCCGAACTCATTGCGGAACGCGCCAAAGCCGCCGGAATTTCTCCGATCCTGCCTCTCTTTGATCTCGCCCACCCGCTCCTCGTACAGGCATGCTGCCCTGTGGTGTGCATCCCTGTAAGCGATCAGGCCGATGAGCTGGCCGCCGTCATGCTCGCCCAGCTGCTGGAGGAAAAAGGACACAAAACCCTCCTGCTGCCGCCGTCCGCGCTTACTCCGGAGCTGCTCGCGCGTTTCGCCCGGGACGCTCAGACAACCCTTTGCCTCTCTGCCTTGCCCCCATTCGCGCTTGAACCTACGCGCTCCCTGTACGAGCATGTACGCGCTACCCTGCCTCGCAACCGCATCATCGTCGGTCTCTGGGGCAGCGACGCCGCCCCAGAGGCGCTTGACAACCGCTTCCCTCTGCTCACCGGCGAGGACACCGTCGTGACCACTCTAGCGAAAGCCCTCCACACAATCCATGCGCATGACCGAACCACCATGCCTTCAAGCGACATCTATGCCCGCAGCGACGAATACGCGGCAGTCCACAGCCACTGAATCCTAAGCAGCGTAAATGCCATGCAAACCATGTCACGCAAACCATGCCACCCAAACCGTGCCATGTAATAAAACCGCGTCACTCAAGAATCCATGTCAGGCAAGAAAACCGTGCCATGCAAGAAAACCATGCCACCCAAGAATCCATGTCACTTAAGAAACCGTGCCATCCAAGCATCTAAAAACCGTGTCATCCTGAGCGAAGCTTCCGCAGGAAGCGTAGTCGAAGGATCTACTTTTGCTTTACACCATCTCTGCTCTAATCCAGGCACCTTCCCACTGGCTCCGGGCATCCACTCGCTGAAGACAAATGGAGACAGATGCATGAACACTCCCGAAGCAGCAGTCCAGGCAACCATCGACGCCTACAACGCCCACGACGTAGACGCCTATGTCGCAAACTTTACCCCCGCCGCTTCCTTCGGCCAGCTCGGCGGTCGCACCCTGCTCGACGGCCGTGAAGCCATGCGCGGCTTCTACCGTCAGTTCTTTGAAGCCCGTCCCACAGTCCGGTGCGAGATCAAGGAGCGCTCCGTCATGGGCCCTTTCGTCATCGACCTCCAGGAAATCTCCGGAGACGACCAGCCCGGCATGCAAGCCATGATGATCTCCGAAGTCACCGAAGGCCGCATCAGCAAAGTCTGGTACGCACCCGTATCGGGCGGCCCTCCAGGGCACTAGAGTAAAGCAACCCCAGCATCATGCGTAACCCAACGTCATGCACAACCTTGTGGTATGTATAAGAATCGTGTCATCCTGAGTGAAATCGAAGGACCTGCTTCCCTTCACCTTTCCCACAAACCCCCTGTCATCCTGAGCGAAGTCGAAGGACCTGCTCCAGCTTCACCCCCCCCCCCGTGCTTTCTCTCTGCCTTCGCACAAACCTTACTGCAACAACACCGGCGACGCACCGACCTGTACCGACCCACCCGCCACAGCTGTGACATTCCCCTGCAAGTCCGTCACGGTCGCCGCACCTAGGCTGCTGCTGCTCACCCCACCCGTGCTCGACCACACAACCCACTGCGTCGCACCGCCGCGTACCAGCTGGCAAGTCCATACCCCGCTCGCGGTAGCCGCGCAGCCGTTCATTGCCGCACCCTGCAACCAGCCCTCCACGGTAGCGTAAGCCAGCCCGGCAGCAGTGGGTCGAGCCCCCGCATCCGTCAGCGACACAGCGCCCGTGCTGTTCTCATCCCACGCATACCAGTGCATGCGCTGCACCCCGAAACCCGCATTCAGCACCAGCGCGCGTGCCACATAAGCAGCCTGTACGTCCTGCGACAAACCGCCCGCGGGCAGCTGCCACGATACCTGGTTGTTCCAAAGCGGCTTGCCGTCAGCCGCGGTACCGGCCATGGCCGCTCGCATGGCATGCACGGCGTCCGCCATCGCCTCCGGTGCCGCGCCCGCTCCATCCAGCGCACCGGCCACGGCGTCGATCGACTCCCCGCCGCCCGCAGCCAGAAACTGCCCCAGCCCCGCGGGCGAAAGCCCCGGCGAAACCACCAGCGCAGCCGGGTCTGCCGCGTGTACCGCCCCCGCCGCATGCTGCGCCAGCCCCGCCAGCTCCGTCCCCATCTGCGAAGCCGTCCCACTCCAGTACGCTGCATCTTCCGGCGCATTCCAAACTTCATACGCGCCGATGCGGCCCGCGTACCGCGCCGCAACCGCCGCGACATACCCATCCCAGTCTCCAAGGTTCGCCGGCACGGCCGTTGCCCCCGCTCCGTAGTTTGAAGGCAAGCTAGGCTGCGACGAAGCCCAGCTAGGCGTCAACCCCAGAGTCAACGTCACCTGCGCACCTGCCTGCTGCGCGGCAGCAACTTCGGCATCCAGCGTGGTCCATACAAACTGGCCCTTCGCAGGCTCCAGCGCCGCCCAGGTCACACCCGAATCCCACAACCGCCGCGCCCCGGTGGCAACCGCAGGTTGTAGCGTCGGGCTCTTCACCACCATGCCGAAAAAAGCCGGTGCCACTACGCCGGTTGAAATTTCCTGCTGCGCCTTGGCAGCCGAGGAGTTGACCGCGCCGCTGACGCCGACCGCGCAACCCAGCGGAAAATACAATGCCCCGGCTAACAAAGTGAGCAAAGCACTTGTGGTGAGTGAAGTCCGGACTGTTCTGTTTTGCGCCATGGCCATATCTCCTGGAGCCATCATGCTGCCTGCGCACAGCGGACTTAAGCGCAATCGTTACAGCATTTTCGCCTCAGTTTCATAGCGAAACTCATACTCCGGCACCCGCCCAAAATGGGAACCAAGCACATATTTTTTGTAGAGAGAACATGCGTTTCACGGTTTGCCATGCCCCTGCATGCGACAGCAGGTTTTTACAGGAAACAAATATGCCGAAAGTCGCTGTTACATTCTTAAGTGCTCATGCGGGGATACCGCACATACGGCCCACACAGTAAAAAAACAATTGCCAAGTGTCTATCACTGGGAGATATAGTGCGAGCAGATTAGGCAAAGGTACACGCAGCTTACCCCGGAGCAGAAAACAAGCCTGTGCACCCCCGCTTTACCTTTCCCCAAGGAGTTACCCGTATGCAAGTTCTTTGCATAGCTACCGCCGACCTCCACTGCGATGTGCAGTGCCCCTGCTGCGACCAGAAATATACGATCTACTACTCGCGTCAAAGCAAAGCAGAATGCGACGAAGCGCGGGCATCCGTGCTGGTAGCCCTTGCCGCGCACCATGTAAACAACTCATCGATATTGGCTCACCCTGCGGAGGGATTTACAGTACCCGCCTGGAACGGCCCGCTCCACACCTGTGCCGCCGCTCTGCTAAGCGGCGCACGCCTCGGGGCCGCCGCCGCCTCACGCAGCAAGCCCGTGCCCATTGCGCCCTCACCTGTTGCGCCTTCGCCCATTGCTCTGGTGCCGTCGAACGCGCAGCAGCGCCGCGTTTCTTGAAGCCAGTAAAAGAAACGTTAGGAAAATAAACCGGCAGAAAGAGCGTTAGGAAAACTGTGTCATTCTGAGCGGAAATTGACGCGCAAGCGTCAAGGGAGTCGAAGGACTTGCTTTTGCCCTAACGCCTCACACTATCTCTGCTTTCACCCTGACTCCCCTAAATGTCGAGAGGCCACCGTAAGGTGGCCTCTACAGCAATACAGCACTATCTACTCCCGCACAGTATCCACAAACGCCTTCAGCTTACGCGACCGCGAAGGATGCCGCAGCTTCCTCAGCGCCTTTGCCTCAATCTGCCGAATC
Organism: uncultured Acidobacteriaceae bacterium; assembly: GCA_964237325.1. Classification (GTDB taxonomy): domain Bacteria; phylum Acidobacteriota; class Terriglobia; order Terriglobales; family Acidobacteriaceae; genus EB88. Next base: position 2,851 of record CAXSHS010000057.1, on the reverse strand, counting down.
CGCTCGCGCGTCACCTGAAAGCTCTGCCCCACCTCTTCCAGCGTGTGCTCGGACCCATCCTCCAGCCCAAAGCGCATTTTAATCACCCGCTCTTCCCGAGGCGTCAGCGTCCGCAACACCTGTGAGGTGTACTCCTTCAAGTTGACGCTGATCACAGCATCCGAAGGTGAAACCGCCTGCCGGTCTTCAATGAAATCCCCAAGGTGCGAATCCTCTTCCTCACCGATCGGCGTCTCCAGTGAAATCGGCTCCTGCGCGATCTTCAGCACCTTCCGAACCTTCGCCACAGGAATATCCATGCGCCGCGCCACTTCTTCCGAAGTCGGCTCACGCCCAAGCTCCTGCACCAGTTGCCGCGACGTCCGGATCAGCTTGTTGATCGTCTCGATCATGTGTACCGGGATACGAATCGTCCGAGCCTGGTCGGCAATGGCCCGGGTAATCGCCTGCCGAATCCACCACGTAGCATATGTTGAAAACTTATACCCGCGCCGGTACTCGAACTTGTCCACGGCCTTCATCAGGCCGATATTGCCTTCCTGGATCAAGTCGAGAAACTGAAGCCCGCGATTCGTATACTTCTTCGCAATCGAAACCACCAGCCGCAGGTTAGCTTCGATCAGCTCGCGCTTGGCCTGCTCCGCGTCCATGTCGCCCTGGATCATCTCGCGCTGCGTGCGCTTGATCTCAGTTAATGGAACGCCGGTCTCCTCCTCCATCTTTTCAAGATCGATCCGGCAGTTCTTCTGCTGGCGACGGTACTCCTTCTTCAACTCCTCACTTTTTGAGGCGTCGAATTTGGCATCGAGCGAACGAATCTGCCGCTCCAGCGTCCGCATGGAATCGACCGACTTGTTCAGCTTGTCGAGCAGCCGCTTGCGCTCAGTATTCGTATATTTCAGCTCGCGCACAATGCGCGAGATAAACACACGCTCCCGTGCGATCAGCCAGCGCGTCTTGCGCGCTTCCTTCGCCTTCACCTTCGCCGCATCGAGCGGCAGCAGCTTTTCTTCAAGCAGCGCAGCCTTCTTCATGTGGCGCTGCATGGCTTCCACGCGGCCTGAAGTCTGCTTGACCCGCGCCTGCACCACCTCTTCGGTGACCTCTTCCTCATCGAAGACGACCACTTCCTTGATGTTGCGCACACCGCGCTTCAGGTCTTCGCCCAACGCAATAATCTCGCGCACCACGATCGGTGAACGAGAAATCGCCTTCATCACGCGCACCTGCCCGCGCTCAATGCGCTTGGCAATCTCCACTTCACCCTCGCGGGTCAGTAGAGGCACCGTGCCCATCTCACGCAGGTACATGCGAACAGGGTCGTTTGTCTTTTCCAGCGTCCCCGGCGTCAGGTCCAGCTCAACGTCTTCGCCTTCTTCGCCTTCTTCAAACTTGTCCCCGCCGAACTTCGGGCCGCCCTCAAGGATGTCGATTCCCTGCGTCCCGATAGTAGTCATCAGGTCGTCCAGGTCATCCGGTGAGTGCACATCGCCGGGAATGAGGTCGTTGACCTCGTTATAGGTCAAATACCCTTTTTCCTGACCGGCATCAATCAGGCTCTGAATATCTTCTTCGTACTTATCTTCTATGGCCAAGCGAGTCGTCTCTCCCGCGTATATTTCGGACGGTTTCTGGTATGGTCTGTCGCAGCTTCACATACGGAAGGAGCCTGTTTGGCGTACCATTTAGGTACGCAGGCCAATGCGCTAAAGAAAACCAGAATAGCAGGTTTTTGATGCGATCACAGCCTCCTGAGCCTTCGCCCAGGCTTCCGCCGCACAACTTTCCCTGCATCGTCACAAATCGCTAATACTTTAGATGTAAAAAATGCCATTTCGTTTCGTAAGGAACCATAAATGCGTTTTCACTTCTGTAGACAAGGGCAGCAAACCATACAGCAGCAGTCGGTAGCAGCAAATCCACTGGCGGCGCTGTCAACCCCGGAGAGTGTCATCTCGGACGCTGGACCAACCCAAAAAGTGTCATCCCGATCGCCGGACCAATCCCAAATGTCATCCTAAACACCCGACCAATCTCAAAGTGTCATCCTGAACACCGGACCAATCCCCAAAAGTGTCATCTCGATTGCCGGACCAATCCCAAAGCGTCATCCTGAACACCGAACCAACCCAAAAAGAGTCATCCCGAGCCGGACCAATCCCTAAAAGGGGTCATCCTGAGCGAAGCGAAGGATCTGCTTTTGCCGTACCTTCCCTTGACCCCTGCTCAACGCCTTTACACACGCTCTGAGCGAAACTTCCGCAGCAAGCATATTTCCAAGATCCGCTTTCGCTCCAACCTTGGCATCATCTCTGCGTTGTTCCCATGGCAATCCCGCCTCAGTACCGGCAATCTCTCACGCCCTCCACTGGCACGTGGACAGACCGTCAACGCTCTTCATAGTAACTTGACGTACCATCCTCACTACCCTAGTCTGACCCTGAAGGGAGCAGACACATGAGCGACAGGGAACTCTACCTTGCCATCGGCATTCCGGCCCTGATCGCGATCTTCAACACAGGAGTCCTCATCACGCTTCTGCTCCATTTCACCAATAAGCTGGACGCAAAGATAGAGACCGTTCGCATCGAGCTCTCCTCCGAGATCAAGTCCGTCCGCAATGAGCTCTCCTCCGAAATCAAGTCCGTCCGCAATGAGCTTTCCTTCGAAATCAAGTCTGTCCGCGACGAGCTTTCTTCTGAGATCAAGTCCGTTCACAGCGAACTTTCTGCTGAGACCCGCTCTGTCCGTGATGAGCTCGGAGCGAAAATCGATAGCGGCCAGCGCGACATGCGTGAGTTCTACGCCACCCAGCGCCAGCATGACACGCGCCTAGAAGCTATAGAGCGCA
>CAXSHS010000056.1:0-19796 GCA_964237325.1 uncultured Acidobacteriaceae bacterium | reverse complement strand
CGGCCAGGTCCTTCTTCGAGTCGATCAGGGTGCCGTCAAGGTCGAACACAAGCAGGCGAAGCCGGGCAGAGGGGATGGGGCGAAACGTTCGGACCATCCTTCTATCTTACGTGCGGTGGCTGCGACTTACTTCACTTCAATATTCCCCGACCCGGTCACAGCCCGCAGCTCCGGCCCGCCGCCGTTTGCATCCCCGATCACATGCTGCTTGCTGCCACCGCTGCCTTGCTTCAACGTGCCGCCCTTGTAATCAATGTCGCCGGAGCCGCTTGAGGCATTCAACGACAGCGGCGCTCCGCCTGTATCTACCGTCAAGTCTCCCGAGCCCGTTTCCAGCTTCCACGCCGCAAACGGCTTACCGCCCACACGCAGGTTGCCGGAGCCCGTGTGCGCCCACAGGCCGCTCTGCACATTCTTGAGCGTGATATCGCCGGAGCCGGTTGTAGCTTTTACGTCACTTGCCGAAAGCATGGTCGCGTCGATGTTGCCGGAGCCTGTTTCAAGCGCAACATGGTCGCTTAACCCCGAGCCCTGCACATTGCCGGAGCCGGTCTTGAGCTCGACCGGGCCGCCCGTGTCCTCGGCACGCACGTCGCCTGAGCCCGAATTGGCGCGCAGGTCCGTGCCGCGCGGCGTGGTGATCTCGTAGTCGATGCTGATGTTATTGACATGAAAATTGTGCCCCAGGCTGATGATGTTGCCCGCCTGGTTGATGGGCGGGTTGCTGACCACCTGCTTCACCCGGTCGTCTGCCGAGCCGCCGCCGCCGAGCCAATTGCTGCCCGCATGCACGTGGCCCACAATATGAACCGTTGTGGAGTCCCCGGCGGAGACGTGGATGTTACCCGAACCGGTGTCAATGCCCAGCACAACGGGGCCATTCACCTTGACGGTGCGCTCAAAAGTACCGTCAGTAGCCAGGGCCGCCGCTGGCAGCAGGAAGGAGGTTGTTGCGGCAAGAAGGGCAAGGCAGGGCAGTTTCGTCACGGTGATCTCCTTGGGCGTCAGGCAAACGCTGCACACTGCGACAGGGTACGCGAACCGTGCACCGTAAGTTCCCGGTATTTTGATCCAAAACTTGACCGGGCAGCGCTCACGTACACTCAAGCCATGCTGGGACTGCTCGTATTCCGGCTTGCTGTGATCGCGGCGCTGATCCTGGCAAACGGTTTTTTTGTTGCCGCTGAGTTCGCCCTGGTCTCTCTACGTCGCAGCCGGCTCGACCAGCTTATCGCTGACGACGTGACAGGCGCGCGCACCGTGCAGCGGCTGCAGGGGAGCCTGGATGACTTTCTGCCGGCCGTGCAGCTGGGCGTTACGTTGTGCTCGCTCGCACTGGGCTGGATCGGCGAGCCCACAGTTGCGGGGGCACTTGCTCCGCTGCTCGGCGGCCTTCCCCATGCGCGCCTGTACGAACACCTGCTGAGCGCATCACTGGCATTTCTTGTCATTACATACTTCCATGTGCTGCTGGGTGAACTGGTGCCCAAGTCGCTGGCGCTGCGTCGTGGAGAGCTGCTGGCCATTGCCGTGGCCGGGCCCATGCTGGGCTTTATGCAGCTGATGCGGCCTGCCGTGCTGCTGATGAACCGGTCAGCCGCACTGGTGCTGCACCTGTTTCGGACACCGGCCTCGCACCATGCTTCGCCCCACTCACCGGACGAGCTGAAGTTGATTGCCACCGCTGCGCGCGAAAGCGGCACGCTGCCGCCATTTCAGGAAGCATTGATCCACCGTGCGCTTGAGGGCGGGGAAACGCCGACGCGCGAGATTATGACGCCGCGTCAACGCATCATTTCACTGCCTGCCTCCATGCCGGTACAGCAAGCCAGTGCGCGCATTGTCGAGGAGATGCACTCGCGCCTGCCCGTGTACGACCCGCTGCGCGGGCCGGAGGCCGTGATCGGCGTTGTCTACGCGAAGGATGTTGCCAGGCTGATGCACTTCTATGCCGTGGCAGATTCGCGCTCGGTAGAGGGTAGCCCGGCTGCCGCACCGCTTGCGGGGTTGCAGCTTCGGGCTATCATGCGCGAAGTGCTGGTGGTGCCTGAAACCAAGCCGGTGTTTGACCTGTTGGTTGAGTTTCAGCAGCGCAGGAGACACATGGCAATTGTGGTGGATGAATTTGGATCGACTGTGGGCCTGGTGACAGTTGAAGACGCAATCGAGCAGGTGATCGGCGAGGTGGAAGACGAGTTTGACGTGGCTACAGCCGCCCAGCCGCTGCTGCCCTCAGCAAGCGAAACGCTGGTGCTTGAAGGCAGTGTAAGCCTGCGCGACCTGGAAACGCAGATGCACTGGAAGCTGCCGCGCGACGGCGGTGCGGAGACGCTTGCCGGGTTCCTGCTAAGCCGGCTTGGGCACATCCCGCTTACCGGCGAGCGGGTGGACTTTGAAGGGCACCGCCTGACCGTTGCGGAGATGCAGGGGCGCAGGATCAGCAAAGTTCGTGTTGAAACAAGCTCCATTCCGAAAACCGCAACGACGAAGTAGTCGCAATACTTGCGTACTTCGCTGCTTTCGTAGCAGCTTTTGGCGTAAGGTAAGTAATGAAGCTACCGTAATTCCGTTAGCAGTGTCTACTGAAAATAGCTATTATCACTGCTCGTGCGCTTGTCCAGTTGAATCAAAGTATACCCTATGCTTACCAGAATCATCCATGTACGAAATAATTGGCTCATCGGGGCAGTAACTCGCATCATGTTCGTGCAGAATGTCTCCTTCTATTCTTGGCAGGTAAATAGGAATTTCTTTCCGACCATGTGCTTCTATTGGTGGTAAAGCAGCACGTGAACCTAAATTGCTTTCTAGAATTCCGCAGGAAAGTATCACATCTTTGGCGTTTCCATCACCAATATTATCGAAAATAAGAATCTCTAAGTAAATTAGTGGGTTTTCTGAAAACTTACTTTCGTCTCCTCGTTTAAAGGTTAAATCAGCGTGCTTGACTTGAGTCGATGATGAGGCTGACGATTCAGGGGTTTGAGGATGTAAGAAGGACCACCATCCCCTAGCTTCACCTGAGAAGGTTAAAGCAAGTCCTATGATCGCAATGATGCCAACACCGCCTATCTTTTTTGGGTGCTTAAATTCAAAGTTAGACTCCTGTTGGTCTATATCTTCATTTCGCAGCTGTTTTGAAAATCTTTGGCCTCATCTCATTATCCAATACATTGGAACGAGCCGCATCCGCGTGAGAGGTTGCCTCCTCAACACCAGCTCAGGGCCGCCATAAGAGCAGTAGTTCGTGCGACACTACCACCCATGACCCATGCCCTTCGCGCCCTGCTCCGGCGCATGCTCTACACCATCCCGGTCATCTGGCTGGTTGTCTCGGTCGTGTTCCTGCTCATCCACCTGGTACCCGGCGATCCGGTGCAGCAGATGCTCGGCGAGGGCGCACGCTCAGGTGACATTGCCGCGCTGCGCCACCAGTACGGGCTAGACCAGCCGCTGGGCGCGCAGTACTTGGACTACTGGCGCGGCGTGCTGCACGGCAATCTCGGCCAGTCCATCCGGCTGAATGATTCAGTTGTGCACCAGTTGCTGCTTCGATACCCGTACACGCTGGTGCTTACGGTGGTAGCACTGGTATTTGCGCTGGTGCTGGCGCTGCCCGCGGGCATTACGGCGGCACTACACCGCAATCGCTGGCAGGACCAGGTGCTGGGAGTCGTCAGTTTGTTCGGGCTGTCGTTTCCGTCGTTTGCGCTGGGTCCGGTGCTGATCCTGCTGGTGTCCATCCGGCTTGGCTGGCTGCCGGTTTCAGGCGCTGCGGGCCCGGCGTACCTTGTGCTGCCTGCGGTCACCATGGGTGCAGCCTTAGCCGCTATCCTGACGCGCATGGTGCGTACTGCCATGCTAGAAGAGCTGGGACAGGATTACATCCGCACCGCGCGCGCCAAGGGTCTACGGGAGCGAACTGTGGTGTATCGCCACGCGCTGCGGAATGCGCTGATTCCAATTCTGACGCTGCTGGGCTTGCAGTTCGGCGCGCTACTAGCCGGAGCTATTGTGACGGAGATGATCTTCTCCTGGCCCGGCATTGGACGGCTGACAATCTCGGCTATTTCCAACCGCGATTATGCGCTGGTGCAGGGGTGTTTGCTGGCTGTCGGGCTGACGTATGTGCTGGTCAACCTGCTGACGGATGTGTTGTATCTCTTGGTGAACCCTCGTATTCGGGGGTAGTTTCATTTTTATGAAAGCTAAGGTCCAATCAACACAGTCTTGGTTTCAATAAATCCTAATTTGTAGTACTTGGTAAAATGGAAGTGAAATGTAGCATCTTTCCTTATTAAAAATGAGCTCCCTTTCACTTCTCGAATTATTACGTACAAGGTTCTGAATGATGGTTCATAGCTAAACTGAAGGGAGTGTTTTTCGAGAAAGCTTTCGACTAGCGGTAGAGAGCTACCTAGTGGCAACCTCTCGTGAATTTCTTCTACGAGCATTATGGCATCTACTCGATGCATATTAAAAAGCATATTGACCATAGTCAGCGCTGCAAAGATTAATGATATGCAGGTTAAGAATCCAAGCACAAGCGGCATTTTTAAATCCCTGAGCATAACTAAGCGCATTTCCTCCATACCAATGTATTGAATTGCTTTTGAGATTCGAGTAGACCTGAGTACACTTGGCTCTTCCTATGCAAGTAAACTCAAAACAGTTGCAAATGTTCCGCCCTGCTGCACCCTACTTCCAAATGCAACATCCCGACCATTACTGGCAGCGAAAACCTTCTCGTTCCCGCAGCGCCGGGATTGAAAAACAGCACTCCCCGGCGTTGTTCCAGTAGCGGCTTGTGCGAGTGCCCGTATACCACCACGCCTACACCTGCGGCACCCGGCTCTAATGACAAAGTATGCACGTCATGCAGCATGTATATATTCACGCCGCCGAGCGTGATGTACTCCTCCGCGGGCAGCTCGGCACATGCTCCAGTCCGGTCGATGTTGCCGCGAATGGCTGTTACCGGCGCAATCGCTCGCAAACCGTCCAAAACTGCGACTGACCCGACATCTCCCGCATGCAGGATGTGCTCGACCCCGGCAAAAGCAGGCAACACCTCCGGACGCAGCAAGCCATGAGTATCGGCAATCACACCGATTTTCACAGTCCAATCTCGATCCGAGTGCGCGGGTCGAGAAAATCCCGCAGTGCGTCACCCAGAAAGTTGAATGACAGCACACACCCCATGACTGCTAGCGCCGGGAACACAACAAGGTGCGGCGAGTCGAATAGGTGCGAGCGCGCGTCGTTGAGCATGCTGCCCCAGCTTGCTGCCGGCGGGGGAATACCCAGACCTAAAAATGACAGTGTCGCCTCGGCAAGCACCGCTCCAGCCATGCCGATGGCTGACTGCACAATGAGCGGCTGCAGGATGTTTGGCAGGATGTGCCGCGTGAAGATGCGCAGGTCGCTTGCACCGAGCGCGCGCGCGGCTTCGACAAACTCGCGCTCGCGCACGGCCAGCACCTGCCCGCGTACCAGCCGCGCATAGCCTACCCAGCCGCCGACTGACAGCGCCAGCACCAGGTTAAATAATCCCGGCCCTAGAAATGCGACAAACGCAATGGCCAGCAGGATACCGGGCAGTGCCAGAAATGCGTTCATTACAAAAACGTTGAGGAACGTATCGAGCCACCCGCCGTAGTACCCCGCCACGCCGCCCAATACCAGCCCAAGTGAAAGCGAGCAGGCCACTACCGAGACTGCGACAATCAGCGAGATACGCGCGCCGTAGATGATGCGGGAAAATGTGTCACGCCCCAGCTCATCGGTGCCGAACAGGTGTGCTGCTCCAGGGGCGGCGAGGCGATGGTCGAGATCCAGCGCGGCGGGCGCATGCGGCGCGAGCCATGGTGCGAATAGCGCAAGGATAACAAAGAGCATTACTAGCGCTAGGCCAATAAGGGCAAGCGGCTGTCGACGCAAACTGCGCCACACCGTTCGCCCTCGACCAACGGCAGGTGAGAACGCGGGGACATCATTCAGGACCGGCACCGGTAGAGAGGAGGTAGGCATTTCTCCTCATTATGCGGTACCGCTTTCCTAGAATGAGATCGGTACAGGAATATCTTACAGATGGGTTAGATCACCATGACTGACCGGCGTAGACTTGCGAATAAAGAAGTCTCCGTGCAGAGGAGTCAAGCTCATGCAAGCCCGCAGATGTTCGCTGATCCTTATACTGTGCGTAGCTGCGCTGGGCCGTGCGCAGCTCACCTTTGATACGCAGACCGCAACACCCTCTATAGAGCCTGTGCTGAACAAGCCATATACGGCTGAGAAGCGTGAACATGCTGAGAAGCGGCTTCCGGACGGCACCGTATCGACTCATGACTATGACATCAGTGAGTCACGCGATAATAATGGGATCATAGCAGTGGTTTCGCACCAAACCGCTGCCGGCGGCGTGGAGCAGAACGTGCTGCTGGAGCAGCATCTGGTCATCAATCTTGCCGCGCGCACTGTTTTGCAATGGACAAACACAACGCAGACGGCGCGGCTGGTTCACCTTCCACCGGAGCCGGTTGCGCTTGATGCCAGTCAGCAGCCGAAGCTGGAAGATCTTGGTCATCGGGTTATCGAGGGCTATGCGGTAACAGGGACACGTACGGAAACAAAGGCGGCAGGTACGGCAGCCGGCAGTGCCACGCCCTTGCACAGCATACAAGTTGTGTGGCGAAGCAATGCGTTGCAGATGGTGATGGAAAGCAGTTCCACCAGCCCGCAGGCAGGCATGACAAGCTCTCATATCGTGAGCGTGCACCCGGGTATGCTCGACTTAACGCTATTTCATGTGCCTGCCGGATATACGATTCAAGAGGTAGGTTCGCATCCGCTAGAAATTGCTAATAACAAACCTCCAATCGATGAGACGCACCTGCCCGCGATGAGCTATGACGAAGCCATGGGGAAGCTGGACGATCCTGCTTCGGCTCCAGTTGCGGCGGCTGTGCTGCTCAAGATGGAAGCAGCGGATACGGTCCTGGAACGAAAGGACAAGGCCTTGTACGCCATGGCGCGGAAAGGTCTCGACCTTCAGGCGGCAGAACCGCTTGCGCAAGCTGATGTACTCGCCGGGGAGCAGGCGCTTGCCAACCAACCGCAGACGCCCATGCGCACCACTTTGCTCGCCGAGCACCGGCTGGCACGCTACTGGGATACCCTAGGCTACCTGCTAAGCCGCGAGCAAAAAGACGGTACCCGTTACCTGCTGGCTGCATGGACCGTGGACCCGCTTGCCTATTACGGCAGCCATCTCGGCCATGAGTACGAGAAGCAAAGAATGTCCGCGGAAGCCATTACGGTGTATCGGGCAGCTGCGGAAGCCGACGGCAGCCCGGAGATGAAGCAGCTTGTGCGCGACCGGCTGAATGCGTTAGCAGGTTCGACACAACCGCGCGCCGTCCCTACAAATGCTTCTCCTTCCGCGCGTGCCGTAGTGACGATTTTGTACTCTGTGGGCAAGGCCGCCGACGCACAGTTTTTGAGCGGAGAGGCGGAAGTCGGCGCTGCCGGAGCATCAGCCGCCGCAAGTGCGGCGAAGGCATGGACTTTGCCGGATGAGGGTCCTGAGCAGGTGATACGGCTTGTTGCTATTACCTGTCAGGGCCAGAAGGACTGCACAGCGACCAACCTGCCTGCACGTGAGCCTTGAGGCAGTCTGCAAATAAAAAGCCCCGCATACGCGGGGCTTTTGTAAAACACATCGATTACGGTTCGATGAAATCGAGCTTGGCTACCTTTGGGATAATCCCGCGTTCATGCCCCATAGTCAGCAGCTTTTCAATCGCCAGCCGCCCATCCTTGCCATAGTCGATAGTACGTTCATTTACATACATGCCCACGAATTTGTCGGCCAAGTTCGGCTCAAGATCCCGTGCAAATTGCATTGCGTACTGGAGAGCCGACTCGCGGTGATCTAAACCATGCTGAATGGAGTCACGGATGGCGCGGGTTGTGACCTGCATTGCTTCCGGTCCCAGGGAGCGCTTGATGGCGTTGCCGCCAAGCGGCAGAGGCATGCCTGTTTGCTCGCGCCACCAGATGCCCAGATCAATGATCTTGTGCAGCCCATTGTTGCCGTAGGTGAGCTGGCCCTCGTGGATGATCAGCCCGGCCTGGTACTTGCCGGCCAGTACCTGCGGGATGATCTCGTCAAACGGAACCGTTTCAGTTTCAATGTCAGGCGCAAATAACTTCAGGGTAAGATACGCCGTAGTCAGCGTACCCGGCACGGCAATCTTGATCTTCTTGATCTCATCCTGCGTGTACCGCTGGGGCGCGATGATCATGGGGCCGTAGTTCTCGCCGACCGAGCCGCCACAGGCCATCAGTGCATAGTTCTCCTGCAAGTACGGGTAGGCATGGAACGAAATAGCGGTTACGTCGAAAAAAGCCTCGTGCAGGGCCTTATGATTCAGAGTCTCAATGTCGCAGAGCACATGCGAAAATTTGTAGCCGGGCACGCGTACTTTATTGGTGGCGAGCCCGTAGAACATGAAGGCGTCATCAGAGTCGGGACTATGCGCGATAGATATTTCGCGGATAGCGCTGGGTGCGTCCACGCGGGGCATTGCAGGGGTTGCACTCAATTTGAGGTCCTTTTCTAGCCGGAAACCGACCCGGTATGGGCGGTTGTAGAACTGGTCCGGATCTGCTTTTTCTAAGAATACGCCGGTAGGTCGCTAGACGCGCGAAGCACCATCGACAGGGTGAAAGCCTTGCAACCGCAGTGCTCCAGTTGCGATTGCCGCAGCCAGCAGCACCTTGAGAGCGTCACCGGCAACAAACGGCAGCACTGCCAGGTGCATGATGGTAGAAAGAGAGCCGTGGGTGGCCACGGCAAGCCAGCTCGCCCCGCAGAGTAGGATAAGCGCGCTTCCAGCCGCCGCCGCAAACGTAGCTCGCAGAAAGCCGCGCCTATCCTGCCACAGCAGCCCTACCACGCCCGCTACCAGCGGGTAGGAGAGCAAATAGCCCGCACTGGGCCCCAGTGGTAGCAGCCCTCCAAAACCCGCTACAAAAACCGGAAGGCCGGCTGCTCCTTCCACTAAGTATGCCGCTAGCGCAGCCGTTCCCATGGCCGGACCCAGCAGTAGGCTTACCAGCAATACGGCAAATGGCTGCATGGTCATAGGCACCGGTGTCCAGGGCAGCGGCACGGCAACTTGGGCGCACAAGGCTACAAACAGCGATCCAAGCAGCACTGCAAAGGCCCGTGCACCGGTGCCGGCGAGGAGCGATGTCGAGGAGGTGCCGGGTAGGGAAGGCGCAGCGGATTGAGGCTTGTTCATCACTGGTTCAGCTCCTGTGTATTGCCGGTATTGCCTGGATCGCTTGTTACTGTTCGTGTTTGTTATCGTTCATCTTCGTGTTTCGTGTTTTCGGTCGGTGGCTGCTCGCTGTGTCCCCGTGTGGCAGGCGGTCTTTTCTCATGCCGCCGAACCACGCGAAATATCGCCCATGCCGCCCACAGCAAAGCGGCAAAGCTGCCGATAAAGATAAGAGCAAACAGGCGCATGGGTATCAAAGCAACAGAATAGCAAAGTGTAGTTGCGAGGGGAGGCCGGCAACCGGGTTTCGGGAGTCGCAGTGCCGCAACAACGCATCCAAACTCGCGTCTGAAGCAAAGATCGAGAAGAGGAAAACATATGGCGACACCAATCAAGTTTGGAACCTCCGGATGGCGCGCAGTTGTGGCAGATGAATTCACGATTGCGAATATTCGCCGCGCTGTCACAGGTATTGCGAAGTTTGTAGGGAAGCAGCCGGGCGGCCCGCACACTGTGCTGGTCGGGCGAGACCCGCGCTTCCTGGGTGAGACGTTCGTTGCCGAGGCGGCGAGCGTGCTCCTGGCAAACGGCGTCACACCGCGCGTGATCCCGGTGCCCGCGCCGACGCCTGCTATTGCCTATGCTGTACGGCAGCAAAAGGTGGCCGGGGCGATCAACTTCACGGCTTCACACAATCCGCCGGAGTACAACGGGATCAAGTTTTCTACATCAGATGGAGCTCCCGCGCTCCCTGAGACGACGAAGCAGATCGAGGCTGCCATTGAGGCGCTTGGGGAAACTGCGGTGCCCGAGGCCCCGGCTGCAAAAGCTGAGGTAACCGACATCAAGGCCGATTACCTGAAGCGCATCGCGGAGCTGGTAGATCTCGACATGATTCAGAAGTCCGGGATCACCCTGGTTTTTGACCCGTTCTGGGGGGCGGCGCGCGGCTACAGCTCTGACATCCTGCGTGACCATGGCGTGAACGTTGAAACGGTGCACGACTACCGCGATGTGCTTTTCGGCGGCCACGCGCCTGAGCCCGACGGGGAACTGCTGGACGAGTGCCGGGCGAAAATGAAGGAAACCGGCGCAAAGATCGGCATCGCTACCGACGGGGATGCAGACCGCTTCGGCATTGTGGACGAAGACGGTACTTATATCCAGCCAAATTATGTAATAGCCCTACTGTTTGAGTACCTGATGGAGACGCGCGGGTGGAAGAACGGCGTGGCAAAATCGGTAGCTACCACCAACCTGATCAATGCCATTGCGGAGAAAAATGGTGTGCCGCTGTATGAAACGCCCGTAGGTTTTAAATACATCGGTGAGCTTATCAATGCCGATAAAATTGCTATCGGCGGGGAAGAAAGTGCCGGGCTAACCATCCGCGGGCATGTGCCTGAGAAGGATGGGGTGCTTGCGGGGCTATTAGTTGCGGAAATGGTGGCGCGGCGCGGTAAGACATTGGGACTACAACTTAAGGAGCTATTTGGCGAAGTAGGTTCCTTTTATCCACATCGTGAGAACTTCCGCTTGACCCCTGATGTGAAAGCGAAGTTCACTGAGAAAGTCAAGGACGATCCGACGGAGCTTGGCGGGCGCAAGGTGACAAGCATTGTACGGACGGACGGGCTGAAGCTGATTCTTGAGGACGGCTCATGGGTTTGCTACCGGTTGTCGGGGACGGAGCCGGTAGTGCGGGTGTACACCGAGGTACGCAACGAAGGCGACGGCGCAAAACTGAGCGAAGCAGCAAAAACGTGGGTCATGCAATAGGGAGAAAATGTGGAGCAGGCAATACGTCCGGTACGGCAGACAGCAGGAACGGCATACGGAGTGCGCCGCCGGGTAGCTACAGTGCTGGCATTTGCGCTGGCGCTGGTGTGCGGCTGGCACGCGCTCTTCGGGCAAAATGGTATCACGGCATACGCGGCCAAGCGTGGCGAAGATCGTGCGCTAAAGACGCAAATAGACAAGCTGACCGGGGAAAATGCCAAGCTGAGCCGCCATGTGAACCGCCTGCAGTCAGACCCGGACACGATTGAGATGGAAGCCCGGCAGCGCCTGCACTACACGCGCACCGGTGAGGTGATTTACACGCTTGACGGCAAGCCTGTAGCCAGGTAGTCCGTTGGCCGGATTGGGCCGGGTCAATAGGCAAGTGCGCGTTCCGTAGCCTTATGGCAAAAGTCTCGCTAATCTCGACCTTGAGCTCTTCCTGAGCCGGTGAACGAGGTCTGCCGTGAGTCTGTTTGAAGAGAGAATCCATGCCGCGGAGCCTGCGCCGGACGATATCCAAGCACGCCGCTGGACATATGTGCCCTATGACCGGCTGACGGACGAAGCCGGACCATTGAGTGAAACTCCTCCCGAGCAAGCCGGTATCGTGATGATGGAGGCGCTGGCAAAGGCGCACCGGCGGCCCTATCACAAGAAAAAGCTGATCCTGATCCTGGCCAGCCAGCGGCAGTTTGCGCTGGAGCAGGCTGCGCGCGGCGTCAAGGTGGTGTACATGTTTACGCCGGGCATCTTTGCCGATGGTCTGCTGGATGCGCAGCAGCGGTATGGCTTGCCCAGGCTCACGATGATGGAGCCCGCGGAGCGCGAGATGCGGCTGGACATGGAAGATGCCGTGAGGCGTGGCGTGAACCTCCAGCAGGTGCCGGATACGACTTGGCTGTCTTCGGTCGAGGACTTTGAGCATGTGTACGGCAAGCCTGCGCCGGGCACAGTGAGCAAGCACTACCTGATGGATCGCTTCTATCGGTACATGCGCGAAAAGACGAACACCCTGATGCGGGGCGGCAAACCTGAGGGCGGACAGTTCTCTTTCGACTCAGAGAATCGCAAACCGTATCGCGGTGTGCCGCCGGTACCGAAGCGGGCAGCCTACCCGCCGGATGCGATTACGCAGGAGGCAATCGAGGTAGTGGAGCGCGAGTTCCCGCGGCATTTCGGCAGCGTCGAAGGCTGGGACTTGCCGATGCGGAAGGTGGATATTGAGGCAGAATGGCGATGGAGCCTGGAGCACTTGCTGCCCATGTTTGGACCGTTTGAAGACGCTATGTTTCTGGGCGAACCTGACATGTTTCACAGCCGCATGTCGGCGTTTATCAACATCAGTCGGCTGCTGCCTGCACAGGTTGTGAACGACGTGGTAGAGGCTGCGGGTAGGGGATTGATCCCGCTGGCGAGTGCGGAAGGTTTTTTGCGGCAGCTGCTGGGGTGGCGTGAGTACATGCGGCATCTGCACCGTATTACAGACGGTTATCGTAACGTAGCTGCACCGGTTGAGCCGCTGCGGCCGGCAAAGCCGCAGCCGCGCGCCAAGCTTACCGAGTTGAAGCTGGCTCCCCCGCAAGCACCCGGCGAGGATTCAGGCGCTCGACCTTCTGCGCTGGGGGCAAACCTGCCGCTGCCGGCTGCCTACTGGGGTGTGCCATCCGGGCTCAACTGCCTGGACACCGTGGTGAAGCAGGTGATGGAGGAGGGTTGGTCGCACCACATCAACCGGTTGATGGTACTGAGTAATTTCGCTACCCTGTGCGGTTATTCGCCGCGTGAGCTGACAGACTGGTTCTGGATCAGCTATGTGGACGCCTACGACTGGGTAGTGGAGCCGAACGTACTGGGCATGGCTACCTTCGGCGACGGCGGCATCACGGCGACCAAGCCGTACGTAAGCGGGGCTGCGTACATCAACAAAATGAGCAACTACTGCGGCGGGTGCCGATACAACCCCAAGCAGACAACCGGTGAGGGAGCGTGCCCGTTTACGGCGCTGTACTGGAGCTTTCTTGAAAAGCATGAAGCCCTGCTGGGCCGCAATCCGCGCCTCAGCATGCCGTATAGCACATTGCGCAAAAAAAGTGCCGGGGAGCGGTTAGCTCTGCGGGAGGTAGCGGAGAGCTGCGTGGAGGAGCTTGGCAAGGCTGTGTACTAAGGCTGACCGGCATGATCCTGCTTGTTCCACTTCTCGTAGCCGCTTCTGAAAAAGGCAAAGAGAAGCTCGTATGCATCCAAATCCGCAAACGCAGGCAAGAAAGGACCGTGTGGAGAAGGATATTGTCATTGTCGGAGCAGGGCTGGCGGGCTTGCGGTGTGCGCAGTTGCTGCAGACAGCGGGTTTTGACACGCTGCTGCTGGAGGCGAGCGATGCGCCCGGAGGACGGGTACGGACGGATGTAGTCGACGGCTTCCGTCTGGATCGCGGCTTTCAAATCCTGCTGACGGCGTACCCGGAGACACGGGCCGTGCTGAGCTACCGCGCGCTGAAGCTGCGCAAATTTCTTCCGGGGGCGCTTGTGTGGCATGGCGGACGCTTCCACCGCTTTATTGACCCGCGTCGGGAGCCGGTGAATGCGACGCGCTTCCTGTTTGATGATGTAGTGACATTTGGCGATAAGTGGCGCATCGCGGCCCTGCGGGCGCGGGTCGGCAAGGGTACGCCGGACTCTCTTTTTAACCATGCGGATGGAACAACGCGTGCGTTTCTGCATAATTTTGGCTTCTCGGCCAAAATGGTGGACCGCTTCTTCACGCCTTTTTTTGGGGGTGTATTTCTGGAGAACGAGCTGCAGACTTCCTCCCGCTACTTCGAGTTCTTATTCCGCATGTTTGCCGTAGGCAGTGCAGCAGTGCCGGCCGAAGGTATGGAGCGCATGCCACAGCAAATGGCCTCGCGGCTGGCCCCCGGAACGCTACAGCTGAATACGCGCGTGACGGACGTAAGCCGTCAGCAGCAGCGCTTTGCCGTGAGCATGGAAAATGGCACAACCGTTGAGGCCAAGCAAGTAGTCTTTGCCGTTGCCGAGCATGCTTTACGACCGTTGCTGGCCAATCTGCTGCCGCATACCCGTGCGCAGGCTCGCGAGCAGCGCTCCTGGAACCGCACCACCACGCTCTACTACGCGGCACCCAAGTCGCCGATCGATGGGCCAATCCTCGCCTTGAACGGCGAGGGGCCGGATGGCGGCCCCATTAACAATCTGGCGGTAATGAGCCAGGTTTCCAACCGGTACGCTCCTCCCGGTCAGCAGTTGATCGCAGCCGCCGTAGTGGGTGTGGCACCGGGCAAGGACGGTAGCAGGGAAGGGAGCATGGAGGTGCTGGAGGGTCAGGTACGCGAACATGCCGAACGCTGGTTTGGCGCAGATGCCGTGCGCGAGTGGCGGCTGGTGGCTGCTTACCCGATTGCCTATGCACTGCCCCTGGCACGCACCACACAGTGGGAGGCAAGCGCGACGCGCGTGACAGACAATGTTCACATCTGCTCAGACGCAGGAGAGACGCCGTCGCTGCAGGGTGCGCTGGCTTCCGGCAGGCGCGCGGCTGAAGCCATACTGGCTCAGCGCGGGGCTTTGTCCGGGTAACGGAGCTTTGACGACGAGACGGTGCTTTGGTATATCTTGAAAGTCAGGCATGCGTTTCGTTTCTCCGTGCCTTCCGGGGATTGTCCGGAACACTCCTCAGTAGCTCAATGGCAGAGCATTCGGCTGTTAACCGAAGGGTTGTAGGTTCGAGTCCTACCTGAGGAGCCAAGTTTTAAAAGCTTTACGAGCAAAACGAAATATCCAGCAGCAGTTTTGGCGGCAGTTCGTTTTTCTGCTCTCCTCCCTCACCCGAAGCGGTTAGACTCACGTTGTGAACAGCGAGATCCCGCCCTCAGCCCTGCTAGAGTAATCCAATTTGAGTCGCTTCGAGTTTCAGCCGCAGACCGGCGATGACGCAGGCAACCAGGTAAATGGGTGACCGATTTATCTGAGGCATGTCCTCGCCAGATGACCACGGCTGCCACGCCACTTAGGAGCCCTGCCCTTGAATCAGCGTTAGGGCGGGTACTGTCGATGTTCACCGCAAAGTGGGTAGCGCATCGCCATGGCATTGTCGGAAATGGAGCGGACCTCAGCAGGAACGGAGCGCCATCATCCTTTGCAGGTAATGATCCTCTGACGGGAAGTCGGCTTCAGAATAATCAAGTCAAAGTGCCTATGAGCCAGTCCGAGACATCGGCTATCGCCAGCCCCATTCTCTATGTTCCAAAGGGCAAATACAGATTCGATGCAGGTATTAACTCAGGGTTTATCAGTGTCACGGCGGACGGACCTGGAATAACTTTTCTTGAGCCCAACTTTTCTCAAGAGTCCCAGGATGTGGCTCTTTTCACATTTGAGGCTGGTATGGAAACCGACGCGGTTCTCACTTCGTTTACAGCGTCACCACGAAAAGGAAGTCCGTTGTGCAGCTAGGCATATCTAAAAGCTGAACAAACTGCCGCCTGCGTTAGAGTTGTCAATGTTGAGCTACGAAACATGCGCCAGTTACTTGGTATGGTGCTGTGTGGTACCATGACGCTTGCAAATTGCTTGATTTCGCGTGAGGGAAACTCGCTTTGTCTTAGTGCGGTCCGCTTTTTGTCTTGCGAATTTTACTTCTCTTCAGATATGCCCACCTATATTGTTTCCAAATTGCACCTGAGCAACGGAAAAGCGGTGACGATCTCCTGGTCAAGGGTAGGCTGACCTGACAGGCTACGGGAACGAAAATTCTTGTGAAGAGTGCATGGACTTCGCGGCTCTTTTTCATGAAGCCCGTACGCACCGACTTCATTTCGGCGAATGGCTGTAGCAAATGCATTGCCCCCATTGGAGCGTCAATATGATCTACACTCATCCGCCTTACGGGATCACCAAGGTCTCCTAAGATTCTGTCATGGACCCTTGGCGTTGTGGAGCAGTTTGCTCGGCTCTGCACCGGCTTGATCATGCTGACCCTGACACAGCTTTTCAGTTCACACCTGGTGAGCAGCCACCCGATCGCCTCCCGGCGTGCAATGGTTGGATAAAAGAACAATGATCAGTCACTTGGACGCATAAACATAAGCCCATGCGCGAACGTGAGGTTATCCCGCGCTTCTAGCAAGAGGCAGACTAAGTCAGGTCACCTCGCCCGCCTTCTGCCAATGTCTCCTGACTTTGTACCTAAGCCTGATTATGCCGGTTGCCAGAGTACTCATGCTCTCCACGTCTGAGGGGGATGCCAGCATTTCGCGCTCCCTAGCCGCGGACGCGCGTGGTTACATGCTTAAGACCATGCTCCCCAACGAGATGCTCGACGCCATCCGTGCCGCACACGCCGATCATAAGTACATCCTGCCGCTCGTGGCAACTCAACTGGCTGCCTACCTGTCAGAGCAGTCCCTTAGCATGCGCGAAAGTGAGATCCTCAAGCATGTTGCCAGGGGTAATTGGAACATCGGCGAGCTCCTATTATCAGCGAGCGGACCGTCAAGGATCACCCGCGCTACATCATGGACAAGCTCGAGGCTAGTGATCGATTCCATTCCGTCGGTATTGCTGTAAGCGGCGGATTTCTTGAGCTTTAGTCTTTGGATTCGAGAGTCCCTGGCCGGAGCCTGAGACGAGCGAAAGTGAGTTACCTACCGCTCACCCATTACCTCAAAGTAGTATCCCGGAGTTACTCGTTCTCGCGATACCGAAACGCATTACGTTTTTCTATAATCTGCTGTGAATGAACTCCACAAGCTCGCTGGCAGCAACTTTATGGGCGGCACTCACCCTGCCGGTGTTGGCTATAGCCCAGGTGCCTACGCCGCAGGGCACCATAACCGGCACGCCAATCTCTCAAGCAGCACAGTCTCCGGCCGCTGTCGCGGACAAAGACTTGAGCACGTTCATTCACGCGGACGGAACTGACGGCGGCCGCGTATTCGGCGGTGTTGGTGCCATCAGCGGCGGCGGCGGCAATTCGCGTTTACTCATTGACTATCCGGTTGCTCAACGCGACCAGATTCTTGATTACCTGTTCAAGCCCGGCTATGGAGCCTCGCTACAGGTTCTCAAGATTGAGATTGGGGGCGACGCGAACTCGACCGACGGCGCCGAGCCCAGCATCGAGCATACCCAGGGCGTCGTTAACTGCAGCGCTGGGTATGAGTTCTGGCTGGCGGAGCAGGCAAAACTGCGAAATCCGAACATCAAGCTGTATGGACTTGCCTGGGCTGCCCCCGGCTGGATCGGCAGCGGACGTTTCTGGTCGCAGGACATGGTTAGCTACCTGATGAGTTGGCTTGACTGCGCGAAGGCTCACAATCTCTCTATTGACTATCTCGGTGGCTGGAATGAAAGAGGATTCAATAAGCAGTGGTATGAGAGCCTGCATAGCGCCCTTATGGCTCGTCATTCAACAATTCAGGTTGTCGGCGACGACTCCGGGTGGAAAGTAGCCGATGATATGGTCGAAGACCCTGATTTTGCCAAATCAATCGACATTGTCGGTGTGCATTACTCGTGCAAGGGTGGGGATGGAGGCAGCGCGGACTCTTGTCACTCTACGCCCAACGCTCTCAAACTCGATAAGCCATTATGGGATAGCGAAAGCGGTTCTCAAGATGATGACACCGGTGCCGGACCTTTGATTCGCGCCATTACCCGCGGCTACATCGATGCCAAAATGTCATGCTTCTTGAACTGGCCGCTTCTTGCTGCCATCACCTCCAATCTTCCTTATCCCACGGTCGGGCTCATGGTCGCTCCGCAGCCTTGGTCCGGCCACTATAGCCTGGGCAAGAGTTTGTGGGTCACGGCTCAGGTCACGCAGTTCACCCAACCGGGCTGGCGATTTCTCGATGACGGCGTCGGATACCTGGCCGGCGACCGCGCCAACGGCAGCTATGTCTCATTGCGCTCCCAGAGCGGCGAGGATGCCACCACCATTGTTGAAACGACCACCGCTACTCGTCCATCTCAGGCCACATTCGTCGCTAGCAGCAGTTTGCAAAACAGACCTGTACACGTCTGGGCCACCAACCTCGATACTGCTTCCGATAGGGACGACTTCCTGCAGCTTGCGGATCTACATCCGGATTCATCCGGTCGCTACCAGTTCACACTGCTTCCCAGCTACATCTACACGTTTAGTACGGTTGCCAGGGCAGGTAAAGGGAAGGGGAGTGCTCCGTCGCCGCACACCCTTGATCTGCCGTACAGCGATAACTTTGATAGCTACCAAACAGGCGGAGAAGCTCGCTATGCTTCGGATATGCAGGGTGCCTTTGAGATTCAGCCTTGCACAGGCGGTAGAACGGGTAAGTGCCTACAGCAGATGGCACCGGTTAAGCCTATTGAATGGCAGGATGACAGCGACGCACTCACGCTGCTCGGCGATCCCGCTTGGGGGAACTATGCTGTAAGCGCGGACGCGGAGTTTGTCAAACCGGGAGCAATCATTCTGGTTGGCCGCGCTGGACTGCAGAATCGCCCGCAATCGCACCAGCAAGGCTACTATTTTCAGGTAGTGGACACCGGGGGTTGGATTCTCTATAAGGGCAGTTCCAACGGAGCGCAAACCCCGCTTGCGACCGGTATGACTACGCCCTGGGGCATAGGGCATTGGCGTCGGCTGGGTATGTCCTTCAATGGGGACAGTATCACTGCATCAGTGGACGGGCAAATGGTCACAAAGGTGCAAGATAGCGCCTATGACACCGGTCAAATCGGGCTGGGTCTCACCGGCTATGATCTTGACCAGTTTGATAACCTTTCCATTACCCCCGTCCAACCCACAAACGCAATGCATCAGTAACGCGAGACTGCACCGGTAAATGAATGTGTAACATGGGGAAGTGTCCTTCTAAGTGCGGCGTTTCAGTCGATCATTCTACTGCTTGCTAGAGCTGACTCGCATGTAGCCGTCGCGCCTACCTGCGCGTTACAGAGTTATTGTCAGGGCTCATCCGCAACCAGGCTTTGTAATTTCCTTTTGCTAAAAATAGCGATTTTGCTGGACTGAAGCGCCATATACGGCAAGCGCATCCTGCGAATTGAATGTATTGTCTTCTATCTCCTCACGAGCTTATTCAACAGCAAGACCAACAATCCCCTCCTGCAGTAAGCCATGCATCGCCGTTTCAGGCTTCGCGTGCATCACCCGAAAGACGTACCCGAAAAGCATACGTTCTAACGATGGCAACTCAGTAGTGGACTTCCTATAGTCCACCTGGATACAGCCTGCGGCATCGGGATACACCCAACACGCGTTACACGATGACGCTTTGAAGCACTGGTGAAGAGCGCCGAAGGCGCAATTCTGAGGTATGAAGATAATGTGGCAACTCCGACGCACGCGGCACCGATTTGCGAAGTCACTAATTATTCCATCCGCAGCATTCGTTTTAAGTATTTCCGCCTATGGACAGCAGGATCAAGGAGCTATACAGGGGACAATCACCGACACCTCCGGCGCAGTACTGCCGAATGCCACAATCACCCTGACGAACACGGATCAAGGTCTGGTGTTGACCACAACGACGGACAGCAAAGGAACGTACTTTTTCTCTCCAGTCAAAATTGGTAATTACACCGTCCGCGTAAAAGCTGTGGGCTTTGAGGAAGTGACACAGGAACACCTTATGCTCAGCGCGCAGCAGCGCCTGGACGTTGATCTGAAGCTGACACCGGGCTCACAAAACGAGAACATCACCGTCAA
>CAXSHS010000055.1:17152-19866 GCA_964237325.1 uncultured Acidobacteriaceae bacterium | reverse complement strand
AAGACCCGCTCGAAGTGGAAGCGTCAAAGTACGCGCTGAACTACATCAAGCTGGATGGCACCATTGCCTGCATGGTGAACGGTGCAGGTCTCGCCATGGCGACCATGGACATTATTGAGTATGCAGGCGGCTCGCCGGCCAACTTCCTGGACGTGGGCGGCGGGGCGAACCAACAGCAGATTGAGAATGCGTTTCAGATCCTGCTGTCGGACCCGAACGTGCAGGCTGTGTTCATCAACATCTTCGGAGGCATTTTGCGGGTGGATACGCTGGCGACCGGGGTGGTTGCGGCGGCAAAGAAATTAAATGTCACCATTCCTATCGTCCTTCGGCTTGAAGGCACAAATGTGGAGGAAGGTCGCAAGATTCTGGCGGAGTCGGGCCTGGCGTTTGAAGTGGGGGAGACGATGCTGGATGCGGCGCAAAAAGTGGTGGCGGCAGCGGACCGCCATGCCCGGGCGGCTCTGTGAGCGCTCCGCATCCGGATGTACGTCCGGACACACATCCGGAGATTGAGGCGATGCTGTTCGATGTTTTCGGTACCGTCACCGACTGGAAGAGCTCGCTCACCAGACGTTGCGAGCGCTTCGGCACCGAACGCGGGCTTACCGTCGACTGGGAGGCACTGATCGTCGAGTGGCGCTCACGCTACAAGCCGGCCGTTGAGCCGGTACGCGAGGGCAAGCGCCCGTGGGCTGACTTTGACGAACTGCAGCGCGAGGAGCTCGACACGCTGCTCCCGCACTACGGGCTCAACGCGCTCTCTGACGAGGATCGGCAGTTTCTTGTACACGGCTGGCATCGAACTGAGCCTTGGCCCGATGCGGTGCCGGCGCTCCACCGGCTCAGGGAGCGCTACATCCTCGCTCCGCTCTCAAACGGCACCGTGCGGCAGCTGACGAATACGGCCAAGCACGCTGGCCTGCCCTGGGACCTGGTTCTCGGCGCCGACATCTTTCGCAACTACAAACCGGCGCCCAAACTTTATAGGGACGCGCTCGCCCTGGTTGGCTCACCCGCCGGCAGAGTGGTGATGGTGGCCGCGCATAATTACGATCTGGAAGGTGCGCAGGCCGCTGGGATGCGCACGGCTTTTATCGTAAGGCAGACTGAAGACCCGCAACCGATAAGTCAGTATGACTTTGTGGCGACTGACCTTCAGGATTTAGCGGCACAACTCGGTGCGTAAGAGCGCCCATGGAACTGCCACGGCAGCGAGGGAGATGGCATGGCTGTACTTGTCGATAAAAACACGCGGCTCATTGTGCAGGGGATTACCGGCAAGGAAGGTACTTTTCACGCGAAGGGGTGTGCCGAGTACGGCACCAAAGTCGTCGGCGGCGTGACGCCGGGCAAGGGCGGTACGATGCATGAGGGCTGGCCGGTGTTCGACACGGTGGACGAAGCAGTGCGTGAAACCGGTGCCAACGCGACAGTGATCTTTGTGCCGCCGCCGTTCGCGGCTGATGCAATCCTCGAGGCCAATGCGGCTGGGCTGCCGCTGATTATCTGTATCACTGAGGGCATTCCGACCAACGACATGGTGGAGGTCTGGTCGGTGCTCCGGCATTCGCCGTCCGTGCTCATCGGACCGAACTGCCCTGGGGTAATTTCGCCGGGCAAAGCGAAAATCGGCATCATGCCGGGGCGCATTCACAAGGAGGGCTCGGTCGGCATTGTTTCGCGCTCCGGCACCTTGACCTATGAGGCCGTGTACCAGCTGACCCAGCGCGGCATCGGACAGTCGACCGCGATCGGTATCGGTGGCGATCCGGTGATCGGTACCACGCACACTGACGCTCTGAAGCTGCTGAATGAAGACCCGGAGACGGAGGCCATTATCCTGATCGGCGAAATTGGGGGCACGGCTGAAGAAACAGCAGCGGCGTATGTGCGTGAGCATGTACGCAAGCCCGTAGTCGGGTTTATTGCCGGCCAAACCGCGCCGCCGGGCCGCCGCATGGGCCATGCAGGGGCAATCATTTCAGGAGGACAGGGTACGGCGACGGAGAAGATGGCCGCACTGACTGCGGCCGGCATCCATGTAGTGCAGTCTCCAGCTGCGATTGGAGAGACAGTAGCACGGGTGCTGGGCCGCGCTTGAGCGGCTTTACTTCATGGGTGGCGGGTAGTGTCATCCTATGAATGAGCACCAGGGATACAGAAGTATCGCTTCCCGGAATTAAAACGGCGGTTACATCACCAAGTTTCGAAAGTTTCGCCTTTGCAGAAGAGAAAGTTGCTTGCTGAGAACAAGAAAGTTTTCAGTAGTAATATGTACGCGTAATAGACGGAACTGGATTGCTTTCTTTCGTGTGCCATCTCCATTTTAATCTTTTACAGGTAACCTGCATTGACTAATCTCCTCTTACGGCGCAACTGCGCATGAGGAGCACTCCCCCGATGAAAACTTTCAACGTTCTGGCAGTCGTTCTTTCCATGGTGACCGTTTCTTCGTCCTGTTTCGCTACAAACAATGGACTTACGAGTGAAAAGAGTTCGAAGGCGAGTTCTGCGACTATTGCAGTGAGCGATTCTCCAGTATCCCCTGTTGGTAACCTTTCTGCATACTTTCTGGGTGACCTTAAAAATTTTGACAGCAGCCGTGCTGTCGCGCTACCTGCCTCCACCCCATGCCTGAACAAGAGCCTGGCTTCCATGCCGTTCGGCTCCGCTCCACGCCCATCCAGCAGCCTGGCTTCCATGCCGTTCGG
>CAXSHS010000055.1:0-17052 GCA_964237325.1 uncultured Acidobacteriaceae bacterium | reverse complement strand
TGGCTTCCATGCCGTTCGGCTCTGCCCCACGCCCATCTAGCAGCTTGGCTTCCATGCCGTTCGGCTCTGCCCCACGCCCGTCTAGCAGCCTCAGCTAAACCTAGAGGAATGTTCCCCCGTTCTGCTACCATTTGCAGACGGGAGATCTAGGATGCCATCGACTCTGACCAGTGTTCTTTGGTTAACCAGTCCCATCTTAGACATCCTTTTGCTAGGTAGCATTTTGCAGAAGAAGCGTTGGAAGCAATTTCCTATCTTTTCAGTAGCTATCGGTATAGACGCAATCATTCAGGTTTCTCTGTTTTTAATAGATCCCTCCGCAAGTGGGGAAACCTACCGAAACGCCTACAGATGCGCAAGCGTAATTAGCTTTGTCACCCAACTAGCAATCCTTATAGAGATTGCAAAAGCTGTACTGCGCCAGCCCAACCGTTGGAATGCAGGCGCTCTACATCGGCTTTGGGCATTTGGTTTTGCTGGTGGTTTATTCGCACTACTTACTACATGGATAGTAAGTAATGGGAAAGTGTTTGGATGGGCAGTTGCCGTAGATGACATGCAAATTTTTAGCGGTCTGGCGACCTGTGAACTGGTCATTGCAGTAAGCCTTGCTGCTGGACAGCTTGGTTTGCCGATTCGGAGTCACGTACTTGCAATTGGACAAGGTCTCGCTGCCTGGGCACTCTTGGCAGTAAGCATTTATGGGGTTGAGACTTTCGTAAGTATGGTTAGCCCTATCTATCAGGGATTAGAAATCTTGAGGGCTTTGCTGTACCCCCTCACAGTCCTCTACTGGACTGTCTCACTTTGGTACGAGGAACCTGCGCGGAGACCCATCTCCCCGGCTATGCATAAATATATTGTTGCCATACACGATCAGGTGCAATACGATTTGGGCAAAGCTAGCCGATAAGGTAATAGGCTCCCTATGACTTCCTCTCTTCCGATTCTCTTCGTTCTGTGCATTGTCGGTTTCGCGGCTTTCGCGCTCTACGCGCGGCGCTCTACGATCCGGCTCGACAATTCTTCTTGGAATTCACTGCTTGCCAAAATCGAGCGAGTGGATTTCAACGGCCTGCACTGCGTTGCCAAGGACTTCCTGGAGCCGCAGCCCGGCCAGACCGCCATGGAGCCGGAAGTAATCTGGCACATGTTGGGCGGTGAGCTTGGCTTGCGCCGCATGCGTGCCAATGCCGATCTTCTGCTCCACATGGCTGCGTTTGCCGCCCAGTGGAATGAGGAAGAAGGCATTATCGTAGCCGAGCGCATGCGCCGCGATGCGCTCCGTCTGCGTACCGCTTTGCGCCAGGTTCAGCTGGGAATGCTCTCGCAGGTAGTAACCGGCAAACATTGGGTATCGGTTCCCTTCCAGTTGCAGGAAGCGGCCTCTGCCTACTACCTGATGCGCCAGCGTCTGCTCGCTCTCTATGAGACGAGTCATGAAGGCCTGCTGCCGCAGCTCGCACTAGCAGTTTAGCTACTTGAAGGCTGCAAGAGGGTGCCGTACGCGGCACCCTCTTCGTATGTCCGGAAGGTACTACGTGTTCAGCAAAGTACACTGAAACAGCCTGCTATGTACCGGCAATATTCCAGTTCTAGGAGATTTCCAAGTGTCCCAACGCACGTTTAGCATTCTCAAGCCGGATGCCGTCCGCAAGGGCGATTCTGCTGCCATTTTGGTTGCTATTGAAAAGGCCGGCTTCAAGCTGGTTGCCATCAAGAAGATTTCTATTTCTAAGCAGCAAGCGGAAGGCTTCTACCACGTTCACGCACAGCGGCCGTTTTTTGCTTCGCTGACCGAGTTTATGTCTTCGGGTCCCATTTTCCCCATGGTGCTTGAAAAAGACAATGCCATTGCCGACCTGCGTAAGCTGATGGGTGCCACCAACCCGGCTAATGCGGAGGAAGGTACAATCCGCAAGCAGTTCGCCGCTTCCATAGAAGAGAATGCTATCCACGGTTCGGACGCTGAGGATACCGCTGCATTTGAAATCGGGTATTTCTTTGCCGGGTACGAGCTGGCCTAGCACCTTTATAGCTGCCATTACCTATTTGGCCGCCTCAACCCGTCTTCCTGCGTCGAATGCATCCGGCGCAGGTATGGGATCGTCTTCTTCAAGTATGAACACTGCTCCCGAAACTGTTCTCGGCACGCTGTCGGCGACGGAAGACTCCCTGCTTGCAACCATTGCTCCCTTGCGATTACGCTTGGCTAATCACCCCCTCTACTGCTCTGTTCGTTCCCTTCCCGCGTTGCGGCTTTTTATGGAGTCCCATGTTTACGCAGTGTGGGACTTCATGTCGCTGCTGAAGGCGCTACAGCGTAAGCTGACTTGCGTCGAAGTACCCTGGAAGCCTACAGCGGATGCTGCCGGTCGACGGCTGATCAATGAGATTGTACTGGGCGAGGAGAGCGACCTGTATCGGGGCGCGGCGATCTCGCATTTTGAGCTGTACCTCCAGGCCATGCAAAGCTGCGGCGCTGCAACCATGGGCATGGAAAGATTGCTGGCTGCCCTCGGCAAGGGTTCCTCATTTGAAAATGCCTTGAGCTCCCTACCCGCCGAGTCCGCCGGCTTCGTCCGCTCCACGTTTGCGATCCTGGCTACCGGCGAGACGCACCGCATTGCCGCAGCGTTTGCTTTCGGCCGAGAAGACCTGATACCTGACATGTTTACCGCGTTTGTGCGCGAGCTGGACGAGCAGACAGCCGGGCCGGTTGCGCCTTTCCGTTACTATCTGGAGCGCCACATTGAGGTTGATGGAGACGAGCATGGACCCATGGCTATGGAGATGATGCGACAGCTTTGCCCAACAGAGCGCCACTGGGCCGAAGCCGGCGATACGGCTTACGCGGCACTGAAGGCGAGGCTTGCATTGTGGGACGGCATTCATGCGCGCATCGCGGGTGCCGCCTCCAACATCCTATAAACAAGAGTGAAGGAGACAGGCATGGAGAAAGCGACGTTTGGTGCAGGCTGTTTTTGGGGGGTGGAGGTAACACTTGGACAGATCCCCGGCGTGACGGAAACCGCAGTCGGCTATGAAGGTGGAGCACTGCGCAACCCTACCTATAAGGATGTGTGTACAGATCGTACCGGCCATGCCGAAGTGGTAGAACTAACTTTTGATCCGGCCCGTGTGAGCTACGCTACGCTGCTGGACAAGTTTTTCGCCCTGCATGACCCCACCCAACTTGACAGGCAAGGGCCGGACTGGGGAAATCAGTATCGCAGTGTAGTTTTCTTCCACTCACCTGAGCAGGAAGTAGCGGCGCGTACTACCATTGAGCGGTTGGCGGAAGCGAAACGCTTTCGCAAGCCCATTGTGACGCAGGTAGTGCCGGCAGAAACCTTTTGGCGAGCTGAGGATTACCACCAAAAATACCTGGAGAAGCGCGGCACCGTTAGCTGCCATATCTAGTTGAGAAAAAGTCCGCGTTAAGCCGTTTGTTGGAGCGTCTTCAAACACTGGTACGGATTTCAAGCTCACTCTTCATCAGTTTAAGACGTTCTTCCAGCATTTCACGTTGCGTTAAGGCCCCATTTCCGGCTGCAAGCAAAGCTTGCAGCCGCCGCATGCGGGCTTCCAGTTGCAGGTTGGAGTACAACTGAATGCGATGGATTTCCCGGCTTTTTTCTCCTATAGCCGTATGGGCGGAAGCAGTCTTAACGCGCTTAGCAGGTGCGATCTTGTCGCCCTGCAGTATGAGGCGCACGTTTTCCGCAACAAAGTCGAGGTTAGCGCGGATTTCCTCCTCATTGCGGCAATGGGGTCCCGGCGGCAGCATGATGCGCAGCAGGATGCTGCCGTCCGGCTGTAGCTGGGTGAACCACATCAGGATGCGCGAGTTCATCTTCCCGACAAAGCGGAAGATGTTTGAAGAAATGAACTCTCCCTGTTCCTTATCCACCGCAAGCATCAGACAGCCGTTCTGACGCAGCAGCGACCGGGTATGCAACAGTACGGCATGATCGGTGCGGATCGCCTTCCAGTGCTCATCGTTCCAGGCAGAAACCTCGTTGTCACCCACCGGCTCACGTGCAATTACACGCAGCTCGCGCTCTTCGCCTACCAGCCGTCGGACCAGTGGTAGAAAGAGCTTGACAAATGGGATGTGGGCTGAGCAGCAGACAAAGCCCCCGGGCTGAGCGATATAGTCGCGCAGGTGTTCTTCACCCACTATGACTACAGGAATGGGAAAGTATTTTTTATGAGTGGAGAGCAGATCGAGAAAACGGTGTAGCAGCCTCGGCACCAGCGATGCCTGGGAAACTCCATGCGACGAGGGAGCCAACCAGCCTGCGGTACGTGCCAGCAGGCGCGAGAGGGTGAGCGAAGTTGAATACCAGCGGCTCTCCGGTAGCAGCTTAGAAATCAACCAACAGGTAAAAACAAACAATTCTGAAGTGAACCACCGGTTTATCGCGCCCAGTTTTCGTCTCAGAGCCATGTCTTTACCAATCGACTTGCTAACTCATCCAAAGATAAAGCAATCAGAGCCGCATCGGCATCATTACTAACGTCAATTCAGTAACGTATTCTAGCGTGTGCCGGATTGGGACGAGTGTTCCAATTTGGGAATACAGGCCATACAGCCATGGACAAGGCTGAGGCTGGTGCGCCCGGCAAGATTCGAACTTGCGACCTTCCGCTTCGGAGGCGGACGCTCTATCCAGCTGAGCTACGGGCGCGTCCTATAGGACGGCAGCACTAGATTACTACGCTTCGCTTTTCTCCGCGAGCAAAGCCATAGTGGATTGAATTAGCTCCTTGGCACCCTCAATGCCGGCAAGCACTGCCTGGAGGTCAAGCGCCGGCTTGCCGGGGTTGCGGTTGGAGATGCAGTACACGCCGTGCTGGCCGACCAGGATCAGAGAATCGGTCAGTACATCGAGCGCAACTGCGAGGCGTCCACGCTCCTGACCTAGCATAAACTCGTATTTCTCCAGTTCCTCACGGCGCTCGGCAAACACGCTGGCAGCCATTACCACTCCTTCGCAGGCGAGTTATTCGGTGTGAGTGGAGCGCCGCCGGGAATGATAACAGGCGGCGCTTTCCAGCGAAGAATAGGCTTGCGGGCGGCACCGGTTTCGTCCAGCCGCGAAACACGGGTCGAGTGCGGTGCGGCCAGGATGACTGCCGGGTTCTCTTCAGCCTCGCGTGCAATCTGCCGCATGGCATCGATGAATAGGTCAAGTTCCTCGCGCGACTCGGACTCGGTCGGCTCAATCATGAGCGCGCCCGGCACGATGAGTGGAAAGCTGGTGGTGTACGGGTGGAAGCCGTAGTCGATGAGACGCTTGGCGATATCGCCGGTCTTAATGCCGTTGCGGGTTTGGCGCTTGTCGCTGAAGACTACCTCGTGCATGGAAGGCGTTTTATACGGCAGTTCGTAAATGTCTTGCAGCTTGGCGCGGATGTAGTTTGCGTTCAGCACAGCGTCTTCAGTGGTCTGGCGCAATCCATCAGGGCCGTTGGCCAGGATGTAGGCTAGCGCGCGCACAAACATACCAAAGTTGCCGTAGAACATGCGGACGCGGCCAATGGATTGCGGACGGTTGAAGTCGAGGCGGTGAGTGCCCTGGTGGTCGGTGCGGACGATTGGCGTCGGTAGAAACGGCTCAAGAATCGACTTGCAGGCGACCGGGCCTGAGCCCGGCCCACCGCCGCCGTGCGGGGTGGAGAAGGTCTTGTGCAGGTTCAGGTGCATGACGTCCACGCCGAAGTCGCCGGGGCGGGTCTTGCCCACCAGCGCGTTCATATTCGCGCCGTCCATGTAGAGCAGAGCGCCTTTGGAGTGCAAGATCTCAGCAACGGCGGCAATCTCGTTTTCGAAAACGCCGATCGTTGAGGGATTTGTAAGCATCATCGCGGCGGTGTTTTCATCCACCAGGGCGCGTAATGCATCAAGATCGACGCCGCCGTCGGCATTCGACTTGAGGTTGACAACGTCGTAGCCGCAGACCGCAGCGGTGGCCGGGTTGGTGCCGTGGGCAGAATCGGGGATGATAACCGTCTTGCGGGCGTTGCCGCGCGACTGGTGGTAAGCACGCACTAGAAGAATGCCTGTGAACTCGCCGTGCGCACCCGCAGCGGGCTGTAGCGTGATCGCGTCCATGCCGGTAATTTCAAGCAGGCAGGCTTCAAGATCCTTGAGAATGGAAAGCACACCCTGCGAAAGCAATTCAGGTTGGTAGGGGTGCGCTTCGGCTAATCCCTCGATACGGGCGACAGCCTCATTCACCCGGGGGTTGTATTTCATCGTGCATGACCCGAGCGGGTACATGCCGAGGTCGATAGCGTAGTTCCAGGTAGACATACGCGTGAAGTGGCGGATGATCTCGATCTCGCTCAACTCCGGCAGGCCTGCGGTGCCCTCGCGTGCCGCGTCGCCGAGCAGGGCATGTGCGTTCACTTCCGGCACGTCGAGCGGCGGCAGCTTATAAGCGCGCTTGCCGGGGGCAGATTTCTCAAAGGAGAGCGCTTCATTCTGCGTCTGGTGCGTGCGGATCTTGCGCGGAGTGCCGGTGAACGGCATTGCCGTGTCAGGCAAGAGCGTTTCGAGTTCAGGAGTAGCTGTGCTCATTGTTGCGTTCCTTTGGGCTGGCTTTCGGCGCGAGCTCCCTGACGGGTATTTTAGAGCGGTTACCCTCCAGGTGCGTAAGTTCCCTTCGGATTGCATGTGGTTTTGTTAGCAGAGGAACCAAGCTGGAAGGCTATTTGCGTGTCAGTTCGCGACGATGGCTGGCCTGAGCGTCGCCGCAGTTCCCAGTGACGCAGCCATGATTGCCGTGATGGCAGCAATTTGAACAAGCGTTAAGCGTTCATGGAGAAAAAGTGCGCCCATGACCGCGCCAAGCGCCGGTTCCACGCTGGTCAGCGTTCCATAAGCGCGGGTCGGCAGGCGCGTCAGTGCAACGATCTCAAGGGGGAACGGCAGTGCGCTTGAGAAGATAGCAATCAGAATTGCCGGGAGCACGATAGAGGGAGTGAGCAAAGCAGCGCCTGCTTGCGCAACCACAAACGGCACTACCAGCACGGCGGCAATGGCCGTACCCAGAGCAGCAGTCGTGGACCCGTGATCGCCGCCTGCCTTTTGCCCGAACACGGAGTAGAGAGCCCAGCAGACGCCGGCACCGAGCGCGCACAGCAGTCCGGTGAGATCAAGGTTGTGCCCGGATCGGCTGAGGGGCAGTAGAAAGCCGATGCCGGCAATAGCCAGAATGGCCCACAGGAAGTCAGTCCACCGCCGTGAGAGCGCTACGGCCAGCCCCAGAGGGCCTGTAAACTCAAGCGCCACAGCAATACCGAGCGGAATCGTGCGCAACGCCAGGTAAAAGAGCAGGTTCATGCTGCCTAGTGAAAGGCCGTAGCCCAACAGTGCAGGCAGCGTCCGTCGTGAAACCCGAATGCGCGACGGCCTGAGGAAAGGCAACAGTAGCAGGGTGCCGAAGCCGAGGCGCAGGGCGGTAGCACCGGATGCGCCTACGACCGGGAACAGGCGCTTAGCAAAGGTTGCGCCGTATTGCATGGAGACCATCGCTATGCAGAGCGCGCCGAGCGGGATGAGGAGAGCCGCGCCCGGCTTTGCAGTCTCAATACGTTGAGCGGTCAACTGCAATGTGCCCGGCGAGCATGCATGCGCTTAACGCGCGCCGACTGCCATGGGGGCGACGGCAGCAACGCACGTTGCGGCGTGATCAATCTCCTCGCGCGTTGTGAGCTCGGTGGCGCACCACAAGGTTGCATTGTCGAGCTCGGGGTACCACTTCTTCAGGCTGAGACCGCCGATGATCTTGTCTTCGAGCAGCCGGGTATTGAGCTCAGCGGCTGTCTCCTCAGTGTGCAGGACAAACTCGTGAAAATGCGGAGTGCCTGCGAACAGCAGCTTGCCATCCTGGGATTGGTCGGCTAGCGTGCGAGCGGCATAGTCGGCTTTCGCCAGATTGTGCAGGGCGAGCTCACGGATACCTTCACGTCCATACACAGTCAGAAAGATCGTCGCCATGAGGGCAACAAGTGCCTGGTTGGTGCAGATGTTGGAGGTAGCTTTCTCGCGGCGGATATGCTGCTCGCGCGTGGAAAGCGTGAGAACGAAGCCGCGCAGCCCGTTCTTATCCTTGGTTTCGCCCACAAGGCGGCCCGGCATCTGGCGCAGGTACTTTTCCTTGGCCGCGATGACGCCGCAGTAGGGGCCTCCGTAGGAAAGTGCCACACCGAAGCTTTGCGCTTCGAGTGAGACAATGTCAGCTTCTACAGGTGGTCGCACCGCGCCGAGCGAGACGGCTTCGGCGATTGACACGATCAGCAGTGCGCCTTTAGCGTGCGCGATTTCGGCGATAGCCGGGATGTCTTCAACGACGCCGAAGAAGTTGGGCGACTGAACAAGCACGCAAGCGGTTTCACCGGTAACTTCGGCGGCAAGTGCGACCAAGTCAATTCGACCGCCATCCTGACGACCATCCGGCATGTAGTTCACTTCGGTTTGGCGAGTGCCCTGGTGCTGGGCGTAAGTCGCCATTACCTCGCGGTACTCCGGGTGTACTGTGCGGGCGACAATAACGTGGTCGCGCCCGGTAATGCGGATAGCCATCATGGCCGCCTCAGCCGCGCCGGTCGAGCCGTCGTACATGGACGCATTGGCGATTTCCATGCCGGTCAGCTCACAGATCATGGTCTGAAACTCGAAAATAGCCTGGAGGGTGCCCTGCGTGATCTCGGCCTGGTAGGGCGTGTAGGAGGTCAGGAACTCGCCGCGCTGGACAAGCGAGTCGATAACGACGGGCCGGTAGTGTCGGTAGGCACCGGCACCCAGGAAGCTGGTGTAGCCCACGGCATTGCGCGCGGCAGCCTGCTTGAAGTAACCGATAATCTCGGACTCGCCGTGCTGACGCGGGATATCGAGATCGCGTGTGAGGCGGAACTGCTCGGGGACTGTTTCGAACAGGGTGTCAATCGATGCCGCGCCAATTTCCTGAAGCATGGCGGCACGTTCAGCGTCAGATTTCGGCAGGTAGCGCATCAGGCAATTCTCCTTAACTCCTAGTGACCGGTTTCTTCCGATACAAATTTCTCGTAGTCGGCAGCTGACAGCAAGCCCTCAATCTCACCGGGTTCGCTCAGGTTGATCCGCATGATCCAGGCATCGTGAGCATGGGTGTTGAGCTTTTCCGGAGTGACACCAAGCTCTTCGTTGATCGACAAAATCTCACCGGTTGCCGGGGAGTACAGGTCCGAGACTGCCTTGACCGACTCGACGGAACCGAAAACTTTACCTTTTTCTACCTTGGCACCAAGCTTCGGCGTTTCCACAAACACGATATCGCCCAGTGTGGACTGCGCGTGGTCGGTGATGCCAACCGTGCCGACGCCTTCCTGCACATGGATCCATTCATGTTCGCGGGTGTAGCGGTACTGCTCGGGGTAACTCATGCTTGTCCTCCCACCGGCAGCGTTACGGCTGCGGCTTTGGCTCGCTTGTAGAAGGGTATCGGCGTAGTCTGTGCCTTTATCATTGCGCCGCGAATTTCAACGAACACCTCGCGGGCCTGCGAAACGTCCGCGTAAGTGGGCGGCAGGTAGGCAAGTGCAATATTCTTTTTGAGGAACGGCGCGGGCGAGCCGCTGGTGACCTCACCGATCTGTTTACCGGTTGCGTCAAAAACCTGGTAGCCGTCGCGTGCGATGCCGCGGTCCACCATCTCGAGCCCGACGAGGCGGCGCGTGGGGCCTGCTTCTTCAACCTTGCGCAGAGCCTCGGCCCCGGTAAAATCGACGCCCTTTTCTATCTTTGCGTAACGCCCTAGACCGGCTTCGTAGACATTGGTCGAGTCAGAAATCTCATGCCCGTAGAGCGCCATGGCCGACTCCAGCCGGAGCGTGTTTCGCGCGCCCAATCCGCAGGGCACAATGCCGAACTCCGCACCCGCCGCCAGAATCTCATTCCACACACGCGCACTGGTAGCTTCGTCCGAAGGAATGTAAATCTCAAAACCGTCTTCGCCGGTATAGCCGGTGCGCGCCACCATGGTGTTGTACAGCCCGCACACCTTGCCCCAGCGGAACCAGTAATTTTTAATCTCAGCCAGCGGCAGGTCGGTAAGCTTTTGCAGCACGTCCGCTGCGCGCGGACCCTGGATGGCTAGCTGCGTGTACATATCGGAGTAGTCCGAGACATGGCACTTGAACGGCTGTGCCTGCTGCCGAATCCACTGGTGGTCCTTCTCGCGGGTACCGGCATTGATGACGATGAGGTAGTCATTCTCCGAGAGCTTGTGAACGACGATATCGTCAACAAACGTACCCTGCGGGTACAGCATCGCTGAGTACTGCGCCTGACCCACTTGCAGCTTTGAGGCATCGTTCATTGAGAATTGCTGCACGGCGGCAAGCGACTGCGGCCCACGTAGCTGAAT
The DNA here is from genome assembly GCA_964237325.1 of uncultured Acidobacteriaceae bacterium. Classification (GTDB taxonomy): domain Bacteria; phylum Acidobacteriota; class Terriglobia; order Terriglobales; family Acidobacteriaceae; genus EB88. The sequence goes on along the minus strand of CAXSHS010000055.1, from coordinate 6,634 downwards.
ATCGCCCATGTGGCTTACATCGAACAGGCCGACGCCGGTACGCACCGCCATGTGCTCGGCGGTAATACCTGAGTACTCGACCGGCATGTCCCACCCGCCGAAGTCAACCATTTTGGCACCCAGAGCGCGGTGCGTAGCATTGAGAGAAGTGGTGCGGAGTGCTGTTTCGATCACGGGCAGCGGTTCCTCGCCGGGGTACTGGCTACCCCAAACAATTTAACGGTACCATGTTGCACGGCGGTCTTGGACCGACGGGATTGTTCCCGATGAATGCCCATCACTTCGTTCCAGTACAAGATAAGCGAAGCTGCATACCAAGCTTTGGCGGGAGAGACCCTATTGAAGGTTTTAAAAGCCATCGGCGTACATAGAAAAAGCAAGAACTCCATTGCGACATACCGGAGAGCACTGGAACGTTTGTCAATTTTCTTGAGTACGCTGATGTACTTGTATACCGCTAGAGCGTATGCCGCCAAACCGCCGTGCCCGCCTCCGGTCTCTCACATCTCCGTGGAAGCCGGGGAGTACGGTTCAGCGCCCGACATAACGTTTCAACTACATCATTTTGCTGCCACGCTGGAGCCCTTGGGCAGAAGAGCTCCATCCTGTTATGAAAAGCTGACGGTTGTGTCCCATGGCGAAATCTTTATCAGCGATGAAACCATGACGAAGATTTTTACTACCAAACTCGCAAATTCCGACAGTAAGATCAAGGATCTTCAGATTCAGAACAGCGAATCTGGAGCTACGCTAAGCGGGTCAGTGACCAAGTTGAAGCTGATCCCCATTCATTTCTCAATTAGCGGCCCGGTAACGACTGATGGAAGACGAATCCGGCTGGAAGTAAAAAGTATTAAGGCCGATGGAATTCCTATTGAGGATTTACTGGGGATACTAGGCGATCACCTGAGTACTCTGTTTCATATCCGGGGAGTACAAGGCATAGTCATTGAGAAAAACAGCCTTTCCTTTTCACCAATACAAGTGGCTCACCTAAAAGGGCGCATAACCGGGGTTTCAACACTGCACCATGGTTTGCAGCTGCGCTATGAACCATAAGAAGTGCTTACTCAAAATCAGCACCTTTACTCGTGCGATACCTGCCAACCGTCGTTCGTATTGATCAGCGTAGCCTTGTCTACCTGCGTCGTTGCCAGATCCGCCTGCACAGTCGGGAACGCGGTCTTCATCTCCTCCGTCTTGGCCCAGTCCGCGACACCGGCGATGTTGTAGTGATAGTCAATGTTGGCCACCACCGCGCCGTTACTGTCATTGGACGTAGTGTAGTTATCGATAGCGATAACCTCGCGATGTCCGAAGCAGAAGTTGCCGTAACCGGGCTGCGTCTGGTCCGGGGTCCAGGTGGAGCGGCCTTTTGAGGACAGGTCGTAGTCGTTCACTTGCTTGGAGCCGAAGATGAAGACCTTCTTCTGCGCGGAAGTCCGCGTCAGCAGCCCGGCATCAGTCAGTGCGTCGTAACCCGCCGTCTGGTCGCCTGCCTTTGGGTCCGCCTCAACCGGGAACTTGACCGGGCTGGACCACACGCAGACCGGATGCGCGTTGTAGTAATTGCCGATGGCGGTTTTGAAATTGTCCTTGGACGCAGCCTTTTTGCCGGAGCAGCCCTCGGAAGCGAACAAGGCAGTGCAAAGCAGGGTAGATACAACTCGTTCTATACGCATACGTGGTCGTTCCTTTCTCACGCGTATGGGATGCTGCGCAGCCCTTGCGTGAGGATGCTGCCGAAACCTTGGGCTATACTAAACCGGTTTCGAGCCCTTTACCACGAAGAAGCCAAGCAACACCGCAGCCTATGGCCGATACCGATCCCTCACTCCCGCCTGCCGCCCGCTGCACGATTGTGGTGCCCTGCTACAACGAAGCCGCGAGGTTGCGTGCAGAGGCATTTGCCCAGTTTCTCAGCAGTCCCGCTAGCCGAGGCATCCAGCTGCTGTTTGTCAACGACGGCAGCCGCGACGCGACCCTGCCCATTTTGCAAGCCCTGCGATCGCGCTTCCCCTCGCAGATTCGCGTGCTTGACAAGCAACCGAACGGCGGCAAGGCAGAAGCGGTACGGCATGGCATGCTGCACGCGCTAGGGCTGGGCGGCTGCGAGATGACCGGCTTCTGGGATGCCGATCTGGCCACGCCGCTGGCGCAAATTCCGGACCTTGCTGCCGTGCTGATGCGCAACCCGGTGCTGACCATGGTGTTTGGCGCGCGGGTGCGCCTGCTGGGCCGCGAAATCCACCGTCAGCCGGTACGCCACTACCTGGGCCGCTGCTTTGCCACGCTGGCTTCCCTGCTGTTGCGCTTGCCCATTTACGACACGCAGTGCGGAGCCAAGCTGTTCCGTGTCACGCCGGAGCTGGCCGCGGTACTGGCAGAGCCGTTCCAGTCCCGTTGGATTTTCGATGTGGAGCTGCTGGCCCGCTATATGGTGCGGCACCGCGGCGACTCGGACTTAGTGCGCGATCACATCTATGAGTACCCGCTGCCGGAGTGGACCGATGTAGCAGGCTCCAAGGTGCGCCCGGCTGACTTTTTCAAGGCGATGGGCGAGCTGTTCCACATCTACCGGCGCTACCTGGCCCGCTGAAGCGACGGTTCACCTGCCCGCATGCGCGCCAGCAGGACGAGTGACAGCACGATCCCTGTACCTGGAGCCAGAAACGCAAGCATGCCCAGCAAGGTTCCGTGAGTGAGCTTGACGGCAACCGAGTCGAAAAAGAAGCTGCCGAGCTCAACCGAGCAGAAGGTGAGCAGGAGCAGCGTAGTGGTTGTCACCTTCTTGCGGAAAGCATCTGCCCACAGCAGCGCCAGCGGGAACAATGCGACCACGTAGGCATGCTTCCACGAAATAGGCGCTATGCAGACGCTAAGCAGAGCAAACAGGGCCAGGGTCATGCGGCGGTCGGCAAACGCCATATGCCTGCCCAGGCGCGCTACCAGTGCCAGCGCGACCAACAGGAGAGCCAAAGCGACGGCTTTTGCCGCCGACACCAGTGCCGGAGGCGTCGATATGGCAACATGCTTGACCACACCCCCATGCAGGCCGACATACAAGAGCTGCATGGATGAAAGCAGCGATTTGTTTTCAAGATCAGGCGTACCGCCGCCCGACATCGACGGGATAACGTGCAGAAAGTAGTCGCTGAGTGAGGCGGGGGTATTGATGAGGCAGACCAAGCCCACAAGCGCCAGCAGGGACATCGCGTAAGCACGCAGCCAGCGCCACTCGCGCCAGAAGAAAAACGGCGCTACCACCAGCAGCGGCGTGAGCTTGATAAGCGTTGCCAACGCGAATGCGGCAGCCGATGCCGCCTGCCAGCCTCGCTGATATGCAAACATGCCGAAAGCCCATAACAGCAGGAGCAGGATGGTGATCTGGCCCCACAGCAGGGCCATGCCTGTCGAAAATAGCAGCAGTGCGCCGACTGCAAGCAGAAGCGATTGGAGGCTGAACCACGCGACACCGAGCATGCGCGCCAGCAGCAGTGCCGTAACCACCAACGCCAGCAGGTTGAACGCAAGCCACAGCTTTGCTGCTGTAATGGCAGGCACAAAGGTCAGCGGCAGCAGGATATCCGCAAGAATCGGTGGATAGATGTAAAGCCGCACCCGGTCGATGCCGATATGGTTGGCAGCTTGCGCCAGAGGGAGCGCCGGGTTGACAAACTTGAGCTCAAAAAGCGCACCCGTATCCGCGTCGTCGTACATGTGGACGCTTTTACCTTCGTGCACGACCTCCGCTGCCGCGTCGTAAACCTGGAAGTCGGCAAACTCCGTCCGGTGGAATTGCCGGAAGGTCATGCCCAGGCAAATGATGAGCGTCAGCAGAAAAGCGATTTTGGTGCGCTGCATGAGCTAACGGTAGCATGGCAAAACAGGCTGTGAGCAGGCGGCGATGCTACCGGCCCGGCATCAACGGAATGCTTCGATACGCTCACCGATAGCCTTGGGCATGGTGGACAAGGCATTGCGATTCACAGTGAGCGAAGCAAAGACCAGCCCGGCCATGCAGACAAGCCCGCTGAAAAACTGGGCATGCACAATCGGGAATGGCTCAAACCTTCTCAGAATCCCGCCAAGCGTCTGAAAATCGAAGTTAAAGGCAAAGACCAGCAGCACTGTTACCAGCAGGAGCCGGGATTTGTTTCTCATCTCCGCATCCAGCAGCAGCATAAGCGGGAAGATCAGGATGACGTAATAGTGCGTCCAGGCAATGGGAGTAAAGATGGTAGCTCCGAGGATCGCCAGGGCCGCTCCGTAGGGAGGATGTGCAGCCAGCGAGAAAATTGCTGTGTCCGGCTCGCCCGACGAACCGGTCCGCCGGTCCGCCCGACGATCCAGGTAGCCGCCGAGAAGAGTAGCGCCCAGCAAAAGCAGGGTGCAGACCAGCTTGAGCGTCGGGGGCAGGGGCAGGCTGTGCCAGGCCTGATGCTCGCTTGCCGGGTAGCTTGAGCCCATCCACAGCCCTGCAAGAGACTGGTTGTTCCATGCCACAAGCAGGATGTTCGAGATTTGCGACAGGTTATGCAGGAACGCCAGGTTGAGCGCCAAACCCGTGGTGAGCACACTAGCCCCTGCCAGGGCGATGGAGAACCCGATAAAGCTAAGCGAAGCACGCCACCGGCGATTCACAAGCCAGTAGAGCAGGAGAAAACCGGGCGTGATTTTAACCGCTGCCGCAAGCGCAAGCAGGGCCCCGGCCCAGATGGCATGCTCCCGGCGCGCGCACACCAGGGCGAGGAGGGTGAGCAGGGTAAAGATGATGTGGGTCTGGGTAAGCACCATAGCGTACTTGTAAGCCTCAGACAGGTACAGCGCGGCACAGACCAGCGCAATCCAGCCGGGATGGTACAAACGCGGCACCCAGGTGCGCGCAACCAGCCAGATGGTTGCCGAGAGGCAGAAGCTGACAAGGAAAAGGAAGATGACGTTGAACGCAGGAAACTTCATGCGTGTGCAGAGCGGCCGAAGCGACCAGGCCCACAGCGGTGTTTGCACATAGGGATGGATCTGCTTCTCATGGTACAAACCGGCATCCAGGCCGACCCGTGTCCACACGGGGGTGTTGACCTCGTCGTAGCTGCGAGGGTCCCGGTCGTAGATATGATCAGGCTGGCCCGATGCGAGCAGGCTGCAGGCGCAGTACGACGAAGACAGATCAGAACCCAGGGAACCCAGATGGCGCACAGCCGTGAGCATGGCAAACAGGAACAGCACACCTAGAATCAGAAGCTCATTTTTTCTTTGCATGATCCTCTTCCCCGACCTCAAATCGATACAAGCCTAACGCACGCGCGCAGACGAACTACTATTCGCGGTCTTTGCGAACACACAAGAGCGACCAGCTTTGTGGACGCCTGCAGGTGAACTCAGCCGCATCATGCGGCCCCAGGTAGTCGACCAAGCCGTGCCCCAGCTCTTCCTCCGTGCCGGCATACGTGACGATATCGCTTTTTTCAATGAGTTCCTGGACCGGCTCGGCAGGCACCAGGATGTTGAGGCGAGGCGGAGGGTCCTGCGCGATCAGTTCAATGATGGCGGAAGGGTCCCTGGCGACCATCGCTCCCGAGGTGACGTGCAAGGGAAATGTGGACAGCTGCAGCCACGGTGCATCCACGGCTAGGTCATTCTGCTGAACGATGGGCAACATATTTGCCCACATGAAGGGATTGAAGGCGAGGTCGTAGTGGAAGCGTAACGTGGGGTTCAGCATGGGGCCATTGAGCAGCAGCGCGTTCGTGTGCGCGGGTAACGGCTCAAGCTCCATATCGTGTACGCTTTTGGCGATGGGGCGTAGATTACGTTCTGCCGGCACAAGTGTGAGCACAGTAAAGACGGCACCGAGAACTACGCAAATTCGGGGTAGATTGCCGCTGATCTCGTTACCGCTTGCATTGTCAGTTGAGCAGCCTGCCGCAGCCAGCAGCGCGAACACCCATACCAGAATAACCATGCGCATGGCAAAGAAGCCGCCGCCGCTGACGCGGTCGGGCAGGAACGGCAGCAGCACAGCGAGCAGCACGGCATAGACGAGAAAGGCCCCACCGGCAGACAGCTGACGCTCAGCAAGACTGCGCCGCAGGACCTGCACTCCCCAGACGAAAGCAACGATGAGCAGGGTGTACAGTGCCAGCCGGTACCCGTTGACCCACACACTGTGCGAGCGGGTGTTGTAGGGCGACAACCCTGTGAGCAATAGTATGGTGCGCAGGAATGGAAGATGAAAGCCGATATCGTGGACTGTGGATGGGTTTTGCGAGTGGTCGAAAGAAAGCGATGGAAGTAGCGAAAGCACCAGGGCATACAGGAACCCGGCAAGCTGCTTTGTATTTGCCTTGAACCAGCTAACAGGTTCATGCGCAATAAAGAAACGGCGGCGTAGAAGGTCGCCGGCAAGGAATGCAACCAGAAGTCCCAGCGGCACGGGATGCGAAAAACTAAGCACAAAGCCGGCTGCCGCAAAACCAGGCATGGCCCAGTTGGACCTGTCGAACCGCAGCCAGAAGCCCGCCGCGAACAACGCCAGCCCGAGACCGATGCTGTAGTTGTAAAAACCCATCATCAGGTACCACGGCAGCAGCAGGGGTGCAGCCAGGAGCGACACCCAGGCTCCTGCAGGACC
>CAXSHS010000054.1:0-20025 GCA_964237325.1 uncultured Acidobacteriaceae bacterium | reverse complement strand
TCGCGCTGTACTACAACAATTTTCAGCAGGCGCTGGGTGCATCGAGCGAGATTTTCCGCTTCATGGACGACCGGGAAACCCTGATTGAGAAGCCGGGCGCGCTCGTGCTAAAAACCTTCAGCGAGGCCATTCGCATTGAAGATGCAGGGTTCAGCTACTCGACGGACGAGGGGGAACAGGTACTCTCCGGCATCAACCTGACGATTTACGAGGGTGAGGTCATCGCACTGGTAGGCCCGAGTGGCGCGGGTAAGTCCACGCTGGCTAACCTGATTCCACGCTTCTTCGACGTAAGTTCGGGTTCCATCCGGATCGACGGCTATGACCTGCGCGATGTTTCCATGCAGTCGCTGCGGGAGCTTATAGGGACTGTAACGCAGGAGACAATTTTGTTCAACGATACGATTCGCAACAACATTGCATATGGGCTGCCCGGCGTGTCGCAGGTGCGGGTAGAGGCGGCAGCCCGTGCCGCACTGGCGCATGACTTCATCATGGGGCTGCCGGAAGGATATGACACGCCGATCGGCGAAAAGGGTTTTCGGCTTTCAGGCGGCGAGCGGCAGCGGATTGCCATTGCGCGGGCGCTCCTGAAAAACGCGCCGATCCTGATCCTTGACGAAGCTACCTCATCCCTCGACGCGGAAAGCGAGTCGCTGGTGCAGCCCGCGTTAGGCAACCTGATGGCGGGGCGAACGGTCGTGGTGATCGCGCACCGACTTTCCACGGTACGGCGTGCCACGCGCATCGGCGTGATGGAGCGAGGCGAACTGACCGCGATCGGTACCCATGAAGAGCTGCTGCTTCGCTCGCCGACCTACCGCAGGCTGTACGACTTACAATTTGCTGACATGGTGGAACAGGAGGCGAGCGCGTGAACGCTCCCGAAGGGCAGGCTGTGCCGTCCGTTTTATCCGTGTCTTCTATTGCGTCGATGACTGGTTATGCGCGGGTCTCCGGGCGGTCCGCAGACGCGCCGGGGCTGACGCTGACGCTCAAAAGCATCAACCATCGCTTTCTTGACCTGCAACTGCGGCTGCCCGCAGGTGCAGAGCAGCTTGAAAGCACAATCCGCACGGACCTGAAACAGGCATTGGCGCGAGGCCATGTGGAGTGCACCCTTACGCTTGATAGGGCACCGCGCGCCAATGCGGGAGCCGAGCGGCGCGCAGTCGCAACATGCTTCGATATGGCTGCATTGCGCGCCTATGTCATAAACTTTCGAGCAGCTGCGGTGGAACTTGGCGTGCCTTCGGAGCTGGACTTGAATATGGCCGCGCGCCTGCCGGGCATGCTTCTGGTAGGTCAAGATGTGCGCGAAAGCGGGGAAGCTGAGGAGCAGGCGGCCCAGGAAAGTGTCTGGGAAGCTGTGCTTGCGCGGGAAGTTCCCTTGTTGCTGGCGGAAGCAATTGCGGCGCTCAAGGTTATGCGCAACCGCGAAGGTGCCTCCCTGGCAGCCGTGCTGCACGAAGGGTTGGGTAGGCTGCGGCTGCTGGTCGATGAAGTAGGAGCATTGCGCACCGGTGTGCAGCAGGCCCATTTCAACCATATTACGGAGCGGCTCGATGCGCTGACCGGCAGAACCTTTGACCGAGACCGTGTGCTTGCTGAAGCCGCGTTGCTGGCTGAACGGGGCGATGTGGAGGAAGAGGTTGCGCGCATGCACACGCACATTGTTCATTTTGGAGCGCTGCTCGATGGGGGCGGTGAGGCAGGCAAAAAGCTTGACTTCCTGCTGCAGGAGATGAACCGCGAAGCCAACACGCTGCTTTCAAAGACAGCCGGGGTGACCGGCGGCAGTGCACGCATTACAGAGTGCGGGCTGGCGATGAAGGCGGAAATCGAGAAATTGCGCGAGCAGGTGCAAAACCTGGAGTAGGCGGCAGGGCAAGGTCGTTTCGGCGGCAACAGATAAAGAGGGCAAGTGGCAGGGATCTTATTCATCATTTCGGCACCTTCGGGTTCGGGCAAATCAACACTGGTGGCACAGATACGCTCACTGGTAGGCGACCTGGAATTTTCGGTCTCTTACACGACACGCGCCGCGCGCGGCTCGGAGGAGGATGGGCGCGAGTACCACTTCATCTCTGTGGCGGCATTTGAGGCAATGATCGGGGCGGATGCCTTTCTGGAACATGCCGATGTATTCGGAAACTACTATGGAACGGCTCGGCAGTCGCTAGGAGACGCCACGGCGAATGGAAAGGACCTGCTGCTCGACATTGACGTGCAGGGCGCGGAACAGGTGCGCGGGAACATGCCGGAAGCAGTGAGCATCTTTGTGTTGCCGCCCACGCCGGAGATCCTGGAAGCGCGACTGCGCAATCGTAGCCGTGCCGAAGGAAGCCTGGATGCGGAAGTCATCGAACGTCGCCTCCGAAAAGCCCGTATAGAGATTGGTAACTACTCCAGGTATGGCTATGTGTTGCTGAACGATGTTTTGGATATCGCTGTAGGGGAACTTTCAGCTATTGTGGCGGTAGAACGGTTCCGGCGAAGCGGTTTGCTAGCCGGCTCCCCGTCGGAGATGGAGTATTTGGAGGTCTTAGCGCAAGGCTGTCGGCAGGACGGCATCCGGGCGCGATTGGCACCGGTACTGGCCGCTTTTGGGCTGGAGACGCAGAGTGCCGTGCAAAGTCAGGAGCAAGGCAGCGTCAGGGGGTTAGTGCATGAAACTGGAGCATGAGTTCGACAGCAACTTCCGGTACGTCATTGTCGCGGCACGGCGTGCGCGCCAGCTGCAAAACGGGTCTGCACCGTTGGTATCGACCGCATCTTCCAAGGCTTCTAAAATCGCGCAGCATGAGATTATGGCCGGTGTGGTGCAGCATGTGCGCCGTGAAACGCCGGTGATCAAGCCGGGCTTCGACGCGCCGGAAATTCCTCGTTTCGCCTAACGGTTCGTTTTAGAACCCTGTTCTCCACATCGCTGCATCGGCAGCCACGCGGCTACAATCAGGTCTACCGGTCGGTAGCTATAGTGCGAAGCAATATGGGGGAGCAGACATGAAGGTCACTCTTGGAGTCACCGGCGGTATCGCCGCCTACAAGGCTGCGGAGCTGGTGCGTGCTTTGCAAGCCAAAGCACTGGATGTCCAAGTAGTGATGACTGAAGGTGCACAGCGTTTCGTGCAGCCCTTGACATTTGCCGCGCTTTCCGGCCATCGCGTCATTACCGGCTTATGGAGCGAACAAACAGCTGATGAAGCTGCAGGCCTCAGCCCGGCGATGGAGCATATCGAGCTTGCACAAGCGACTGGTGCCCTAGTGGTTGCGCCTGCCTCAGCCGATACCCTGGCCCGCCTAGCGGGGGGCCGCGCAGACGATTTTCTGGGAAGCTTGTACCTGGCCACGCTGGCTCCTGTAGTCCTGGCCCCGGCCATGAACGTGCATATGTGGGGGCATCCGGCGACGCAAGCCAACGTGGCGCTCCTGCGTGAACGCGGCGCGACGATTGTAGCGCCTGAAAGCGGTGCACTGGCCTGCGGCATGCAGGGCGCAGGCCGGCTTGCTGAAACAGGCGTGATCGTGGAAGCGGTGCTGAGCGTGTTGCAGCGCAGTGAAGATTTAACCGGGGAAACGGTGCTGATCACAGCCGGCGGAACGCGCGAAGCTGTTGATCCGGTCCGGTTTTTGGGCAATCGCTCAAGCGGTAAGATGGGCTACGCTCTGGCAGAAGCGGCGGCGCGCCGCGGCGCACGTGTCATCCTCATCAGCGCGCCTACCGCTCTGCGAGCGCCTGCCGGCTGCGAGCTGGTCCCTGTCACCACAGCAGAGCAGATGCGTTCCGCTATATTCGCGCGGCTTGAGGATGCGACGGTGGTGGTGATGGCGGCAGCGGTGGCAGATTACCGTCCGCGTGAGGTGGCCGGGCAAAAGCTGCGCCGCTCAGGCCCTCTGACGCTGGAACTGGAACCTACGGAAGACATTCTGCGCGCGATTGTGCTGCATCGCCAGCCCGGTATGCTGGTCATCGGCTTTGCCGCGGAAACCGAAGATGCCCTGGCAAGCGGGCGTGCCAAGCTGATACGCAAGGGTGCCGACGCGATTGTGCTGAACGATGTTTCACGCGAAGGCATCGGCTTCGACTCCGATAACAATGCGGTTACGTTCCTGACGCCGAGTACAGCCATTGACCTCCCGGAAATGCCCAAACGCATGCTTGCCGACCGCATTCTCACCGAGGCTTTAGGGCTCCGCAGACCGCAAACGCTGATGGCTGAGGGCGGCATCCTCGTCCCGCACAGGAGCTAGCGTGCCGCGCACCATTCCACTGGAAGCAGCTGCGGCACTTCGCGCGCGCCTTGGTTTTTTGCGTGACATGGGAGTTTATGATCTGTACCGTCGCGAGCCGAGTCCTGCGGGGGAAGAGCAATCCATCATCCAGCTAGTGGAAGAGGCTCCCATCGTTCCCGCCAGCCTAGAATCTCCTGCCGGTATATCGGAATCAACAGTAAGCAGCCTTTTTCCCGTCTTTTCGGAGGATCACGAGATCGCCGCCCGTAAACGAGTTCTGCCCCCTCCGCCTCAGCAGCTTCCCGGTTCTAGCCTGCCCGCAGAGGCACGGGCCGATGCGCTCACCGCTATTCGCACTAAAATCGGCGACTGCACCCGGTGCCCGCTCGCCTTTGAAGGACGCCACACCATCGTCTTCGGCGATGGAGACCCGAATGCACGGCTGTTGTTCGTCGGTGAAGGTCCCGGTGCGGACGAGGATGCGCAAGGCATTCCCTTCATCGGCAAAGCCGGGCAATTGTTGAACAATATGATTGGGGCTATGGGGCTCAAGCGCGAGTCGGTCTACATCGCCAACATCGTCAAGTGTCGTCCACCTAAAAATCGCACACCGGAGCCGGTTGAAGCCAACACCTGCACACCTTTTCTGCTACAGCAGATTGGGGTAGTGCGTCCGGAAGTAATTGTGGCTCTCGGCTCAACCGCGGCCACATATCTTCTTGGAGGCAAGTCGCCGCTGGGCGAGCTGCGCGGACGCATCCATCCCGCGTATGGGGCCAAGCTGATTGTGACCTACCATCCAGCCTATTTGCTTCGCGACCCGCGCCAGAAAAAGGAAGCCTGGGCCGACCTGCAGATCGCCATGCGCGAGCTCGCGGACCCGACAGCCTGAAGCTGTTTGCTTAAGGAATGATGCTCTACAATGCCGCTATGAATACCTTCCTTTGTGTCGGCGCAGCCTGGTCTCCGCGCAGCCTGATCCTCGATCCGCCGATGACTGATGCGGAGCTGTTCGAGTTTTGCGCCTTGAATGATATCTCCAGGATTGAGCGGACGAAAGAAGGCGTGATTCACATGAACGCTCCGGCAGGAAGTATCAGCAGCGATGGTAACTCAGAGATCATCACTCAGCTTCGATCCTGGTGGAAGACGCACAAACGGGGCCGTGTCTATGATTCAAACGGCGGTTTCCACCTGCCGGACGGCTCAATGTTAAGCCCGGATGCGGCTTACCTTACTGCTGAAAATTTCGCGCTGCTCACCAGGGAAGATCGCAAAGGTTTTCCCCATGCATGTCCCGACTTCATTATCGAGCTGCTTTCAGAGACGGATCGGCTTACCATTGCCAAGAAAAAGATGGAGCAGTGGCTGGAGAACGGTGTACAAGTCGGCTGGCTTGTGGTGCCGAAGAAGCGGCAAGTTCTTGTATACAGCAGCGGGAGCAAAAGCTTTGTATCTATCAAGGGCGACTTCGTGGATGGCTCAGGACCGGTCGCAGGTTTTCGGCTTGACTTGGCGGAAATATGGGAATGCTATGACATCTGAATCGTGGATTGTTCCAATTTTCGTTAGCTTTGGCTGAAGTCTGTCCTACCCTGCTGTGACCAGCTCGAGATTATAGGTGCCGGACTGGCCCTATGACATAGGTGTCGCTGAATGGTTAGACACCCTCCCCCTCTTCCACATGAACCAGCAAACGTTCAATATGTCCCAGGCCTGCCTCCGAGTGAGCTACTTGCAATGGGGAACGCTTGTCCAGGCGTTCATTGCTCTCTCGAAGCCAGACAAAAGCCTTCTCTCGGTCCCCGAACACCTCTGTTGCACGAAGAACAATATAGGCAGCGCGCAGGGCGCTTTTGCTGTCTTCGGAGCTCAGGAGATCAGCTTTTGGAGCCGCAACATATAGCGCGATCTCCGGATTTTGCAAGCCCAGTGTGCTCAAACCGTCAACGGCTGCACGTGAAAAACCCTCCTGGAGAAGTTTCTCCAGCTCGCGCTCGGTGCCGGCTGCTTGGTGGAGCTCATGCGCCGCGGGTAGGTACGATTTCATTTCAATTGCCATACTCGGAGCATACGCCGGTTCCGGTTTGGACCGGCTGGGGAAGGCTCCCGATGAGGTCACAACTTCCCGGTACGCTTCTGCCTCTAACCTGGTATGACAATCCCAAATGACCCGATTGATCCTGCAATCCGTTCCGGAGCTGCGCACATTGAAGAGACAGATCACTTGGCTGCCAGCCTTACGGTGCCGAGGGACTCCTCTACAGAAGACTTAGCCCTGGAAGACCGGATAAACGAGCCGATGCTCAAAACCGAACTTGCGGATTTGACCCTCAGCATGTTTACTCAGGGCGCCTCAACCCGCGTCCGCGTCGGCAATCCCCACAATTCTTCTGAGCTCTACGAATATGCTTTTGACTCGGCAGATGAAGCCAACAACGCGATGCTCGACGGGGGCATCCTTACTCGCGACCAAGTCCCTGATATATCGCAACCGTCCGGGACAGGTATCCCTCTCACCGGTATCACGGTAGAGCAGCTGGAAGCCGCAGGCCTGAAACGTCATGGAGCCTCCACCATTTGAGCACGTTGACTTCAGCGTTGCCTGTCGTTAGAAGGTAGAGATGAAAATGCACCTTCATGCTGCCTGGACGTAAAAGTTTTAGGTTGAAGTTTATCTCACAATGCTGAGTGCAGTGAATCAGGGGACGTGGGCGCAGGCGAGTCTTCCTCGATTGTCTGAGTGGTTTCAATACTTCCAGGTAGCTTTCGAGTATTGCTCAATATGTCCCGGTTCTAAGACGCACATAGCGGTCCAAACTTGCTCCCGCTTGTATTATGCGACTCTTGACGTGGCATTTGCCCTTGAGCAATAGGCATTGGTTAGCGTTGTGCAGTTGTACTTATAAATTGCTTTGCATGGTTACCGCTTTGTGCTATACCTCATGCCACAAAGAACAGGATGCCGCACTGCGTATGTCCTGCACACATTGCACTGGTTTTGTACCCCTAGCTTTTCTGCACCCCGCCATAGCTGCTTCTCAGCATGCTTCCCCACACCTATCACTGTCAGTCCATTCAGGAGTCCGCCGCATGTTCGTTCCATCCGCCCGTCCCGGGATTCGCCCTGCAGCTCTTGCTGCCCTGTTGTCCACTTTTGTTGCGCCTCTAGCCTTCGGGCAGGTTGCGCCTGCCCTGCAGCGCACCGCCGCAAACCTTGGTCAGCAGCAGCCTTCCGCTCCTATCAGCGGTACAGTCTGGCTTCAGCTGCACAACAAGGCGGCGCTCGATGCGGCTGTCAAGGCGATGTACACGCCCGGCTCCCCGACTTATCAGAAGTTTGCCGATGCCTCAGCCCTGAAGCAGTTCGCGCCTACCGAGGCGGAGATGGCGAGCGTAAAGAAGGAGCTTGCCGCCCATAAGCTGGCTGTAGTCAGCACAGACCCGAATAACTTGTCCGTACAGATCAAGGGGTTAACCTCCGATTTTGAAGCAGCTTTCCACACCACGGTAAGCCAATACCTCATGAAGAGCGGCGAAACAGTGAGCGCGGTGGCCGCTACACCCGCGCTCGGCAATGGCGCAACAGGGCTGGTACGCGCGGTGAGCGGTATCTCCGGCTCTGTGATGCGCCCTTACAATGCGCATCCTGTAAATCCCGATACCGGCAAGCCGTCCGACTATACGCCGCTTAAAACTGCAGCCGCACCGGATGGCGCGTTTGTTTCGTCGGAGTGCCTGTATGCACCGAATACGGTGACAATCACCACCAATGGGGGCCTGCCGGCAGCCAGCTATCAAGGCCTTGTATACGGCGCAAACCCTAAAAACACCACACTCGGCACGCGGCCTACCTGCGGCTACTCGCCCCAGGATGTGTACAGGCTTTACGGTTTGAACTCGATTTACGGCCAGGGATATACAGGCAAAGGCCAAACCGTTGCCATTGTCGATGCATTCGGCTCACCGACCATTCAGGCCGACCTGGCAACGTTTAACGGTATTTATAACTTGCCGCCGGCCACAGCCGCAAACTTCAAAACCTACAATCCAACACCGTTAACCAAGACGGATGCGGGTTTTGCCGAGGAAACCACGCTTGACGTTGAGTGGACCCACGCGATTGCGCCGGATGCCAACATTGCACTGGTAGTGGCAGCCACCAACAGCGACAGCGACCTGCAGGGAGCGGTTCTCTATGTGATTGAGAACCACCTCGCCAACATCGTTTCGAACAGTTACGGCCAGTCGGAGTACTTCTCCGACGTTCAGACCATTACCTCCTGGGATGAGATTTGTGAACTGGGTGCTTTTGAAGGCGTTTCGGTCAACTTTTCGAGCGGCGACAACGGCGACTTGTTTGCGGCGGAAGGTGTAACGGATGTGAGTCTGCCGGCCAGCTCACCCTATGCCACAGCAGTCGGCGGCACCAGCGTTGCATTTTCGCCGGCTGACGGCTCCACCGTGCAGATCGGTTGGGGCACCAACATCACCCGGCTCAGCACACCTACCGCGGTTAGCGATCCGCCGATTGTAGAAGGGTTCCTGTTCGGGGCGGGCGGTGGGGTCAGCCAGGCGTTTAAGCTGCCCAGCTACCAGGCATCACTCAATCAGAGCGGCCGCGTACTGCCGGATGTATCGGCAATCGCTGACCCGTATACCGGTGTGGAAATCATCTATACCGGCACAACGGGACAGGGCTACGGTGTGATCGGCGGCACCAGCCTGGCATCCCCGGTATTTTCAGCGGAGTGGGCGCTGCTCCAGCAGCGATTCGGCTTCACACTGGGCCAGGCGGCACCGCTGGTAGCCAAATATGCCAACAGCCCGGCTATCACTGACATTGTGGCCCCGACGCCGCAGTTTAACGTGCAGGGTTCGGTGCTCGACAGCAAGGGCCTCACCAATTACTCCGCAGACGCACTGGCGGCACCGGAAAACAGCAACACCTACCTGGGTGCGCTGTACCACGGAGTCAGCGGCAGCTACTACGATCTGACTTTCGGTACGGATTCATCGCTTGCGGTGACGCCGGGCTACGATCAGGTAACCGGTTGGGGTTCACTGAACATGGGGGCGATCTTCAGCGAGCTAGGCAACCAGTAACGCGGCTGGGACGCGCACAGGGGCAAGTCTTTCTGGACTTGCCCCTGTTGTTTGTGCGGAGAGGCTTTGCAGCGAACTGGTACCCTCGCCAGAGATGGCCTTGTTTTGTGATGTCGCGCTGCCTGTACCCCTGGACCGTGTGTGGACGTATCGCTGCCCAGAGTTTGGAGCTGAGCCTAGACCTGCTCCGGGCTGCCGGGTTCTGGTGCCGTTCCGCAGCGAGAAGATGTCAGGCATTGTGACGCGCCTGCATGACTTGCCGCCGCCGGTGGAGGCCAAGCCGCTGCTGGCCGTGCTGGACAGCGAGCCGGTAATTTCACCCGACCTGATGCAGCTTGCCGAGTGGATTGCAAGCTATTATCTAAGCCCACTAGGCGAAGTGCTGCGAACCATGCTGCCGCTGACGGCAGAGGTGCGCAGGCGGGTGCTGCTGCGCATCGCCGAGGCGGGACGCGCGGTGTTGTATGCAGGTGCGGAGCAGGGTTCGTCGCGCCGCTCACGCCGCACCCCGGCGGAGCAGAACACCGAGTACAGCGTACTGAACTACCTCGAGAACGGCGAGGCTGCCAGGATCGGCTCGCTGCGCACGGCTACCGGTGCCACGCGCGAACTGCTGGACGGCATGGTACGCAAGAAGTGGCTGGTGCGCGAGACGGAGGCTGAGGGCCGTGATGCGGCACGCACTGTACGCTGGGCGGTGTTGCAGCCTGCCCTCGGTGCCGGGGCGCGCCTGCCGAAGCTGAATGAAAATCAGGGGCGCATCCTGGCAGAGCTTGCGGGAGCGGGCGGCGCGCTGCCAGTGCCGGAGCTGCGCCTGCTGCTACAGCGCGGGGAGGGGGCGCTTACACCACAGAGCACCCTGGCATCGCTGGTCAAGCGCGAACTGGTACGGCTGGAGGAGCGGGCGCTTGCGTTCCACATGTCCGGCCTGGGGCAAGGCGGCGCGCATACGCATCGACTTAACGACGAGCAGACAGAGGCGCTTGCCGGTATTGCAGCTGCCATGGACCGTGCGGCATTTGAGCCGCTGCTGCTTCATGGGGTGACCGGTTCGGGCAAGACAGCCGTATACCTGCAGGCCATGACGCGGGCACTGGCAAGCGGGCGCGGCGCACTGCTGCTGGTGCCTGAAATTGGCCTGACGCCTGCCATGGCAGGGCAGATGCACGCGGCGTTCGGCAGCGAAGTCGCGCTGCTGCACTCGCAACTGACGCCGGCGGAGCGCGCCGAACAGTGGCACAGGCTGCGGCGCGGTGAGGCGAGGATTGCCGTCGGCACCCGCTCGGCGGTGTTCGCGCCGGTCAAGAATCTTGGCTTGCTGATTGTGGACGAGGAGCACGACGGCAGCTACAAGCAGGAGGAGATGCCGCGCTACCATGCACGCGACGTGGCTGTGATGCGTGCCAAGTTTCTGGGCGCGGCGGTGGTGCTCGGCTCGGCGACGCCATCGCTTGAAAGCTGGCAGAATGCGCAACGCGGGAAGTATCAGCTGCTGCGCATGGCTGAGCGCGTGGGGAACCGTCCGCTGCCGCAAGTGGAGTTGCTGGACATGCGCAACGAGTTCCGCGAGACCGGGCAGGAGCAACTGTTTGCGCGAGGCCTGATCGCGGAGACGCAGGCCACGCTTGACCGGGGCGAGCAGGTAATTATTCTGCTGAACCGGCGCGGCTACTCGTATGTGGCCATGTGCCGCGCCTGCGGGGAGAAGCTGCAATGCGAGAACTGCGCGATCGCATTGACGCTGCATAAGGCCGTGCTGGGCCAGGAAGAAGCACAGAAGGGCGACAGGCTGGAGTGTCACTACTGCGGCTACAAAACGCGGGTGCCGTCACACTGCCCGCACTGCGGATCAGAGCACCTGTACTACCTGGGCGCGGGCTCGCAGCAGGGCGAGGAGCGGCTGCTGGAGCTATTTCCGGGCGCGCGCATCGGGCGCATGGACCGCGACACCGTGCGCGGACGCTTCGACATGGAGCGGCTGCTAGGACGGCTGCACTCGGGTGAGATCAACTTGCTGGTAGGGACGCAGATGATCGCCAAGGGGCACGACATCCATGGGGTGACGCTGGTTGGAGTCGTGGGCTGCGACCATGCTCTCGGCCTGCCGGATTTTCGGGCGGCCGAGAGGGTGTTTCAGCTGCTGACGCAAGTCTCGGGCCGTGCGGGGCGCGGGCTGCTGCCGGGCAAGGTCATCGTGCAGACCTACCATGCGGAGCACTATGCCATCGCCTGCGCGGCGGCTCATGACTATGCGGCTTTTGTGACGCAGGAACTACGCTTGCGCCGTTATATGCACTACCCGCCGTTTGCCGTGCTGGCTAACCTGCTGCTGCAAAGCGACCGGCTTGAGGAGGCTGCGGACTGGGCAGGGAAGCTGGGTACCTGGTTCCGCGAAACGGACCTGCCGGGAGTGCGGATGCTGGGGCCTGCCTCGGCGCCGCTATCGAAGATCAAGCGGATCTACAGGTTTCACCTGGTAGTGAAAGCGGAGAATCGGGCTGCGCTGCATGGAGCACTACGTGGGGCTTTGAGCTTTGCCGAAACTGCGGGTATTCCGAGGAGGAGCCTGATTGTGGATGTGGATGCGTTGAGCTTGATGTAGCGCCACCAAATCCGAGATGTATTTCCCCGGATCTGTCCACTTCAATTAACTTCAGTCAATAAGGTGCAGCTCCTTGCCCGGCTTGAAGCGGACAGCGCGCCCGGGTGTGATAGTCACTTCGGTGCCCGTCCTTGGATTGCGACCGATGCCGGTTTTTCGTGGCTTGATATTGAAAACTCCAAAGCCGCGCAATTCAATGCGCTCACCGGCTGCGAGTGCCCGCTTCAAACTTTCAAAGATGGTATCCACGGCGGCTTCGGCCTTGGTGCGCGGCAGGCCGGTACGTTCCACGACTTGTTGAATGATGTCCTGCTTGATCACCGAATGACCTTTACCCGCGAAAATGCCATCCGTTGCAGTACCGGCTGGTCTCCCGTAAGATGCAGATTCAAGATGCTGCCGCTCGCTGAGTGCGCGTCCAGGCGATAGTTGCGCCGCCAACCTGAAGCTGGAGTTGCATGTCCATTAAAAGTGATCGCTGGATTCGGGAGCAGGCTACACGCCATAGCATGATCTTCCCGTTCAGTGAGAAACAAGTCAAGAAAGATTGCATATCGTATGGCCTGTCCTCTTACGGCTACGATCTGCGCGTTGCTGACGAATTCAAGATCTTTACAAACGTCAATAGTGCTGTGATCGATCCTAAGAACTTTGATGAGCGCTCGTTTGTTACCGTTCGAGCAGAGTCGGTCATCATTCCGCCCAACTCTTTTGCGCTGGCCCGCTCGGTAGAGCACTTCCGCATCCCGCGTGATGTGCTGACAATCTGTGTCGGTAAATCTACCTACGCGCGCTGCGGCATCATCGTGAACGTGACTCCGTTTGAGCCTGAGTGGGAGGGGTTTGTGACGCTTGAAATTTCAAATACCACGCCGCTGCCGGCCAAAGTGTACGCCAATGAAGGGCTTTGTCAGATCCTGTTCTTCCAGTCTGACGAGCCTTGTGAAGTGAGCTATGCCGATCGCCAAGGTAAATACCAGGGCCAGCAAGGCATTGTTTTGCCCAAATTGTGAAAAGTGTGACCCATAGTACAAAAGTAATGTTGCGTTTTATGGTCCTTAGTTCTATAAAGTAATCAGTAACAACGCAGATCTGGGGAACGGGGTTGATTGGCGGGCGACCGCATAGTCAACCCCTCTTTTTTGCCCTGAGCGGATTTGAATTCCCGGTAGAGGCGGTAGGCGGCATGTCAGGTGCGGAAGTAGATTCTCACTTGGATTGTTTGCATCCCGGTGGGCTCATGATCTGTGCGCGCGGGTGGAGATTCCCGTATGCTTGGAGGATAGTACCATCGATAGTCACGACAGGGAGACACAGTTCCATGAAGAAGTTGCTTGCAATGATCTGTATGGCCGGTATCGCCGTGCCCGCACTGGCTAGCTCGAAAGAGGACATTCTCAAGCGCCTGGATTCCTCGACGTCCACTTTGGACGAGATCATGGCTGTTCCGGACAAGTCGATCCCGGACTCCATTTTGCAGCAGGCGACTTGCGTCGGTGTGATTCCGGGGCTGATCAAGGGCGCGTTTCTTTTTGGCGCGGAGTACGGGCAAGGCGTTGTAACGTGTCGCACCGGCCACGGCTGGAGCGCACCGGCGTTTATCAAGATGGAAGGCGGCTCCTTCGGATTTCAGGCAGGTGGCTCCGGTACGGATCTGGTTCTAGTCGCTGTCAACCAGAAGGGTTTTCAGGACCTGCTCAAGAGCAAGTTCAAGATCGGCGGCGATGTAGGCGCGGCAGCGGGTCCGGTTGGTCGCGATACCCAGGCATCCACCAACTGGAAGCTACAATCGGAACTCCTGACATGGTCGCGGTCCAAGGGGCTGTTTGCCGGCGTGGATTTAAACGGGATTGCGGTTTTTGAGAATACCGACGATACGACGAGGTTCTATGGCCAGCCGCATACCTTTGAAGAGATCCTGAAGGGCAATGTGCTGCCGACACCGGAAGCGACGAAGTTCGTTTCGACGGTAGCCAAGTACTTCCACATGTCACAGAAGAGCTAGTCAGCATTGCAAGGTCAGGGTGTACAAAGCCGGCTCCCCCTGGGAGCCGGCTTTATTCTGTGCCCATCATCATTTGATAAGGGCAAGAAAAGGTATGTTTCTGCGCCAACTGCTTGAGTACTGGGCTATGCGCCTGCTGGTGGGGCTACTGACGGTGGTGCCCCGAAGCACTGCTCACGCTGCCGGTGCTGCTCTTGGTGCGGCGGGGTACCGGCTGTTGCCGCGCCTGCGTCGCACGGGCGAGCGTAATCTCCGGCTGGCGTTCCCTGCGGCGACTGCGGAGTGGCAAGAGGCGACGCTGCGCGGTGTGTATCGCAGCCTGGGCCGGCAGTTGGCGGAGTTTTGCCGGATGCGGCGCTACACAGCCGACAACACTGCCAAATGGATTCGCTACGAAGGCTTTGAGCACTTCCAGCAGGCTGAGGCCAGGGGCCGGGGCGTGTTAATCGTGACCGGGCACCTGGGGGTGTGGGAGCTTTCAAGCTTTTATCATTCGCTGATGGGCCACCCGATGAGCATGGTAATCCGGCGGCTCGATAACCCGCGTGTGGACGCATTTGTAAACCGCGTCCGCTGCATGCACGGCAACCAGGTACTGCACAAAGACGATTTTGCACGCGGGCTGCTTGCGGCTGTGCGGCGGGGCGGCTCGGTGGGCATCCTGATGGATACCAATATGACGCCGCCGCAGGGAGTGTTTGTGCCTTTCTTCGGCGTGCCTGCCTGCACTGCGTCCGGGCTGGCGCGGGTGGCGGCCAAGACCGGCGCGGCGGTGCTGCCGGGCTGCCTGCTGTGGCACGCGGATGAGGGCAAGTATGTGCTGCACTTTTACCCGGAAATTGCGATGCAGAAGATGGGCGACACGGAAGCCGACGTTGTAGAAAATACCGCTCGCTGTACCTCGGCCATTGAAGCTATTGTTCGGGAACATCCGGAGCAGTGGTTGTGGCTGCACCGCCGCTGGAAGACGAGGCCTGTCGGGGAGCCGTCTCTCTACTAAGCTTGAGATATGGCAAACAGGACCCGTTCTTTGTCACTCGGTGAGCTGGCGACTATCCTTGGGGGCGAGCTTCGACCCCTTGCGGAGGCATCGCACAGGGTGAGCGCGGTGGCGAGTCCGCAGTCGGCGACCCCTGAAACGCTGGTGTTTGCAGAGGATGCGCGGTCGCTTGCGGCAGTGCGGGAGAGTCGCGCGGGGGCGATCCTTACCTCTCCCACATTAGCTGCGAGTGCTGGGGATGGCGTGCTCCTTATCGTTGCGCAGCCGAAGCTGGCGTTTGCCCGCGCTGCACGGCTGCTGCGAGCGCCGGAGCTGCCGAGCGGCGTACACCCGCAGGCGAGTGTCGCTGCAACAGCCGAACTGGCGGCAGACGTTTCAGTGGGTGCTTTTGCTGTGATTGAGGATGGCGTGCGGCTTGGGGAAGGCGTTTGCGTCGGCGCGGGCACGGTCATCGGTGCGGGGTGCGTGCTGGGGCCGGGCTGCCGTATCTACCCGCGCGCGGTGCTGTACCCGGGCGTCGAGCTGGGCAGCAGGGTAGTGGTGCATGCGGGCGCGGTGCTTGGATCGGACGGCTTCGGCTACGTGCGCGATGCAGAGACGGGTGCGTACTTGCAGTTTCCGCAGCAGGGAAGATTGGTGATTGAGGATGATGTCGAGATTGGCGCGAACACGACGATCGACCGCGGTGCGCTGGGGGAGACACGCATCGGGCACGGGACTAAGCTAGATAACCTGGTACACATCGGGCATAACGTGCAGGTTGGGGCGGATGTGGTGATTGCGGCGCAGACCGGGGTTTCGGGGTCGAGTTCGATCGGAAACGGGGCGATTGTGGCCGGGCAGGTGGGGATTGCCGACCATGTCACCATTGGGGAGGGCGCTATCCTGGGGGCGCAGTGCGGGGTACCGTCGCATAAGCGGATTGAGGGGCCGGGCGTGCTGTTCTGGGGGACGCCTGCACGGCCTATCGGGCAGTATCTGAAGGAGCTTGTTGTGCTGGCGCGACTGGCCCGCAAGAAGGGCAAATAGATGGCAGTGGTTGTGATCGGCGGGCACTCCCGCAATATCGGCAAGACCTCTGTGGTGGCCGGGCTGATCGCGGCGCTGCCGGAGTGCGGCTGGACCGCCTTCAAGATCACCCAGTATGGCCACGGCTTTTGCACGGCTGACGGTGCGGCCTGTGACTGCCAGACCGACGAGCACACCATTGCAGTGAGCGCGGAGCGGCTTGACGGCGACCCCACGACCGATAGCGGGCGCTACCTGCGTGCCGGGGCGGAGCGCTCGCTGTGGGTGCGGACGCGCATCGGGATGCTTGCCGTCGCGATGCCGCGGGTGCGCAAGGAACTGGCTTTGTCGCGGAATGCGATTGTGGAGTCGAACTCGGTGATGCAGTTTCTGAAGCCGGACTTGTACCTGAGCGTGCTCGATGCGGGGACAGCGGATTTTAAGGACTCGGCGCGGCTGTTTCTGGACCGCGCGGATGCGCTGATCACGGTAGAGAGGCCGCTTGCGCCGCAGTGGAAGGGGGTTTCGGGGCGGTTGATCGAGGGGAAGCCGCAGTTTGCGGTGAGCGGGCCGGGGTATTTGTCCGAGGAGCTTGTGGAGTTTGTGCGGGGGCGGGTTGGTAGTGCAGAGTGTGCGAAAACATGGTGAAAATAGCGCAAAACAAGCGTGATTTCAAAATTGCAAATGTATGTTTATGCAACAACTATGCATAAGTATGCAGTAAAACGGATAATTCGGGTACCGTTACATAAGATGTAGTACAACTTTGGGTACTTGACAAAAGCAGGGCTACGACGACCCGCATTACAAATTCTGCATTCACTTTGCGAGAGCTTCGGAGCGTCAGCAAAATGTCTTTGTTAAGTTACTCCCGCGAGGATGGTTACTTGACATGGCAGGGCATTGTAGAAAGATTTAGCCGTGTGCTGCCGATGCAGCCTCCGATCTCAAAATCGAGCTGTGGCGTACCCGGCTAATGTATTTCTCTGGAGAGATGTATGACCAATCAATTGCTTTCGACTATGCTTCTGGTTTTCACGGCTGCACAGACGACATCGGATGACACGCTTACAGCTAAAGGTCTTCGTGCATTGCTAAGCTCAAGCGGGATGTTCGAGTCGAACGCGCGGCTGATTTATACGCAGATGCAGCAGCAGCGGGCGGGTCTGCCAGCATGGTGGCCGGATGACGTGTATGCCTCGGAAGAAGCTGCGATTCAGGAAGTGGATGTCGTTGATGCGGCGCTACCGTTTTACCAAGCCTGCCTTGCGGAGCGGCAGGCGGATCTACTCACCAAAATTGTCCTTTCAAAAGCGGGTCAGCAAGTTGCGCAGGCAGCCTTGCAGACGCATTCACAAGCCGCGGAACAGGGGACCTCCCCAGCCGCGGCGCAAGTTGCTGGTGAGGATGCCGGGGTGAAGACCGAGCGTAGTATCAGCAACGAAGAGAAGCAGAAAGCAGCAGCAAGCCTTACGCCTGCGGAACGTGCCTTTGCCGCGCGCGAGTTTACCCGGCGAAATATGCTTCGATCCGCCAGTGCATGAATACGGCATTTGCAAAACTAGTCCCCGTCATGAAAACGCAACAAGAAGAGGCGCTGCATGCGGTCGTTGAGGCAGACCGTCCGCGCCTGGATGAAGCCAAGGCGCAATGGGAGAAGGCGCATCCTGATACGGCGCAGTAACGCTCTTTGAGCACAAACAAGGGTAGGAAAAGCAGATCCTTCGACTGCGCTTCCTACGGAAGCTTCGCTCAGGATGACCCCGTTTTATATATCCAGGCAGAAAAAGACGCCCATCTCAAAAGTGAGATGAGGCACCTGTACCGAACACTCTTGCAGGCTGACACCATCTGAGGCAGCATGGTTTTCAGGAGCTGGGCTTTATGGCGATCTCTGCGGCGGTTCCGTTTGCAAAGGATTCTCAGGCCTGGATCGCGGGGCCGATCCATACTGTTCTGGTTTTAGCTGTGCTAGGCGGGTGGACTTTTTATGGGAACCTGCTTGCGCATCGACTCAGCATGGCGGTTCAGCCGGATCGGGCGCGCTTTTACGCGGTCAGTATGTTATTTGAGTGGCTGCTGTTTCTGTTTGTGCTGGCGGGCGTTCGATACTCCGGGGCTTCTGTCTGGATAGTGCTTGGGGCTCGGTGGCGCTCATCCCGTGAAGTGCTTGGAGACGTTGGCGTTGCTGCCGGTTTCTGGGTTGTCACTTACCTGTTGCTCGCGATACTCGCCTTTTTGCTGCGCATTGCCTCGCATGGGCCGGATTTGAGGTACATGCTGCCACATCGAGGTGCAGAGCTGGCCTGGTGGCTTGCTCTCTCCTTGACTGCGGGCGTTTGCGAGGAGGCGATTTTTCGAGGGTATTTGCAGCGGCAGTTTCTCGCGTTGACGAAGAGTGCTCCGGCTGCCATTGCGCTTTCTGCTGTTGTGTTCGGTGCTGCGCACGCGTATCAGGGATGGCGCAAGGTTGTTCTTATTGCACTGTTTGGAGCCATGTTCGGGTACCTGGCTCACTGGCGCAGGAGTGTTCGACCCGGCATGATTGCTCACGCTTTTCAGGACGGGGCGAGTGGGGTGCTTGCGTTTGTGCTGAAGCCGTGAGATGGCCGGTGTGGGCTAGAGCTGACGTATTGGGGCGCGACCTACTTGGCTGCCGGGAAGGGCTCGGGGGTGAGGGAGCCATCGCGTTGGCGCATGAGGATCTGCACTTTGCCCTCGGCGGTTTCGAGCTGGTCCTTGCAGGCGGCGGAGAGGCCCATGCCTTCTTCGAACAGTTTGATGGAGTCTTCAAGGGGCAGGTCGCCGCGTTCGAGTTGGGCCACTATCGCTTCAAGCTGCTTTACGTTTTCTTCAAAGGTCGCCATGGTTCCTATAAGCCTAGCTCAGAGAGGCCGGGGTGGTCTTGGGGGCGGGGGCCGAGAGGCCAGTGGAAAAGTCGGTCGCGCTCGCTGATGGGCAGGTCGTTGATGGAGGCGATGCGGCGGCGCATGAGGCCGGCTTCTTCACCGTGCTCGGCGAACTCCCAGAGTTCGTTGCCGTAGGAGCGGAACCATTGGGCTTGCTCATCGCGGGACTCGTATACGAAGCGGACGGCCATGCGGTTTTCGCGGAAGCCCCAGAGCTCTTTGCAGAGGCGGTAGTTGAGCTCGCGCTGCCACTTCTGGGTTAGGAAGGCGGTAATTTGCTCGCGGCCTTCGAGGAAGTCGGTGCGGTTGCGCCATTGGCTGTCTGGTGTGTAGGCGAGGGAAACTTGGGCGGGGTTGCGGGTGTTCCAGGCGTCCTCGGCGGCTCGGACTTTGAGGGGGGCGGTTTCGGGGGTGAAGGGCGGGATGAGGGATGAGGTCATGTGTTTCACTCTTGGGGTGGCCATAGGATAGCTGATGGAATGTATGCCTGCGCCCTTATAGCTCGGTGCATTTTCTAAGCGGGATACAGCATGCTTCTAAAGATAACTTTCAAGGGCTGTTTGTCCTTTGCTGACTTAGAATGAAGGCGCAATGAGCAAAGTGCTACGTTGTACTGCCAGTGTATTAATAAACAGTCTGGTCGCATTTATAGGAACTGCCATCCTGGAGTCGCCCTTCTATCGCTTGTACCAAGCGCATGGGGTTGGACAGATGCTTGCGAAAGAAGCCATGCTGAGTGGGCTGGGTGCCCTTCTTCTGGGGTATTTTATTTTTCGCATATGGAGACCTGTTTCGGCGAGGTGGGTTTGGGTGCCGGGATTGTGCTGGATCACGTTTAGAACTGCTTTCGTTTTAATTTCATTTAAGTCTTCCTCCATTCTCGCTACGGAGCATTTATCGCTTTGGGTGGCGTTTTCAGGGGTGCAATGCAGCGGTGATACAGGCGCGGCGGGCTGTGTAAACTGGCTTTTGTTTACGCTGCCTGCTTTGAGGCTTTGTGCGTACTCGGCGGGAGCTACAGTTTGCGCCAAGTTAGGACATGAAGGCTACCATTCAATTGTGAATGGGTTTATCGGGCGATTTGATCATTAACAGTTAGGGATTACGAGCTACAGAAAAGGGAACAGGAGCACTCGCAATGAGCTCTCATTCTGACAGC
>CAXSHS010000053.1:0-20115 GCA_964237325.1 uncultured Acidobacteriaceae bacterium | reverse complement strand
AGGCAGTGGTTACCGACCTGACCAAGCTGAAGAAGCATCTTCAGGCAAGCACGCCGGACGATAAAGCGATCAAGACCTTGCTGGAGAAGCTGGGTAAGGACACAACCAAGGTCGGCGATAGCGATTCATCTCTGTCCGCGAAGATCAAGGAACTTGGTGCGGCGCTTTCCAAGGGCTAACACCTTTGCGAGAGAGTGCAGGCTGCATGCTTGTCTAAGGCGCAGCTTGCACTGTTTCGTTAACCACCGTAGCTAAGGCCTGGTGTTCTCCGGCGGGGCAATTACAGACAGAACAATCCGTGTTGCGGCATCTACTTTTGTGCCTGCTGCCGGTGTCTGTGCGACTACAACTCCCGGGTGGGTTTCAGGTGTAAGTACTAGTTGAGAACCGTCAGGTGTGCCGAGCGCGCTTTCGACATGCAGGCCGGCTTTTTCGAGTTCCCCCGCAGCTTCGCTGTACGGTCTTCCAGTTTCATCGGGCATCGCAAACGCCGGGCTTTTCGCAGGCTGAGGGTCCGCCACCAGCAGACTGACACTCGGCCGCTCTGCCCCTCCGGCTTGCGGACCCGGATCTTGTGCCAGCACAGTACCGGGGGGTAGCTGCGCGTCCGGCATATGCGCTATCACTCCCAGCTCCAAGCCTTTTTGGCGAACGGCAAAAATGGCATCATGCTCGTTTTTGCCGACTACATCAGGAATTGCGATCTGCCGGGTTCCAAGGCTTTCCGCCACTGCAAGGTTCCAGCCGCGGCGTACCTGCGCTCCCGGTTGTGAAGATTGCAGCAGCACGCGGCCGGCCGGCAGTGCTGTTGAATAAAACTGCTGCCTGACAGACATATCGAGCCCCAGTGCGGCGGCTCGGCTCACCGCTTCATCCAGGGGCTGTCCCTTGAAGTCGGGCACAGTGACTACCGCGCCGTGTACCGCAAATTGCATGGTCACAATGGCCGAGATGCAGGCGATGCCCGACAGCAGCACGGCTATCAGTGCGAAGCGGAAGTACGCGATCATCTAGTGACGGCTGTCCGTGACAGGTTCCGGGTGGATCAATACACGATCCACTTCCGGGCAGCCGCTTTTAAAGCGATTTTCAAGCAGCGTAATGACTTGGTGTACACGCTGCATGGCCAGCTCGTCGGGCATGGTGCAGTGGCAGGAGAGCTGGAAGCGGTCGCCCACGCGGCTTACCAGCACTTCATGCACATCGAGGATTTCCGGCAGGGGCGCGGCGGCCTGCCGCAGGTGTTCTTCCATGGTTCGGTTCTGCTCGCGCAGTTCGGGTTTTTCGATCGTGGCCGGTTCACTTTCGATGTGCGTCAGCACGCTTACGATCTGCGGCAACTCTCCGCATATCTGGTCTTCAATGCGCCGCACAAAGTCATGGGCCTGTTTGAGCGGCAGCTGCTCGTTGACCTCAATGTGCTGCTCAATGCGCAACCCGGTGCCGTAGGTCTGGACAGAGACATCATGCAGCACTACATTGTTGCGCAGGGCCACGGCGCGCACGCGGTCAAACACGCTTTCGGTTGCAAGCTCGCGGGCCACGGTACGAATGACGACGTCAGCGTCCGGCAGTACGCGGCGCACGGCTTCAGTCGCCTCGGTTACCAGCTGCTCCGTGCGTTGAAAGGTAAGCTGGCGCGACATGGAAAGCGTAAGGTCGGCAAAGTGCGCGGCACCAGCGCTGCGCATGCGCGCTTGGTCCACAGCCAGCACACCGTGTACGCGGCGCACCTCATAGAGCACGCGGGCGCGGGTGTCGCGCGGGGTGGCATCAAGCAGCGTGCCTACCGTGCGGCGGCCCACCTGCCAGGCGAACAGCAGGATCATGAGCGAGACCAGCAGGGCCGCGATCGAATCAGAGTAGCGCAGTGCGGGTACGCCGAAGCGGGTGCCTGCCCAGGACAGCACCAAGCCCAGGAAGACTGCCGCGCTGGCCCAGATGTCCGACGAGAAGTGCGCGGCATCGGCTGCCAGAGCAGCACTCTGGGTGCGCATCGCAACTTTACGCAGCTTGCGCGACCGCCATATGTCGACAGCGATGGAAAGCACCAGAACGGCCAACGGCCACACCGAGTAGCGCAAGCCGATTTGATGCCGTATCAGGCGGCGCACGGCCTCGGTACCGATCCATAGCGAAGAGCCGAGCATGAGGAACATTTCAATGAACGCTGAAACGTTTTCGACCTTTGCGTGGCCGTACGGGTGGTCGTCATCGGCGGGGCGGTCGGCAACCTGGACAGAGAAATACGTCAACCCGGCCCCGGCAAGGTCAAGCGCGGAGTGAGCCGCGTCTGACAACATGCCCAGTGAGCCGCTGGCGAGCCCTGTAAGCAGCTTCAGCAGCGTGACGGCAGCGGCGGCCAGCACAGAGCCCCTGGCGGCGGCAGCCTTCTCCTGACTCATGTTTGGGCTCAGCGCCGGATTGAGTGCTTGCGGCGCAGCTGTGGCATGCTCCTTCATGAATTCAGGGTATACCGCTCAGGGGAGAGCAGCGACTCAACTTGAGCCTGCCCGCGGTCCATCCCAGATGATGTGCAGCCGCGGATTGCGGCGGAAGGCAAGTGTGCGGCGCAAGCTCGCCTTTGTGTTTCTGCGGGTAAAGCGGGCTTGCCGCAGATAGGAATGCCGTTCGCGATGTCGTATGCGCCGGTGGACCTGCTGCAAGGGCGTGCAGGGAGGGCTCACTGCCGCTGCCTGTACCGGTGGAACAGTCTCTGCCGCCGCATCAGTATCCACAATGCGTAGCAGCACCAAGTCATGCGCTATGTCCTGAGCGATGGGGATCGAGGGGCTTTCAATGAAGTTGTTGAACGGTTTTTGCGGGTATTTGACGCCGATTTCGCTTGCGATCGTTCGTTGCGGTGTCAGGACAGCGTGACGAGAGACCAGCACCTCTGCCTCCCCGGTAAGGAAAAAACCGTACGCGGTGCCATAATGCGTGTGCACGATAGCGGCCTCACCTTGCCCGGCATCTGCCTGCTCCGCAAGCAGGCCGCGAATCGGCACCTGCTGAGCCATGCTCCCAAGCGGGACCAGCACGGCAAGCGCTATCAAGCGGTGTAGAAAATTCAGCAGCATGGACCTGCCCCTCATGAAAGTTGAAATCAGCTCCGGGGGAAGAGCCTTCTGTATCGGTAGCGGATGCACACGGCAAAGTCAATCGAAACTAGCCTTAAATCAGGTCTGGGGTGCCTTGCGCGCCACGTACAGCCCGGCGATGCCGAAGCTGTACCCGGTCCAGGAAACATCCGTATAGCCGACGGCGCGCATAGTCTCCATGAGCTCTCTCGGGGCGGGGAAGCGCCCTACTGAAGATGGCAGGTAGGTATATGCAGCCGATGCGCCGGAAAGCCGTGCCCCGATCCGCGGCAGGATGTGTCGAAAGTAAAAGGCGTAGAGTTTACCTAACAGACCGGACGGCTCAGCGAAATCAAGGATGCCGAGGATGCCGCCCGGTGCCAGTGCACGGTGAAACTCACGAAGGCCGTCGGCGTAGTTGCGCAGGTTGCGGAAGCCGAATGCCGTGGTAATCAGTTCGAGTGAACTGTCGGCTACGGGCAGCTGCATGGCGTCCGCCTCAACGGCGACCGCGCCGCGGCGGGTGAATTTACGCGCGCCGCGCACGAGCATGCCGTGCGAGAAGTCAGCCGCCAGCACCGGCAGGCTGCCGGACGGTCGGCGACGCAGCAGCGCCATCGTCATGTCGCCTGTGCCGCAGCAGATATCGAGCACGCGCGCCCGGGGGTCGGCGAGTGTTGCGCGAAAGCGTCGCGCGGTACGCCACCACCATAACCGGTCGATACCGGCAGACAGCACATGGTTCAGCAGGTCGTAGCGCGGGGCGATCTCGTCGAACATGGCGCGCACGCGGACCGCGGCATCTCGCTCGTCCGCCGCGCCCTGCGGGACCGCGCCTTTTGCTTTTTGCTCCGGCATTCGCTCAGGCATGCTGCGCCTCTTTCAACACAGGCTCGATTGCCGCCAGCAGTTCTGTGTCTGTGACGTCTTCGACAACAACCGCATCACCAATACCGCAGGGCAGCACAAAACGGCGGGTACCCGCGCTGTTCTTCTTGTCGCGTCCGGCGGCGGAGAGCAGCGCCTGTGCCGTGGCATGGAACGGCGGCAGCGCGCCGGCTGCGCGGATAAGCGCCGCAACACGGTTGCTTTGTTCCCCCGTCACCAAGCCGCGCCCACTGGCAATACGAAGAGCCGCCAGCATGCCCCAGCCTACCGCTTCGCCGTGCAGCAGCACGTTGTATCCTGTCACAGCCTCAATGGCATGGCCGACCGTGTGACCCAGATTCAGGATCATGCGCAGGCCGAGTTCGCGCTCGTCTTCCCCTACAACTTCGGCTTTCATGGCGACGGAGCGAGCTACGATCTCGGTCAGAAGCTCGACGTCGAGAACGGCATCGGGAGCGGCTTGCAGCAGCTTCGGCGAGCTCCCCTCCAGCAGGCGGAACAGCTCCGCGTCGCGGATGATGCCGGCCTTGACGCTTTCCATAAGCCCGGCGCGCAGCTCGCGGATGGGGAGCGTTTGCAGCAGGTCCACATCGGCAAACACGGCTGCCGGATGGTGGAACGCGCCGACCAGGTTTTTACCCGCGGCGAGATTTGAGCCCGTTTTACCGCCGATGGAAGAGTCAACCTGCGCCAGCAGCGTGGTGGGCACCTGCACATAGGGGATGCCGCGCATGTAAATGGCCGCCAGGAACCCGCCGACATCGCCCACGATGCCGCCGCCGAAGGCGATCAGCAGGGAAGCGCGGTCCGCACCGGCTTCGGCAAGCTCCTCTGCCAATCGTTCCAGCGAGCGGAGACGCTTTGCGGCCTCGCCCGGCTCCAGGAACAGGATTGTCGGCCGCTCGGCGGGCTGCTTGGGAAACGATGCTAAAAAGCGCTCCCCCCACAGCTCCCAGACAGGCGGCGAGGTGAGCACAAACAGTCGGCCCTTACGAAAGGGCGCGATGCGAGCCGCGAGCGTCGCCAGAAGGCCCGCGCCCACATACACTTTGTAATTGGCAGTGGCGGTTTCAACCGCGATGGTTCGCACAGTTCTTATCGTACTGTGCAACCGCACGGAGAGCCGCGATGCACCTTCACAAGAGCCACAGGTGTCTAACACGTATGGAAGCACAAGGGAGTCCGGAGTTCATTGTCGTCGGTGCAGGTATTGCCGGTTTGCGGGCTGCCATCACGCTTGCGGCGTATGGCCGCGTGCTGGCTATTACCAAGGAACAGCTCGGCGAGTCGAACACCAGCTATGCGCAGGGCGGCATTGCGGTAGCTATGAGCGGTGCCGAGGATGTGGAAGAGCACTGGGCCGACACCCGTTCCGCAGGCGACGGACTGGTGGATCGTGAAGCCGCGCACCTGCTGGTAGCCGAAGGGCCCGCGCGTGTGGAAGAGCTGCTGCGCTGGGGCACCGGCTTTGACAAGCACCCCGCAACCGGTGTGCTGCTGCTGACGCGCGAGGGCGCGCACAGCCGCAACAGGATTCTGCATGCGAACGGTGACGCGACCGGGGCCGAGATTGGCCGCGCCCTGCTGGCGCATGCGCGCACCCACCCGAACATCGACTTGCTGGAGTGGACCACCTGCACGGACCTGCTGCTCGATGAGCATAATCGCGTGACCGGCGTGGCCCTTGTAGATCGTGACGGAAGGCAGACGGAGGCGCATGCGCGCGCGGTACTGCTGGCAAGCGGCGGCGCGGGTCAGGTGTACTCCGACACAACCAACCCGGCGGTTGCGACCGGCGATGGAATTGCCGCTGCCTATCGCGCCGGGGCGGCCATTGCCGATATGGAGTTTTACCAGTTCCACCCGACGGCTCTTTCGCTGCCCGGAGTGCCGCGTTTTCTGCTGTCGGAGGCACTACGCGGCGAGGGTGCATGGCTGCGCAACGATCGCGGCGAACGATTTATGGAGCGCTATCACCCGCTGCTGGAGCTTGCACCGCGCGATGTGGTGGCTCGCGCGATTACGCGAGAAGGCATGGGCGGTTCTGCCGCACGCCCGGTCTATCTTGATATGCGTCACCTGGCCGAACAGGAGCCTGAACTTGATCTCGTAACACGGTTCCCCGGCATCTCGGCTTTTCTTGCAAAACACGGCCTGCTGCTAAGCCGCGATCTAATCCCGGTGCGACCGGCTGCGCACTACCTCATGGGCGGCGTTGAAACAGCTATGGACGGACGCACCTCACTGGCTGGGTTGTTCGCGGCGGGAGAGGTCGCCTGCACGGGCGTGCATGGTGCCAATCGGCTGGCCAGCAATTCACTGCTGGAAGGCTTGGTATTCGGCGCGCGCGCGGCAGAAGCCATGCTGGGCGAGGCTGTTCAGCACACCGGGAAGTCGCATGCTTCGCGCGTGCCCTACCCGGCTGCGGCATCCGCAGGTGCGTTGCGCCGCACCTTGCAGGCAGAGATGTGGCGCGACGCCGGGCTGCTGCGTGACGGCGACGGCCTGCGTCGCGCGGAAGCCTGCCTGGGAGAGCTGCGTGCCCGCTCATTGAGCCGCCAAATGGAACCGCCGAGCCGCGCGACCGCCGAACTGCGTAACCTGTTTGACGTAAGCGAGCTGACCGTACGCTCGGCGGCTGCGCGGCATGAGAGCCGCGGCGCGCACTACCGCAACGACTTTCCGCAGCGGGACGACGCGCAGTTTGCGCGACATTCACTGGTTGTGGCGGATGAGGCAATTACCTTTGAGGAGCGGCTACTTTGACACTGCTTGTCATAGATCAAATCCAGTGCGGAGTGTATGACGGCTTGAAGCCGCGCTGGGAGGCTGCCGTTGCGGAAGAAGAACGCCTGCGGGCTGCAACGGTTGAGCTGCTGCGCAGCATGGGTCGGCGCAAGGTAATCGATACACGCATTGAGGCGCGGCACACCCTGGCCGCTATTGAAGCTGAAATCAACGCGCACATCACAGGCTGCCCGCTATGCCGCGCCGCAAAGCGCAGTAAGTTGAACGTGGCCAAGGTGCAGCCCTACTAAAGCATCAAACTAGCTTGCTGCCGCAGGCTCCGGCAGTAGACGGCTTGCTAGTGCGAACCCACCCAGAATGACTACGATGATGGCAAGCGAAGCCCAGGCAGGCACCTCGACCCATCGCGTCGCAAGCATTTTGACTGCGACAAAGATCAGGATCACGGCGAGGCCGTAGTGCAGCAGGCGCAGCTTTTCCAGAACACCGGCAAGCGCAAAGTAGAGCGACCGCAGCCCTAGAATTGCAAAGATGTTCGACGTGTAGACGATAAAGGTGTCGCGCGTGATGGCAAGCACAGCCGGAATAGAGTCGAGCGCGAACAGCAGGTCTGTACCTTCAACTGCGAGCACAACCAGCAGAAACGCCCCTCCGCCCAGTGCCCCGCCGGGGCTGCCCCCTACCCGTTTGCGCAGCCATCGCATGGGCCCCGGCTGCTCCTTGTTCTTTTCGTCAGACCGCAGCAGGCGTATACCGGCAACCAGCAGGACCGCGCCGAAGATGTACTGCACCCATGCAAACCGCCGGAGCAGCGCTACCCCGGCAAAGATGCAGACCGCACGCAGGGCAATGGCACCCAGCACACCCCACAGCAGCACACGGCGCTGGCCGTCGGCGTCGAGGCCGAGCGAACGGAACAGCAGCAGGAACACAAATAGGTTGTCGACCGACAGCGATCCTTCGACGAGGTAGCCGGAGACAAACTCGATGGCGTGACCGTGGCCCTGTTCCCTGGAAACAAACAGGGCGAAGCAGAACGCGGCAGCGGCAAGCACGGCGGTCCAGGCCCAGGCCTTGCGCACCTGCGCGCCCGCCGCGGCACCCTTCTGCGCTCCGAGTACCACTAAATCTACAAACAGCAGCACGGCCACGATGCCATGGAAGAGCAGCCAGAAGCCGAGCGAGGCTCCCGCAAACTGCATGGTCATCGGCGGCAAGGCGTTCACCAGCAACCCAGCTTACTGCCCGGCTTTGAGCGCGTTCCGCTTACGCCGCGCCGGGTGCACCATGTACGACACACCGATGCTCAGCAAGTAGAGGATCAGCAGCGGTGAGGCGAAAGCGCACATGATTAGGATGTCCGGAGTAGGGGTGATGATAGCCGCAATGACAAAGATGATGAGGATGGCGTAGCGCAGGTTTGTCCAGAGAAACTTCGGCCCCACGATACCGAACAGCGACAGAAACATGATGACAATGGGTAGCTCAAATGAAACACCGAGCCCAAGAATCACTGTCAGAAACAGGCCGGTGTACTCGTTGATTTCAATGAGCGGGGTGAATTTGTCACTGTAGGAGAGCAGAAAGCTCAGTGAGCCGGGAAACACGAACTTGTAGCCGAAAAACGCGCCGCCGAAGAACAGCGCAACGGTGGTGAACATGAACGGCCACACGTAGCGCTTCTCATGCTTGTAGAGCCCCGGCGAGATGAACAGCCACAGCTGGTACAGCACATACGGCGCTGCCAGCAGCGCACCGGCCATGAAGGAGAGTTTGAGGTAGAGGTTAAAGCCGTCAACAGGGTTGTGGTAGACCAGCTTGGTAGGCAGGTGGTGCTGCTGGAGCGCGAAGGTGATCGGCGCCTGCATGAACGCGTAGATACGCTCATGGAAGCCGTAGGCCACGCCGAAGCCGACGATCAGCGCCACAATGACGTGCATGAAGCGCTTGCGCAGCTCTTCCAGGTGCTCCAGCAGGCTCATGCCCGGCAGGTCAGCCCGCTCGCTTACCGCGGACCGTACTGTATCGACGGTGTTAGGAGCCATGCGATACCGGAGCTTCGTTTACGACCGGCGGGGCTACGTCGGGTGTGCTTGTATGGTGGCCGTTTCCGGTTCCATTTGCCGGCGCAACCGTTTCGTTCATCGGCGGGATAACATCCACGCGCAGCAGCGGGTGATCTTCGATGGCTTGCTCTTCCCCTGTTGTGGCAGACACGGCGGAGATTGCGTATGGAACTGCTTCGCTTGGTGCTTCCACGGTCACGCTTTCTATTGCCGGGGGCATGATGGTGTTTTCACCAGTTGCTGACACAGGGGCAGGCAAGGCCGCACGCTCGGCTTCCTGTTTCTTTTGCTGTTCCTGCTGCTCGGATACACGCATTTCCTCGTTGAACTGGTACTTGAAGTCATTCGAGGCTTTGCGGAACTCGGACATCAGCTTCCCCAATTGCCCGGCCAGCTCTGAGGTCTTCTTGGGACCGAGCAGCACAAGAGCCAGGATGAGGATAAAGATCGAGTCGCCAAGGTGCATCGCCTTTGATGATACCCGTGTGCCCCCGCTCTGTCACAAAACGGGACGGCTTCCATTACACTAGCCGTAAAAGAAACAGCTTCCGGCGTCCTCCCCCTGCATCGTGACGCCCGGGATTGCATCTGTGTATGAAGGCGGCAACATCCCCGCGGCTTGAGACTTTGCGAAGCCGCTGCAGCCTGTACCCATGCTTTCAACATCCCCGTTCGTCCCCGCCAAGGGAGACGAACTGAAGGCGGAACACTGAATGAGCACACTGACTGTTGCAGTCACGGACGCGCTCGCCCTTGCCCCAGACCATCTGAATGATGCTGCCGCAGAGGCTTGCTCGCTTGAAAACTACCTCGTCCTGCCCGACCGTTCCATGGACGAACGCATTGCCCGAGCCCGCGCCAAATTAGGCGACACAGCCGTTCTGCTCGGCCACCACTACCAACGCGATGAAGTGATTCGCTTCGCCGACTTTACCGGTGACAGCTACAAACTTTCCCAGATCGCCGCCGAGACCGCCGCCAAGTATCTGGTGTTTTGCGGGGTGCACTTCATGGCGGAGTCCGCCGATGTGCTCGGTCGGCCTGACCAGAAGGTCATCCTGCCCGATCTGAATGCAGGCTGCTCCATGGCAGACATGGCGGAGATCGGCCAGGTGGAGGATTGCTGGGATGCGCTCATGGCTTCCGGGCTCACGCCGGACGACATTCTGCCGATTACATATATGAATTCAACGGCGGCCATTAAGGCGTTCTGCGGGGAGCGAGGCGGCCTGGTTTGTACTTCGTCGAACGCGCAGAAAGCTTTTGAGTGGGGCTTTGCCCGCGCGGGCAAGCTGCTCTTCTTGCCGGACCAGCACCTGGGCCGCAATACAGCTTTTGCCATGGGCATTCCATCGTCAGAGATGGTGGTGTTCGACCCGTACCAGATCAACGGCGGACTGACCCCGGCGCGGCTCAAGGCTGCCAAGGTCATCCTCTGGAAGGGCCACTGCTCGGTGCATCAGCGTTTTCTACCGGATCATGTGGACCAGGTACGCGCCAAGTACCCCGGCATCCAGGTCATCGTGCATCCGGAGTGTCGCTGGGAGGTTTGTCAGAAAGCCGATGCGCTTGGGTCCACCGAGCGAATCATTTCGCTGGTCAATGCCGCGCCTGAAGGTTCCATGTTCGCCATCGGCACGGAGATTCACCTGGTGAACCGGTTGGCGCGCCATGCGGCGACACAAGGCAAAAAGGTGATCACGCTCGATGACACGGGCTGCCTATGCACGACCATGTTCCGCATTACGCCGCAGCACTTGTGCTGGGTGCTTGAGAACCTGCTTGAAGGT
Organism: uncultured Acidobacteriaceae bacterium; assembly: GCA_964237325.1. Lineage (GTDB taxonomy): Bacteria > Acidobacteriota > Terriglobia > Terriglobales > Acidobacteriaceae > EB88. Next base: position 9,543 of record CAXSHS010000053.1, on the reverse strand, counting down.
CGCGTGGTAAACCAGATTTCAGTCCGCGCAGATACGAAGCACTGGGCCAAGGTTGCGCTTGATCGGATGCTTGAGGTTAGGGTGTAGGCAGTTGCCTGGAAAAAAGAAAGGCCGTCCGGAAATCCGAACGGCCTTTTGCTTTTTGCATGTTAGATAACGATTTTTGTGGGTTGCGCCTTGGCACCGGGGCTGTTGGCCGTGCTGCCCTGCATGCGTGAGTGCGTTCCGTCGTTCGGCTGCTTGGGCGAGATACCGGCTTTCTGCATGAGCTGCGCCGCGATCTCGTAGATCTCCTCCGGCGCGTAGTCCGGGGAGAACAGAGACTTCGACCCAGTGATCACAGCGCCCTCTTCCGCATAATCTGGGGCGCCCTTGATGACTTCGAGCTCTTCGCCATCGGCCCAGTCCGCGGGACCGGACCATACACCGGCTACATCGCCGTAGTCCTCGGGTGAGAACGTGTAGATCTTGCGGTGGCTGCCCATCTCCTGCCACTTGCGGGCTTCGGGAATCTTGGCATCGTCGATGTTCGGTGTGGGCAACATCTTGGTGATTTCAACGCCGGTGATCTTGCGCAGTGCCAGCGCATAGGAGGCTTGGTGGACACCGCCACGAACCATCAGGTAGCCGATCATGTCGCGTGCCGTCTGGCTGGTGCACATCTGGTAGCAGCGATGCTTGTGCATACGCGCGCCGGTTTCCAGGAAGAAGTTGTGCAACAGGTCCGTGACCAGATTGCCGCTTGAGAACACGTAATCGCCGGACCAGAAGTGGCCCATGGAGTCCATTACCTGGTGGCCGCCGCCGCCCACGATATTGTGGTGCGTGTTGCGCAGGTTTTTGGTCGGTGCCAGTGGGGCGTCTGTCGGTTCGCCTTCTGCTACGCTGCCTTCAAGCAGCAGGTTAATCGCAGAGGAAACCAGCTCAACGTGCCCGACTTCCTCGGCCGTGATGCAGGAGACCAGGTCGTAGAACGGCTTGAGCTTCTTCTTTTCCTTAAAGCCGAAAGACTGGTGCAGGTAGTTGTTCAGCGTGGACATTTCGCCGAACTTACCGCCCAGCAGTTCCTGCACTGCGGCTGCTTCGTTCGGGTCTGGACTCTTGGGCTTGGTCAACGGGATCAGTAGTTTATCGACGCGCAGAAACATGGGGCTCCTTGGTTGCGGTGCGGGTGTAGCGAAAATGGGTTTACGGCAATGGGAAGCAAACATTGCTTCTGCTTACTTCTGCTTAAAGGAGATGCCTCTTTCGTTGCAACTGGCCGCTTTCACTCCTAAGACTGCTTCGCTGCCGCAACAACGCACGTTCGGTGCTATGGCTATGTCTTGATTTGTGGCTGAGTGTTCCAGGTTTGACGTTCCATGCAAAGCACGGTATCCTTAAGGGTCATGTCAGGCGAACCGACACAATTCCGAAAGATGTGCGAAGGGGCCGGTCTGGCGGTTACACATCAGCGGCAGGTCATTTATGACGTCCTCTGCTCGATAGAAGGTCATCCAAGCCCGGAAGAAGTATATGCACGTGTCAAGCGGCGCGTTCCTTCCATCTCTCTTGCAACTGTGTACAAGAACCTGCATTTGTTCATCGACACAGGTATCTTTCAGCGGGTCTCGCAGCACCATGGATCTATGCGCGTGGAAACAAACCATAGCCCGCACCATCATCTGCTTTGCACGGAATGTCGCACCATCCATGACATCGAGCCTGAAATGCTGGGCTTGGTAGAGACGCCCCGCCAACTTCCCGGCGGGTTCCTGATGAAACGCATTGCCGTAGATGTATTGGGCATCTGTGCGGAGTGTCAGCAGGCCGGCGCCGACAGTGCAGCTACCTTGCAGTAGCTACGGGAGCAGTATCAGGTACGTCCCCATACCAAGCCCGGCAATGGCAAGCACCAGTGCAAGTAGCACGCCGCCGTAGGAAACTCTGGGCTTCCATATGCCCGATTGAAGCTCTCGCGTGGTCCTGACGTGGTGCACCATAGCGCCGAGTTGCACCAGAACGCCCAACCCTACTAAGGCGGTGCCCGAGTAGACCGAGGCTCCTGAGCCGTGTGCCGTAGTGTGTAGCTGGCCGCTTTGGACCTGCCGCAGAAACAGCCCGAAGCGGGCCACGGCAAAGCCGATGCCCATCAGCCCAAGCCCGGTACGAATCCATGCCAGAAAGGTTCGTTCCGCTGCGAAATACATCCGTGGATCTTTTTCTCCATCAGCCATCCGCACAGTGTAGCCCGTCTCATCTCGGTGCCGGCGGAACTATTGCGGCGCCCCTTGCGTACTAGCTCGCATGACGGCGATAGCCATTACGATTGCACCCATGGGTATCGGGGATATCGGGAGTATCTGGGAGGGCAGGCGCAAGACAGCTTTGCCCCTTACCCGCAGGATGCAGCACCCGACACTAGCCGTGCCAAGCAAACTCGACGTCTCGGGTGCCGGCGCAAAGGAAGCGGTCGAGCTTGCATGGGCCGCATTGGTGCGCAGGTGCCTCGGCGGTGACCCGCTGGCATGGACCGAGCTGGTACAGACGCACCATGGTCGCGTCTATACCTTGTGCTACCGGTTCACCGGCTCGTCGCACGATGCCGAGGATTTGACCCAGGACGTGTTTCTGAAAATCTACGGCAGCCTGAAAGCGTTTGATCCGGGGCGCGGCTCACTTGCCGTATGGGTCACCACGCTCACGCGCAATCACCTGGTAGACCATTACCGGCGCTCGCGCCTGCAGCGCGCCTCAGACTCCATAGACGTGGAGCGGGAGGATGCACCGAGCATCCACTTGGAAGACGCGCGTCCCGGCCCGCATGCGCATGCCTTGCAGCGCGAGCTGGAACGGGAAGTACAGGCCGCGCTCGCGTCCGTATCGCCGGAACTGCGGGAGGCCGTGATTTTGAGGGATTTACAAGATATGGATTACAAGGAAATTGCCGCTGTGCTGCACATACCGGAGGGAACTGTGAAGTCGCGTATCAGTCGCGGCAGGGCCGAACTGGCCCGGGTATTAGGTCGCGGCAGAAAGCAGGTGAGCTGATGGTGCATGATAATTTTGACGATTTCGACCTTCTTGACAACGACACAAACGACAGCTGCGCCTACTGGGAAGAAACACTGGTGGATCTGCTGGACGGCATGCTTGCACCCGAGCAGCAGGAGGCGTTTGCGCGGCACACGGAGGGCTGCACAGCGTGCGCAACCCTGCTGCGTGAGTGCGGGCAGGGCAGGGAGTGGATCGCGGTACTGCACGATACGCCGCCCGCGATCCCGGCGGACCTGGCGAGTAAGATCCTGCTGCGCACCGGGGCAGGGATTGCGCCGGGGGCTGCTGTCGGCCTGCATGCCGTGGAGGGCATGGCATCCGTGCTGCCGTTTCCTGTCTGGGCATCGCGCGGGCAGCGGCAGGCCCGCATCCTGATGACAGCGGCCATGGCGGTATTTTCAATTGGCCTCACGCTGTCCCTTACCGGAATGCGCCTGGGCGATGTCAAAGTTGCCATGGAAAACCCGGCGACCCTCCAGGTTTCCGCATTTCACGAGTTTTTCGATACCAAGAAGGAGCTCGTGAGCTTCTACGACAACCTGCGGCTCGTGCGAGAGATGGAAGCCACGGTGCAGGATTTGCGCCAGTCCGCCAAGGTGACGCAGGGAGCGCAGCAGGAGCGCAAACCCAAGCATCCGCAGCCGAGCGCGCGCGTGCTGCCTGCTGAAGCTATGCCGCTGCAGGCTTTAGCGGAAACAAACACATGCGGGGAGGCCTCTTTATGACATGCGCTAACCACCCGGACCGCGCCTCTACGGCTTTTTGCCAGAACTGCGGCAAGCCGTTGTGTGCGCAATGTACCCGCACCATAGACGGGCTTGTGTTGTGTGAACCTTGCCTTTTGGCGCGGGTAGCGCCGGCCGGCTCGACTTCTCCTCCCTCTGAGACTCTCGGCTTTACTCCGGTAGGTGCAACGGCAAACCCGGGTGCGCAGGCAGGATACACGCCTGTAGCGGGCATACTGTCTCAGCCGTACCGGCCCGTACCCTCCGGTGGGCCGAATCCGGTCGTGGCCGGGCTGCTCGGCTTTATTCCCGGCGTCGGTGCCATGTATAACGGGCAGTTCATCAAGGCGCTTCTGCATGTTGTCATCTTTGTCATCCTTGTAGGTGTAGCCAACCGCTTTGACTTTGTCGGGATTCTGGTAGCTTTCTGGATCTTCTATCAGGTATTCGACGCGGCTCAGACTGCCGCTGCCCGGCGCGACGGGCGGCCCTTGCCCGATCCATTTGGCATTCTCGACATGAGCCAGCGGATCGGCCCGCAGTCGAGCACCTACGCGCCGCCGCCTCCGTACTCGGCACCAATACGGCCACAGGCGCAGGCAGGGCAGCCGGTATGGACGCCCGGCACGGCTCAGCCTGGAAACCGGCCTGCGGACCGGGTAGATCAACAGCAGGAAGCCCGTCGGCAGGCCCAGGCAGCCCCATACGTGTCTGTTGCGGCACCTGTACCTCCGGCTGCTCTTTCCCGCCGAGGCGAACCGATCGGCGCCGTCGTGCTGATCGTGGTGGGGCTGCTGTTTCTCCTGAGTACACTTGGATTTCTTGATTTTGACTGGATCGGCCGGGGATGGCCCGTGCTCCTGATGCTGCTCGGTGTGTGGCTGCTCATTCGCAGAGTTCGCACGCCTGTGCCGCAGAGTTTTCAGGGCTTCAACGCAGCAGCTCCGGCACCCCCGGCTGATCCCGTCTCCCCTGTCACGGACGCGCCTTCCCCGATTTCCGGCGAGCCGATCTCGCACAACCCGATCCTGCACGATCACGATACGGAGCAGCGATGAACCCCTTTCTGTTTCAGCGCATTCGCGGGCCGGTCTTCCTGCTCTGCTTCGCACTCACAGCACTGCTGGCGCAATGGAATGTGCTCTCATTCGCCCGCTCCTGGCCTATCTACCTGCTGGCTGCCGGGCTGCTGCGGCTACTCGACGCGCTGTTCTCAACGCGTTCCTCGCGGACGGCTTACAACGCGCAAGTCCCGGCCCGGCGCGGCTCGTTCTCTTTCGCGGTGTTTGAACTGATTGCTGGCATCATCTTTCTGTTGCTCACCACAGATCGGCTGTCGCTCGAATCCTTTTGGACCGTGTACTCGGTCTGGTGGCCGCTGCTGCTGGTCCTGCTGGGCGTGGGGCTTCTGGGGGAGCGCCTGCTTGAGTCGCGCACTGTCCAGGCTGGTCCCGGCTATCCTGCGCCGGTCGCCTACAGACGACGTCGGGGCGGCGGCGGTCTGACGGCGCTTATCATCCTGTTGGTGCTGCTTGGTCTGGCCAGCCGGGGCGGGGCGCGTTTTCATAGCGGTTCCAACGGTGAGTGGAACTACGGCTGGCTCAATCCCGATTTCAACTTTTCACTGAACGGCGAAACGCATGAAAACGACATCACCCTTGAGCATCCGCTTGCTGCCGATGGCACCCTTACAGTCGAAAACGCGCGCGGCGACATCCAGATCGCCCCTTCAACAGACGGGAAAATTCATGTGGCTGCGCACCAGGTAGCGCATGTCGCCGACCGCGCCAAGGCAGATGCATTTGCCGGGGCGCGGCCGGTGCTCACAGTCCATGGAACCGATGCCGCAGTCACCGTACCGGCTCATCGTGGAGTCGAAGTAAGCCTGGTACTTTCCGTACCTGAGGGTGTGCTGTGTACCGTACGCAATCACCATGGCGACACTGCTATCTCCGGCCTGCGGCGCGCGCTTGAGGTCCATCAGGACCACGGCGATGTAACGCTTGACAGCCTGGGCGGCGCCGTCCATGTCGTGATGGACCATGGCGACCTTCATGCTCGTGCGCTTGGGGGCGACCTGTCGATCAACGGCCGCGCAGAGGATCTTACCATCTCGGACGTCAAGGGCAAGACCACGCTCGACGGCGACTTTCTGGGCAGCATTTCGGTCGGCGGTACAGGCGGCCCGGTAGTTTTCCACTCGAACCGTACACAGATCGAAGCGCAGCGGCTTACCGGCTCCCTGTCGCTCGACTCGGACGACCTGCGAATTTCAGGCGTTGGGGGAGGCTTGAAGATCGACACACGCTCAAAGGATGTCGAGGTCAGCGGCCTGAGCGGCGACGCACAGATTTCCGACAGCAACAGCGACATCCATGTCGCGGCGAGCAGGCCGCTGGGCACGCTATCGCTTCGCAACAACACCGGCAACATCACACTGCATGTGCCGGTACAAGCCGGCTTCAGCCTGCACGGGGAGACCGGCAAGGATGAAGAAATTGATTCCGACTTTCCTTTAGCGCAGGGAGAGAGCGGCGGCATGAAGACGATCAGCGGGCAGGTAGGACAGGGCGGCCCCATGATCGAGCTCAAAACGGACCATGGCAGCCTGACTGTGCGGCGTGGAGGACTCGGCGATACCCCGGATACACCGACAGCGCCTGCGTTGACAGCCAAGCCGTCACACGAGCGTCGCTTGCGCAGTACGGAGCCGCCGCCCGAGCCTACAGTTCAGTAGTTCAGGAAGCTTCCAACGTTTTATAAGTGCCAGCGCTCGGCTACCAGCTGGGCAACCTGCTCAATTACCTGATCCAAAGTCAGGTGTGTAGAGTCCAGCTGCACTGCATCATCGGCCGGGCGTAGGGGGCTTTCGGTGCGGGACCGGTCACGCTCATCCCGCTCGCGGAGAGCAGCGAGAACTGCCTGCGATCCCTCAACGTGCGAGCTGCCGTCTTGCGCAAGGCGTCGGTCGGTTCGAGCCTGGGGAGAGGCAAACAGAAAGACTTTGACGCTGGCATCGGGAAAGATGACCGTACCCACATCTCTGCCCTCCATCACCAAGCCCGTACCGGCGGATGCTCCAAATCCCTGCTGCAGGCGCACCATGGAGGCTCGCACTCGCCCGTGTACGCTCACCTGCGAGGCGGCTTGCGTGATCTCCGGGGTTCGCAGTTGATCTGTCACGTCCGCGCCGTCCAGCAAAACGCGGTTACCCGCTGCATCGGGCACAAGCTCAATGCATGTTGTCTCAGTAAGCTGGGCAAGAGCCTCGGCGTCCTCAAGCGCGGTACCCATAGTCAGAGCCTTGAGCGCGAAAGCCCGGTACATGGCTCCCGTCTCTATATTCAGCAGGCCCAGGCGACGTGCCATGTGCGCGGCGACCGTGCTCTTGCCCGATCCGGCAGGTCCGTCGATAGCAAGAATACGGTTGCGGCGGGGGGAGGCAGATGGCGTGCCGCTCACCCGTCACGCCTCGGACCGCTCTTGCCGCCGGGCTTGCCGGTCTTTGGACGGGGACCACCGGGCTTGCTGCCCCCGAGGCCTGCACCGGGCCGTGCTGCTCGCGGGCCCGGCCGGCCGGCCGGCTTGCCTACCCCGGCGCGGGGCTTGCCCGAAGAGGTAAAAGGCGAAGTGCGGGGCCGCTTCCCAGGCCTGGCCGAGGCTCCCCTTTCTGGTGCGCCCCCTTCTGCCCTGGGAGTGTAGGGCCGGGAGGGAGCGCCCTCCGTGCGCGGTGTGTAAGGACGCCGTTCCCCATCGCCCCCGCCTGAAAACGGTTTGCGCGGCGGACCGTCCGTGCCTCGCGGTGAGAATGGCTTGCGGTCGCCGGTGCCTGAGGGACTGCCTCCTTCACGCGCAGCAAACGGCTTGCGCGGAGGGCGCATGCCGCCGTCCCCATCCGGGCGCGGCGTGTAGGGCCGGTTGCCGCCGACAGATGAGCGCGTAAAAGATTTGCGGTCGCCGTTGAAGGAAGGGCGACCTTCGCGCGGTGTGGAAGGCCGATCGTCCCCGGCAGCTGGGCGGGCAAAGGGTTTACGGTCGCCGCCCTGTGTGTAGGGACGGCTGCCCTCTCGCGGTGTGTAGGGCCGATCGCTTCCATTTGATGTTGGGCGATCTTCGCGCGGGGTAAAAGGCCGGTCACCACGGGGTGCAAAAGGCTTACGATCCCCACCCGAAGATGGACGACCACCCCCGCGCGGTGTGAATGGTTTGCGATCACCGTCAGCAGACGGGCGCGCAAACGGTTTGCGATCACCGCCGAAAGCGGGACGGCTACCTTCACGCGGTGTGTAGGGCCGATCGCCGCCGGTAGATGGGCGCGTAAACGGTTTACGGTCACCGCTTGCAGACGGACGATCTCCGCGTGGGGTATAGGGCCGGTCACCCCCGGCAGCCGGGCGCGCAAACGGCTTGCGGTCGCCGCCCGTAAAGGGGCGCCGGTCGCTGGACGGTCTGCCTTCCGAGGCTGAGGATGCGCTGCCGGGGCGCCGGTCTTCCTTCCAGGGTTCACGGGCAAAGAAGGGCTTTGGAGGTGCGCTCTCGCCGTCCCTGCCCTCACGCGGACCGCCCCCGAAGCTCTTGCGCTCGCCGCCTGCAGCCGGTCGATCCCCAAACGGTTTTCGTGCGCCGCCGAATGTCTTGCGCTCCCCACCGAACGTTTTACGCTCTGTGTTAAAGGTCTTGCGCTCCGCGCCGGGCCGACCGCCGTAGCTTTTGCGGTCGCCTCCTGCACTTTCGCGCCCTGCCACAAACCGTTTGCGGCCTTCGCCTATGGAGCGCTCTTTCTCTGTTTCCGACTCAGAAAGTGCCTCGATCCGGAAGCCGCCCATCACGATGTCCGCCGGGACGGGCACCTCCGGCAGCAGATCGGCAAGGGGACTTGCCGGCTGCGTAGCCTCACTGCGCTTCTTTTCAGAAACGGCAGACATAGCGGAAACCTCCTCAAACTCGGGCAAGCTGCCCTCCACAAAGAAGTGCTCATTCGGCCCCAGATTGCGGACCCCCAGTTGCCGGGTCGCCATCAGGCCGCGTACTGCATCACGCACCCGTGAGCGCGAGGCCAGGGGCGAAAGGAAGGCTTCAATCTCGTCGCCTGTAGCCGCAATAGCCGATTGCAGGTACAGCGAAACCAGTGCGGACAGTGCCAGGCCCTGCGACATGGCAGCCCCTGCAGTCATCGCCTGCTCATGGTTGGCCTCCAGCAACTGCCAATGCGTGCTTTCACCCGCGTCGTTGCCGGTCTGGTACACCGGCTCAATGCGAAGGTTGGTCCACAGGTCGGTCAGCGCGCGCAGGGCGGCAGACTCTGTCAGGTGCCTACCCAGTTTGTCCTTAATTTCGTCAGCAGTCAGCGCCCCGTCGCGGTCCAGCAGCTTCCACACCTCTACCACCAGCGGCGAGCTTTTGCCGCGCGGCCCTCGCTTCCACTCGCGGTCACCGCGCAGGGCGTACAGGAAAGGCAGCGTCTCCTCAGTCGCAAGAAAATCCGGCTGGTCGCCCGGAATCCCCAGCAGGTTCAGTGCCGCGGCGTCACCCGAAATCGTCATGCGATGCAGCAGGGAGGTCGCACTCGCAATGGCAGCCGGCTTGGGTGTCGCGTTCGACTCACCGGTAGCGGCTTCGACAAAGGACGGGGTCGGGGCGGCGATCTGTGCCGTGCGGGGTAGGAAAAGGGCAAGACCGACTTCGCGAAGCCAGGCGGTGGCGTCGTCCGCGGTCAGTAAGGGATTTCCTTGCTGGCACCATGCTGCGGCACGTGCGTGTTGGAGCTGTTCTGCTGTCAAAA